>JBDTQF010000192.1:0-7836 GCA_039932275.1 Burkholderiales bacterium
GCCGCGCATGCTGCACGAGCAGGGCCTGGACGAGCTGATCTGCATGAAGCTGCAGCTGCTCACCCGCCCGGCCGACCTCAAACGCTGGGATCGCCTGGTCGAGGCCGTGGCGCACCCCAAGCGCGAGATCACCATCGCGATGGCCGGCAAATACACCGACCTGTCGGATTCGTACAAATCGCTGAACGAAGCGCTGCGCCACGCCGGCATCCACCACCAGGTCAAGGTCAACATCGAGTACGTCGATTCGGAGACGCTCACCGAACAGACCGCTGGCACGCTGTCGCGCTTTGATGCCATCCTGGTGCCGGGCGGCTTCGGCAAGCGCGGCATCGAAGGCAAGATCACCGCGGTGCAGTACGCCCGGGAGCACGGCATTCCGTACCTGGGCATCTGCCTGGGCATGCAGGTGGCCACGATCGAATATGCCCGCCACAAGGCTGGCTTGACGGACGCCAACTCCACCGAGTTCGAGCCCGACACGCCCCACCCGGTGATCGCCCTGATCGACGAGTGGCAGGACCGCGACGGCACGGTGCAAAAGCGCAACGCCAACTCCGACCTCGGCGGCACCATGCGCCTGGGCGCGCAAAGCTCCGACGTCCAGCCCGGCACGCTGGCGCATGAGATCTACGGCCCGGTCGTCACCGAGCGCCATCGCCACCGCTATGAGGCCAATGCGTTGTACCTGGAGCAGCTGCAGCAGGCCGGGCTGGTGATCTCGGCCATCACGCAGAGTGAGAAGCTGACCGAGATGATCGAGCTGCCGCGCAGCGTGCACCCGTGGTTCGTCGGCGTGCAGTTCCACCCCGAGTTCAAGTCGACACCATGGGACGGCCACCCGCTGTTCGTCAGCTATGTCGGCGCAGCGGTGCAGCACGCCGACGCCGTGAAGAAGGAGAGCGACGCATGAAGTTGTGCGGCTTCGACGTGGGTCTCGACAAGCCCTTCTTCCTGATCGCCGGCCCTTGCGTGGTCGAGAGTGAACAGCTGCAGATGGACGTGGCCGGCCAGCTCAAGGAGATGACCAGCGCGCTGGGCATCCCGTTCATCTTCAAGTCCAGCTACGACAAGGCCAACCGCTCCAGCGGCGGCAGCTTCCGCGGCCCGGGCATGGACAAGGGGCTGGAGATTCTGGCCAAGGTCAAGCGCACGCTGGGCCTGCCCATCCTCACCGACGTGCACAGCGAGGCGGAGATCCCGGCCGTGGCCGCAGTGGTCGACGTGCTGCAAACGCCCGCCTTCCTGTGCCGGCAGACCGACTTCATCCGCGCGGTGGCGCAGAGTGGCAAGCCGGTGAATATCAAGAAGGGCCAGTTCCTCGCCCCGCATGACATGAAGCATGTGATCCAGAAGGCGCGTGACGCGGCCCGCGAGGCTGGCCTGCCCGAGGACAGCTTCATGGCCTGCGAACGCGGCGCCAGCTTCGGCTACAACAATCTGGTCTCCGACATGCGCTCGCTCGCCATCCTGCGCGAGACCGGCGCACCGGTGGTGTTCGACGTCACCCACAGCGTGCAGCTGCCCGGCGGCCAGGGCACCAGCAGCGGCGGCCAGCGCGAGTTCGTGCCGGTGCTGGCACGCGCTGGCGTGGCGGTGGGTGTGGCCGGGCTGTTCATGGAAACCCATCCCGACCCGGCCCACGCCATGAGCGATGGCCCCAACGCCGTGCCGCTGAAGCACATGCGTGCGCTGCTTGAGCAGTTGGTCGCACTCGACCGCGTGGTCAAGACTCAGCCGCTGCTTGAGAACGACTTCAGCTGCTGACAATCTGCCCCGAATTCAAATCACAAGGAGTTTTGTTCCCATGAGTGCCATCGTCGATATCGTCGGCCGCGAGATCCTGGACAGCCGCGGCAACCCCACCGTGGAATGCGACGTGCTGCTGGAAAGCGGCACCATGGGCCGTGCTGCCGTGCCCTCGGGCGCCTCCACCGGCTCGCGCGAAGCCATCGAGCTGCGCGACGGTGACAAGGGCCGCTACCTCGGCAAGGGCGTGCTCAAGGCGGTGCAGCACATCAACACCGAGATCAGCGAATCGGTGCTGGGGCTGGATGCGTCGGAACAGAGCTTCCTCGACAAGACCCTGATCGACCTGGACGGCACCGACAACAAGAGCCGCCTGGGCGCCAATGCGATGCTGGCGGTGTCGATGGCCGTGGCGCGCGCGGCGGCCGAAGAATCGGGCCTGCCGCTGTACCGCTACTTCGGCGGCATGAGCGCGGTGCAGATGCCGGTGCCGATGATGAACGTCATCAACGGCGGTGCGCACGCCAACAACAACCTCGACCTGCAGGAGCTGATGATCATCCCGGTCGGGGCGCCGAGCTTCCGCGAGTCGCTGCGCTATGGCGCCGAGGTGTTCCACGCGCTGAAGAAGATCATCAACGACAAGGGCATGAGCACCGCGGTGGGCGACGAAGGCGGGTTTGCGCCCACCGTGGCCAGCCATGAAGCGGCGATCCAGCTCATCCTCGAAGCCATCGACAAAGCCGGCTACATCGCCGGCGAGCAGATCGCCCTGGGCCTGGACTGCGCCGCCAGCGAGTTCTACAAGGACGGCAAGTACGTGCTGTCGGGCGAAGGCCTGCAGCTCACCGCGCCCGAGTGGACCAACATCCTGGCCACCTGGTGCGACAAGTACCCCATCATCAGCATCGAAGACGGCATGCACGAAGGCGACTGGGATGGCTGGAAACACCTGACCGAACGCCTGGGCAAGAAGGTGCAGCTGGTGGGCGACGACCTGTTTGTCACCAACACCAAGATCCTGCGTGAAGGCATCGACAAGGGCATCGCCAACTCGATCCTCATCAAGATCAACCAGATCGGCACACTCAGCGAAACCTTCTCGGCCATCGAGATGGCCAAGGTGGCGGGCTACACCGCCGTCATCAGCCACCGCTCGGGCGAGACCGAAGACTCGACCATTGCCGACATCGCCGTGGGCACCAATGCCGGCCAGATCAAGACCGGCTCGATGAGCCGCAGCGACCGCATGGCCAAGTACAACCAATTGCTGCGCATCGAAGAAGACCTCGGCGACGTGGCAATCTACCCGGGCCGCAGCGCGTTCTACAACCTGCGCTGAGCCCCCGCTGCCCCGGCGCCCTGCCTGCCATGCGCTACCTCACCGTGCTGCTGATTGCACTGCTTGCGCTGGTGCAAGGCGAGCTCTGGCTGGGCCATGCCGGGGTGCCGCGGGTGCTGGAGCTCAAGGGCCAACTGGCCGACCAGCGCACCCGCAACAGCGACGCCGCGGCAACCAACGCCCGGCTGGCCGCCGAAGTGCGCGATCTTCAGGAAGGCCTGGAGATCATCGAGGAGAAGGCCCGTGCCGAGCTGGGCATGGTCAAGCCCGACGAGATCCTGGTGCAATACACCCAGCGCCTCGGGCGGCCCCGGCCGGCCGCCGCGCAGGCGCCCAGCACCTCGGCCAGCCAAGCCGTCAGCCCCCCCTGATGGGCCCGGCCGGGCTGCTGTCCGGCCCGCCCTTCCCCGCGCCACCCCGGCGCCGCGCCGCCGTCTGATGGACCTGACCTCCCCCTTCATCGCCACACTGAATACCGCCGCCTTCACCCTGTGGGGCAGCCCCGTGAGCTGGCTCGAACTGGTGGCCGTGGTGCTGGCGCTGTGGATGGTGGGCTGCAACATGCGCGTGCGGCCGCTGGCCTGGCCGCTGGCCATCATCAGCTCGGCGCTCTACTTCCTGGTGTTCTGGCACAACCGCCTGTATGGCGACGCCACGCTGCAGCTTGTGTTCATCGGCGTGGCCGGATGGGGCTGGTGGCAGTGGCTGCGCGGCACCGACAGCCTGGGCCAGCCGCTGCAGGTGCGCCCGGCGCCAAAACAGACGCTGGCCATCGCGCTGGGGCTGACGCTGCTGGCCTGGCCGTTGCTGGGGCTGCTGCTGGCCCGCACCACCGACACCGACGTGCCCTACTGGGACGCTTTCCCCACCACCGGCAGCCTGCTGGGGCAATGGCTGCTGGGGCGCAAACACATCGAGAACTGGCTGGTCTGGGGGATGGTCAACATCGTCGGCGTGGGCCTGTTCGCCTACAAGGGCTTGTGGCTCACCGTCGGCCTGTATGGCGTGTTCGTGGTGCTGTCATGGGTGGGCTGGCAGGCCTGGCGCCGGCAAGCGGCCCAGCGCCAGACCGGGGTCCAGGCAGCATGACCATCGACACCCCCCAAGGCGGCGCCTTCGTGATCGCCCTGGTCGGTGCCGAAAGCACCGGCAAGAGCACGCTGGCGCGCGAGCTGCACCAGGCGTTCGCTGTCAAAGGCATCCCGGTCATCCGCGTCGACGAGTACCTGCGCGAGTTCTGCGACTGGTTCGGGCGCACCCCGCGGCAAAACGAACAGCCCGGCATCGCGGCCGAGCAGACCCGCCGCATCGGCACCGCCGCGGCGCAGCTCGGTGGCGGTGGCATCGTCATCGCCGACACCACCGCGCTGATGATCGCGGTCTACAGCGACCAGGTGTTCGGTGACCGCTCGTTGTACGAAGCGGCCCTCGCCGACCATGCGCGCGTCGACCTCACGCTGCTGACCGCCCTCGACCTGCCCTGGCTGCCCGACGGCCTGCAGCGCGACGGCCCGCAGGTGCGCGAGCCGGTGGATGCCAAGGTACGCGCCGCGCTGCGCCGTGGCGGCTTCGCGCATGCCATCGTGGCCGGCACCGGGCCGGCCCGCCTGGCGGCGGCGTGGGAGGCCTGCGAACAGGCCCACACACCGACGGATCCCTCGGCCGAAGGCGCCACACGCTGGGTGCACCACTGCGGCCGTTGCGGCGATGCGGGCTGCGAGCGCAGCCTGTTCAAACTCTGATCAGAGCACCACCGGCTGCCAGCGGGCGGACCAGTTCGCTGCGCTACACTGACTGCGGACCAGGAGAGCGCCGCTGCACCTTGTGCAGGCCGGCCGCCGAAGGCGCAGGGGCCGGTGCGAACCACTCCGAACGCTCAGGCAAAAGGACTGGCCAACGTCGGCACGGGGCAACCCGCGCGGACGATCCTCACTGGAGAGAGGTCGGCCCAGGTGCACGCACCCGGCAGCCGGCCCACCGAAGGGGCAAGCGGGCCACCGGCACACACCGGCCCCGTCAATCTCTCAGGTAAAGCGGACAGCGGGGGCCCCTGCCATCGGCAACGGTGGTTGAATCTCACGGAGGCCCCATGTCCAGCCCTGCCCCAATCATCGACACCCCTTTGCAGCACACCCCGCTGCACGACCTGCACCTTGAACTCGGCGCCAAGATGGTGCCGTTCGCCGGCTACAGCATGCCGGTGAGCTACCCCGCCGGCATCCTGGCAGAACACCGCCACTGCCGCGCGGCGGCCGCGCTGTTCGATGTGTCGCACATGGGCCAGGTGCTTCTCACCGGCGGCGATGCCGCCGCGGCGCTCGAAACCCTGGTGCCGGTCGATGTGGTCGACCTGGCGCAGATGAAGCAGCGTTACGCGTTCTTCACCAACAGTGCCGGCGGCATCCTCGACGACCTGATGATCACGCGGCGGGAGGAGGACCTGCTGCTGGTGGTCAACGCCGCCTGCAAGCAGGCCGACATCCGCCATCTGCTCACGCAGATCGGCCACCGCTGCGGCATCCAGCCGCTCGAAGACCAGGCGCTGCTGGCACTGCAGGGGCCGCAGGCCGTGCAGGCGCTGAGCCGTCTCGACGGCGGTGTGGCCGACCTGCGCTTCATGACGGGCGGCCACTTCAAACTGGCCGGCGCGTCCTGCTTCGTGACCCGCTCGGGCTACACCGGCGAAGACGGCTTCGAGATCTCGGTGCCGGCCAGCCACGCCGTCGCGCTGGCGCGCAGCCTGCTCGCGCAGCCCGAGGTGCGACCGGCCGGATTGGGTGCGCGCGACACGCTGCGGCTGGAAGCCGGGCTGTGCCTGTACGGGCATGACATCACCGAGCAGACCACGCCGGTTGAAGCCGGCTTGACGTGGGCCATTCAGAAGGTGCGCCGCCCGGGTGGTGCGCGGGCCGGCCATTACCCCGGCGCCGCGGTGATCGAAGGCCAACTGGCCAGCGCCCCGGCCATCAAGCGCGTCGGTCTGCTGGGTCTGGAACGCGTGCCGGTGCGCGAAGGCACGCCGCTGGTCGACAGCCACGGCCACAAGCTCGGCAGCGTGTGCAGCGGCACCCACGGGCCCAGCATCAACCAGCCGGTGGCGCTGGCGTACCTGGCCGCCAACCATACCGCGCCCGGCGCGGTGGTGCAGGCCGAGGTGCGCGGCAAGCGCTGGCCAATGAAGGTGGTGGCGCTGCCGTTCGTGCCGCACCGATACTTCCGTTGATGCAGCGTCGCGCCGCTGCCTCTTATCGATCCCTGATTGCCCTCTCACAGGAGCCCTGCCCATGACGACCAAGTTCACCTCCGAGCACGAATGGATCAACATTGAGGACCATGACGCCGCCGTCGTCGGCATCACGCTGCACGCGCAAGATGCGTTGGGCGACGTGGTGTTCGTCGACCTGCCCGAAGTCGGCCGCAGCTTCAAGCAAGGCGAAGTTGCCGGCGTGGTGGAGTCGGTCAAAGCCGCTGCCGACCTGTACATGCCGGTCAGCGGCGAGGTGGTCGAGGTGAACGAGGCCCTGCGCGAAAACCCGGCGCTGGCCAACACCGATCCGATGGGTGAAGGCTGGTTCTTCAAGGTCAAGATCGCCGACATGACCGAGTTCGATCAGCTGATGGACGCGCCGGGTTACGACGCGCTGCTCAAGACGCTGTAAGCCCCGTCGCACTGCGCCCTCCTGGCGGCTCCGGCGCCGGGAGGCGTTCTTCTTTCCGTGACCGATCGCCATGTCCAGCCATACCACCCTTGCCGCCGTTGAAGACGCCCACGAATTCAGTGCCCGCCACATCGGGCCCGATGCGGCCGAGCAGCAGCGCCTGCTCGCGGCGATCGGCGCGCCGTCGCGCACGGCGTTGATCGATGCGGTGGTGCCGGCGGCCATCCGGCGTGCACAGCCCATGGCGCTGCCGCCGGCAGTGACCGAAGCCCAGGCGCTCGCGGAGCTGAAGCTGCTGGCTGGCCGCAATCAGCTGCTCAAGAGCTTCATCGGCCAGGGCTACCACGGCACGCACACGCCCGGCGTCATCCTGCGCAACGTGCTGGAGAACCCGGCCTGGTACACCGCGTACACGCCCTACCAGGCCGAGATCTCGCAAGGCCGGCTGGAAGCACTGCTGAACTTCCAGACCATGGTCTGCGACCTCACCGGCCTGCCCATCGCCAACGCCTCGATGCTGGACGAAGCCACCGCCGCGGCCGAAGCGATGACGCTGGCCAAGCGCAGCGTCAAGAGCAAGAGCCACGTGATGGTGGTGTCCGGAGACACCCACCCGCAGACGCTGGAAGTGCTGGCCACCCGCGCCGCGCCGCTGGGCCTGAGCCTGCGCATCGCCAACTCGCCCGACGAGTGGGACGCGGCCATGGCCGACGACTTCTTCGCGGCCTTCGTGCAATACCCCGCCAGCAGCGGCTGGCTGTACGACTGGCAGGCCGATGCCGCGCTGGCGCACAGCAAACAAGCTGCTTTCATCGTCGCCACCGACCCGCTGGCGCTAACGTTGCTCAAGCCGCCCGGCGAATGGGGCGCCGACATTGCCGTGGGCAGCACGCAGCGCTTCGGCATGCCGATGGGCGCGGGCGGGCCGCATGCCGCCTTCCTGGCCACGCGCGACGAGTTCAAGCGCTCGATGCCCGGCCGGCTGGTGGGCGTGAGCGTCGACAGCCACGGCCAGCCCGCGCTGCGCCTGGCGCTGCAGACCCGCGAGCAGCACATCCGCCGCGAGAAGGCCACCTCCAACATCTG
>JBDTQF010000193.1:0-7767 GCA_039932275.1 Burkholderiales bacterium
GAGGAGCTGCGCGTCAGCCTGTTCGCGCAGGAGCTGCGCACGCCGCAGCCGGTCAGCGTCAAGCGGCTCGACAAGGCCTGGGAGCTGTTGCAACGTTGAGTTACATTCAGCCGCATCAACGGCTCACGGAGTTCCCCCCCATGCACTACCTCTGGATGGTCATCGTCGGATTCGTGGTGGGCCTGGTGGCCCGGGCGGTGCTGCCCGGCACGCAAAGCCTGGGCATCATCCTGACCGCGGTGCTCGGCATCGCCGGCTCCTTCATTGCCGGCTATCTGGGCCAGGCGTTGGGCTGGTATCAGGCCGGTGAGGGCGCCGGGTTCGTCGGCTCGGTGGTGGGCGCGGCGGTGCTGCTGTTCATCGTGAGCAAGCTCAAGAGCCCGACCAGCGGCAGTTGAGCAGCCCGGGCGCAGGGCCGGTCGCAGGGCACTGGCTACAATCCCGGCACTCGGGGTGTAGCGCAGCCTGGTAGCGCAACTGGTTTGGGACCAGTGGGTCGAAGGTTCGAATCCTTTCACCCCGACCACCTCATGAGTCAACGCCGGGCCGTCCCTCGTTGACCACCCCCTCGGGGCTCAGGGCTCGCAGGGACCCTCTCCTCACTGCCCGTAGCTCAACTGGATAGAGCAGCTGCCTTCTAAGCAGCAGGTCGGGGGTTCGAGTCCCTCCGGGCAGGCCACTTAGTCGTTCCAGAAGGTCCCAAGCGATCCCAGGAAGTGCGGAAAACCTAGCAAGCATGCAGGTTTCCAGACCAAAGCCGGTTCAAGCGGTTTCGTGGCCGCTCACCGAATCCGGGGCATAGATAGGGGAACAGGCGGATAATCGGGACACACAGATTCGGTTGTTCCCCTTGTTGCTCACCGACATCGTCTGCCGCAATTCGGCCTGCCCGGTCGACAAGACACGTGTGCGCCTCAACGACGGAGGCGGGCTATACCTCGAGGTAGCACCCAACCTGTCCCGCCGCTGGTTCTGGAAGTACTACTTCGGTGGCAAGGAAAAGCGCTTGGCGCTGGGGCACTACACCGAGGCCGGCTCGAAGAAGGTGTCGGTGTCGCTGAAGGCGGCGCGCGAAGCGCGTGACGACGTGCGCAAGCTGCTGCGCACCGGCACCGACCCCACTCAGAAGCGTCAGCTCGACAAGCTGACCCGTCAGGTCGTGGCCGGCATCACCTTCGAAGCCGTCGCTCGCGAGCTGCACGCCACCAAGCACAGCGGCTGGAGCCCACGCTATGCCGCGCGCTGGATCGAGCGCATGGAGAAGGACCTCTTCCCCTGGATCGGCAGCCTGCCGCTGCAAGACATCACGGCGCCGCTGCTGCTGCACACGCTGCGCCGCATCGAGAACCGCGGCGCGCACGAAACCGCACACACCCTGCGGCAGACATCCGGCCAGGTGTTCCGATACGGCATCGCGACCGGCCGCTGTGAACGCAACCCGTCTCCGGATCTGCATGGCGCACTCAAGCCCATCATCGTGAAGCACATGGCGGCGGTGCTCGAACCCTCCGGCGCGAGTGCCTTGATGCGTGCCATCACGGCTTACGAAGGCCAGCCGCTGACCCGCGCGGCGCTGGAGCTTTCCGCGCTGCTGTTCCAACGCCCAGGCAACATCCGGCAGATGGAGTGGGCCGAGGTGGATTTGGAGAAGGCACTGTGGACGATCCCGGCGGCCAAGATGAAGCGCACGGTGCATGGCAAAGTCAATGGTCGTCCGCATCTGGTGCCGCTTGCCAAACGGGCGGTGGCCATCCTGGGTGAGCTGCGTCAACTCAGCGGCCACGGCCGCTATGTGTTCCCCAGCCTGCTGACCGGCGAACGCTGCATGAGCGAGAACACGCTGCGCACTGCGCTGCGCCGCATGGGCTACACGAACGACGAGATGACGCCGCACGGCTTTCGCGCCATGGCGCGCACGATTCTGGTCGAGCAGCTCAACGTGAATCCGGACGTGATCGAGGCGCAGCTTGCGCACGGCAAGAGCGGGCCGCTGGGTGCGGCCTACGACCGCGCTGAGTTCATGACACAACGGCGGGCGATGATGACGCAATGGGCCGACTACCTCGATGGCTTGCGCCGTGGTGAGACCGATCCCGTCCACATCGTGCCGAGCCGTCGCCGAGGCAAGGGCGCCCCCAAAGCGCCGGCCTGAACGGGTTGCATTGAAGGTCTCGTACGGAAAGTTGAAACAGATACAGGCGCCCGCTTTTAGACTGGGTGCGGTCGGACGCTTCGCGAAAACGAATGACGGCGGCCGCCATTCGTCCGCCGCCGCGGTGTGTGACCTTGCCCGCATGAGTCTGGGTCTGGCTGACGTCCTGGTCATGTTGGCTCAGGCCGGCGGGCAGACACATCGCTGGCGACAACACCTGCGAGCGGTTTGCGCGCCAGCAGGGCCCAGACTCCCATTTACGCCAATGTGCGCGGCCGAACAGACGAGTCGCCATGGCGCCGTCATGCTGATTGGAACCCTCCAGTTCTGGAATTCGTCGACCCTGCCATCACCGCATGCTGGCATTGGCCTATGGGAAGGCGGTCGTTTGGCGCGACTTGCATGACGCCCGTGCGCGTGCTGGAGGGCCGTCGCGGTGATCCTGTCGCGAAGCGGCCATCGCTTGCCGCGGCGCCCACCTCGGCTCCGTCTGCGAAGTGCAGGGAGGGGTGGAACCATGAACTTCATCGACATGAGATCGCTCTCGGGCGAGGCGCGTCACGCGCGTCACGCGCGTCGCTTGCGGGTCATCGGCCTGCGACAGGCCGGGGCCACCTATGTGGAGATCGCATCGCAGACCGGGCTGAGCCGCACCGGCGTGTTCGACATCTGCAAGCGCTTCGGCACGACCGGGCCGGGCGCATTGGTCGATGGCCCGAACGGGCGAAAGAACGGCCATGCACGGCTGCTGCTGCCGGCGCAGGAGTCGCAGGTGCGTTCGTTGATCGCCGACGGCACCCCCGATCGGTTCAGCCTGGCCGGGGTGTTGTGGACGCCTGAAGGCGTCGCGCGTTTGATTGACCAGCACCTGGGAATTCGGCTGCAGCGTCGCACCATGCGGGTCTACCTGGCCCGTTGGGGATACGTGCGGCATGCGCGCATGGAGCGCTCGAAAGTGCGCGCTCCGCAAGCCCTGCAGCACTGGCTGGACCGCGATCTTCCGGCCATCGAGGCGCGTGCCCGGCTGGAAGACGCCGAGATCCAGTGGGCGCATGAAGGTCCGCTGACAGACGTGTCCGGTGAACCCCTCCTGCCTGCGCCCTCGGTGGCGATGCTAGTAGCTCCCGGCGGTCTGCCGGGTGAAGGACTGGTGCTGTCGACGGTGACCAACAAGGGCAGTCGCCGCTGGATGATGGTGCACAGGCCCCTCGACGCCGCGGCCTGCATCGACTTCCTGCGGCGCTTGACGCGGGGCCGCCATCACAAGATCTTCCTGATGCTGGACCGAATGCATGTGCCCCAAGCCGAGGTCGTGAAGGCATGGCTGGCAGAGCACGACGAACTGGTCGAAGTTTTCCGGCTGCCGCGCCGGGGCGCCGTACAAGTTCGACCCGCCCGCTCGCAAGGAGGATTGCCGCTGTCATCTGTCGACCCGGCAGACCCCTCTTGATCTGAAATAGCCAGCACTGGCCGGGGTCCGATGCGCAGACCGTGCGCGGACACCGTAAACCAGCCTGCTGATGACGCACCGCACTGTGTGTGTCATGGCTGAACCCCACTCAGATCCAGAGCAAGCATGTCGCTCGTCCGCAAGGCCTCTACTGCCAAAGAATTCCCCCAAGCGCTGCAGGCCGAGGCGGCCGGTATCCCGCGCAACGCCGATGTGCAGTGCAAGCGCGCCCGCACGCTGGCCAAGCAGCAACAAGCTTCCGAGCGTGTCGTCGCGGCCGCCACCGAGCTGATCGCTTCGTGGAAGGCTTTTCGCCTTCGCTTGATCGTTTCGTTGCCTTTGAGTCAGACGTTGCAACGCGCCCCATTTTCGCTCGATACGAATCGCTCGTTCACACCCCCCCTTCCGCCAGAGCGCATCGCGAAGTCTGTATGACCGAATCCCGATTTCCCTCTTGGCTCGAACTGCCCGCAGCGGGGCTGGCCGCATGGCAAGGCAGCGCGCTAGGTGCTTTGGGCGGCCTGTGCACCTTGGCATCCGGCACTGGTGCGTGGGCCTTTTCTGCAGCCGCAGCGCTGGTGTTGGGCGGGGTCTTTATGGACCGACGCCATGCGACATTCAACCGCCGCTTGCGGCGCGCCACCGTTAGTTATCTCGCCGGCGCCGAAGGCCTTGGCCGGGACGTGCTGCCGGTGTGGAGCAGCCACATCGAGACGTCGCGGTTGCAGATGGAATCTGCCATTGCCGCACTCACAAACCGCTTTGCCGGCATCGTCGACAGGCTCGACCAGGCAATGCGGGCTTCCGACGTCGCAGGCCATTCATCGCAGGGTGAAGAGCAGGGACTCGTAGCAGTGTTTGCCAGCAGCAGCATAGAACTCAACGCGGTGCTTGACTCGCTGCGGCACGCGATGGCGAGCAACGGCACGATGCGCGAAGAGGTGCAAAGCCTGCACCGCTTCATTGATGAGTTGGAGCAGATGGCGGGCGAAGTGGCCAACATCGCTGCACAAACCAATCTGCTGGCCATCAACGCGGCCATCGAGGCCGCCCATGCTGGTGAAGCCGGTCGCGGCTTCTCGCTGCTGGCACAAGAGGTGCGCAAGCTTTCGGCCATGTCGGGCGAGACCGGCAAGCGCATGGCCGACAAGGTGGCCCTGGTGGCTTCTGCCATTGCGCACGCGCGCCGCAGTGCCGAAGCATCAGCCACGCGCGAAGCGGCATCCATCCATGGCTGCGAGGCATCGATCAACGGTGTGCTCGACGGTTTTCGCAACGTGACCGAAGCGCTTTCTGAATCGGCCGATGTGCTCAAGCGCGAGAGCGTAGGCATCCAGGCCGAAGTAGGCGAAGCCTTGGTGCAGCTGCAATTCCAGGACCGCGTGAGCCAGGTGATGA
The DNA here is from genome assembly GCA_039932275.1 of Burkholderiales bacterium. GTDB lineage: Bacteria > Pseudomonadota > Gammaproteobacteria > Burkholderiales > Burkholderiaceae_C > Sphaerotilus. The sequence goes on from JBDTQF010000193.1 coordinate 5,001, forward strand.
CGCATGTGCGCCAGAACATGGCCAAGCTGCCCGAGCAGCTGGCGCAGAGCCGCATTGCCTACGAGCGAGATGGCGTGCTCGAGCCTGTCGACGCGCGCGCGCTGCTGGCGGAGCTGGAAAAAACATATGCCATGAAGGAAGAGCGCGAAACCCATGGTGGTGCCGGCGCGGCGGGCACGCCAAAGAACGAAGAAGTCACGTTTTTCTGAACTGAATCCAAGGAAGGGTTTCATGGCCAAGAGCATTCTGATCGTCGACGACTCTGCATCGGTACGCCAAGTGGTAAGCATTTCCTTGCGCCAGGCCGGCTACGAAGTGATTGAGGGCTGCGACGGCAAAGACGCACTGACCAAGCTGACCGGGCAGAAGGTTCACTTGATCATCAGCGACGTCAACATGCCCAACATGGACGGCATCAGTCTCGTCAAGGCCGTGAAGCAGTTGCCGGCCTACAAGTTCACGCCCATCGTGATGCTTACCACCGAGTCGCAAGACGCCAAGAAGCGCGAAGGCCAAGAGGCCGGCGCCAAGGCCTGGATCGTCAAGCCCTTCAAGCCCGACCAATTGCTGGGCGTGGTGCAGAAGCTAATTCTTCCGTGAGCGCCGGAGCATGGCCATGTCTTCCAAGAAGAAAGCGACGCCCCGCGCCCGTGTGCTGCGGATCGAAGGCGAGTTCACCGTCTACCGAGCGGCCGAGCTGAAGTCACTGCTGCTAGACGCGGTGGCGAGCGAGCCGCTGGTCGAGGTCGACCTTTCCGCGGTGAGCGAACTCGACACCGCTGGTCTACAGCTGCTGATGCTCGCCAAGCGCTCGGCGCTTGCGGCCAACCGCGAGCTGCGCCTGGTGAAACACAGCCCTGCCGTGGTCGACGTATTGCAGCTGCTCGACCTCGCCGCCTATTTCGGTGACCCGCTCGTGGTGCCCTCTGCGGCCTGAGCCGCACAGAGACCCCTGCGCTCACATCAAGCCCACGTGCCGGACGGATTCCAATGAACCTCGACCAAGCCCTGCAGACTTTTTTTGCCGAAAGCCGCGAACTGCTGGACGCGATGGAAGCGGCCCTGCTGACCATGCGCCAGGAGGGTGACAACGCGGAAACGGTGAATGCCATCTTTCGCGCCGCTCACACCATCAAGGGCTCGGCTGGCCTGTTCGGCCTCGACCCGGTGGTGGCCTTTACCCACGTGGTCGAAAGCGTGCTCGACGACGTGCGCGAGGGCCGCGTCGCGATAAGCGATGCGCTCATCTCGCGGCTGTTGGTGAGCGGCGACCACATCCGTGCGCTTGTCGACGCCATGGAAAGCGCGCCCGGCCAAGTTGATCCAGCCTTGATTGCCAAAGGCGAGCCGCTGCTCGCGCAGCTGCGGGCATTTCTTCCGCAGATGCCTGACAGCGCGCTGGTGGCTGTGCCAAACGCCGGCTTCGAGCGCGTTGCGCCCGCAGCCAACGACACCGACCCCTGGCACATCTCACTGCGCTTTGGCACCGGCGTGCTGCGCAACGGCATGGACCCGATGGCCTTTCTGCGCTACCTCGGCACCATCGGCACCATCACCGGCATCGTCACGCTGCCCGATGCCATGCCCGCTGACGAGCGCATGGACCCGGAGTGCTGCTACCTCGGCTTCGAGATTGCGCTGCGCAGCAAGGCCGACAAGGCGGCCATCGAGAGCGTGTTCGACTTCGTGCTCGACGACTGCACGCTGCGCATCGTGCCGCCTTGCAGCCGCATCGAGGAGTACATCGCCGTCGTTCAGTCCTTGCCCGATGAGTCTTCGCGCCTGGGCGAAATGCTGGTGCGCTGCGGCACCGTCACCGCGCACGAGCTTCAATCGGCGCTGCGCAAGCAAGCAGACGCGCAGACTGCCGCTGCCCACGACGACAGCCCGGCCCCGCTGCTCGGCGACGTGTTGATGCAGCAGGGCAGCGTGGCGGCTCCGGTGGTCGCGGCAGCGCTTGCCAAACAGCAACGTGTGCGCGACGCCAAGGTTCAGGAAAGCCAGTCGGTCCGGGTTGATGCGGACAAGCTCGACCACCTCATCAACCTGGTAGGTGAGCTGATCATCGCGTCGGCAGGCGCCAACCTCATTGCGCGCAAAGCCCGCCATGTCGAGCTACAGGAGGCCAACTCGGTGCTGTCCGCACTGGTCGAAGAGGTGCGCGACAGCGCACTGCAGCTTCGCATGGTGAAGATCGGCGGCACCTTCAGCCGCTTCCGGCGTGTCGTGCACGACGTGTCGCGCGAGCTCGGCAAAGACATTCGCCTGGCCGTAAATGGTGAAGACACCGAACTCGACAAGACCGTGGTGGAGAAGATCGGCGACCCGCTGACCCACCTGGTGCGCAACGCGATGGACCACGGCATCGACTCAGCCGAGCTGCGCGTGCAGCGCGGCAAGCCCTTGCAAGGAACGGTCAGCCTCAATGCTTACCACGACTCAGGCAGCATCGTGATTGAAGTCAGCGACGACGGTGGCGGCCTGGACCGCGACAAGATCATCGCCAAGGCGCAACAACGTGGCCTGGTCGAATCGGGCAAGACGCTCAGCGACGCAGACATCTATGGCCTGGTGTTCGAACCCGGTTTCTCCACCGCCGAGAAGGTGACCAACCTGTCGGGCCGTGGTGTCGGCATGGACGTGGTCAAGCGCAACATCACCGCGCTGCGCGGCAGCGTAGGCATCCACAGCGTGCCGGGCGTAGGCACCACGGTGACGGTGCGGCTGCCACTCACGCTGGCCATCATCAACGGCTTCCAGATTGCCG
>JBDTQF010000194.1:0-7762 GCA_039932275.1 Burkholderiales bacterium
AGAGACGAGTCGGGGCGGCTTCGGCTGCCCCGGGTGAAACGGGCAATCTCTACGCGCAGCAATGCCAAATAGGCACACGTGACCAGCGGCTTGCCGCTGGTTGGAAGGGCGGTCCGCCCGAGTGTGCGGGTAGGCAGCACCGAGCCGCGCAGCGATGCGCGGCCCAGAGGAATGGCGGTCACACCGCCGCGCCTTCGGGCGCGGTGGTGCACAGAATCCGGCCTATCGGTTCGCTTCACACTTTTCACCGGCTGCGTCACACCATTGCCGTCTGGCTTATGGCCGTGCTTGGTGACGGGCATGGCCGGATGCAGGCTAAGTCACGCGCCGGCCCGCCTTGCGTGGGCTCGCGGGCCGAGCAGAGTGGGCCGCGCTGCTACATTGGATTGGTCTTTGCATCGCCAGCCTGATCCACATGATCCGCGTCTTCATTGGTTTTGACTCTCGCGAAACCGTCGCTTGGCATGTGCTCTGCCACAGCATCCTGGCGCGGGCTACCCAGCCCGTGAGCTTCGTGCCGCTGGCGTTGAACAACCTGGGTCCGCTGATGACCCGCGAGCGCAATGCCCTGCAGTCCACCGACTTTTCGTTCTCTCGTTTCCTCACGCCCTATCTCAGCGGCTACGAGGGCTGGTCGCTGTTCATGGACTGCGACATGCTCGTGCTCGACGACATCGCCAAGCTCTGGTCGCTGCGCGACGACAGCTACGCGGTGATGTGTGTGCAACACGACCACCGCCCGGCCGAGACCACCAAGTTTCTCGGCGCCCCGCAGACGGCCTACGGCAAGAAGAACTGGTCCAGCGTCATGCTCTTCAACAACGCCCGCTGCCGGGCGCTCACACCCGAGTACGTGAACGGCGCCAGCGGCCTGGAACTGCACCAGTTCAAGTGGCTGGCTGATGACGCCCAGATCGGCCCGCTGCCGCGCGAGTGGAACCACCTCGTGGGCTACGACGCGCCTGCCGCAGGCATGAGCAACGTGCACTTCACCATCGGTGGCCCGTATTTCGACGAGTACGTGGACTGCGAGTACGCAGGCGAGTGGCAGGCGGAGCGGGTGGCGATGTTGCGGGTGGATCAGCGCCAGGGCTGACGTCGCGCCCGAGGCGCTGCAGTGCCCAGGGCGCCTTCAGTGCGTCACTTGATTCAACAGCCGGATGTTGTTGATCAGCAGCGGTCGACTCACGTTGTCGCGTTCGATCCGCTCGACACCGTGGAAGGAGTGCTCGGTTTTCGGGAATGCCAATAGCCGATTCGGCAGGAATTCCACGCGCTGGAGATGGTCGAATTGTTCGCGCGGATGGTGTGGGCCGCCCCAGCAGGTGAAGCCGGCTTTCTTGGGCTTGTACAACGACGTACCCAGGTCGCGCATCGAAGCGTCCTTGGGTAGGTAGAACAGAAAGGTCACCAGGCGATGCGGCGCATCCGTGTGCGGCCCGATCGCGTAATTGGTTTGGTCGTTCACGAGCAATGCATCCCCCCGCACCTTCAAATGACCTTCGGCCGCCTGAACCTTGGCGATGCGAGGTTCCAGCGCCGGCATGAACTTGTCGATGAAGGCGTGGAGCAGGGTGTCGCTGTACATCCAGTCCGCAAAGTTGCGCCAGAAATTTGCCTGCTCCGATGGCAGGCGTGCGAAATCTTCTTCGGTGAACAGCGTCGTCATGCGTTCGCGGTAGTCGTTCTTGCCGACGCGGCCGGTTTCGTTCAACGGCCGCATGCTCGCCAGCGATGGGAAGTGGCGCAGCATCTCGGCGTAGTAATCTGCCGGAAAGATGTTGTCGACCACCGCGTACGGGAACGGCGTCTGAATGACTTCGGTCTGTGCCAACCGGTCCAATACATGGTGCAGAACGCCCCGGGTGGTGTCAAAGCGTGGCAGCGTGACGGTGGTTCTTTGAACCAACTCGACTTTCCGCGCGATCTGTCGAGTGAAGATGAATTCGCCGACACCCTGAAAAGCGCCCGACGCGCGCAGTGCACCTTCGGCCTGCTTGGGGTCGTACTGGAAGCCTAGGCTTTCAAGCAACTGAATGGCACCCCGATGCTCTTCGAGATGGGTGTTGAGTTCGACCAGGATGCTCTTCACCTTGGGGTTGCTCAACGTTTCGCGCGCCCCTGAGATCACCTTGTGCTCGAAGCCGTCGACATCGAGCTTGATGTGGTCGGGCACCGGTACGGCACCCGAGCTCACCAGCTGATCCAATGGCACGCTGAACGCGCCTTGCGCGAACGCTGCGCCGCGCGGCTTGAGATCAAAGCCCACCTGTTCACCAAACGAATGGCAGGACCCGCCAGCCGAGAACTCGGAAAGATACAGCGCATCGGCGCCGCTGCGGTCCGACAGCGCCAGCGGATAGGCCACCACGCGCCCCGACAGGTCGTTGAGCGCAATGTTGGCGTTGAGCAGTGCGTAGTTCTGCGACTCGGGTTCGAACGCAAAAACCCGCACACCTTGGCAGATGGCGCCGAAGACGGAATACATCCCGACGTTGGCGCCGATGTCGACCAGCACCTCGCCGGCCTGCATGCGCTGAAGCCATGCAATGGTGTCGGGCTCTTTGGTGAACAGGCTTTCCACGCGCCACTGCGTCATGCGGTTGGGCGTGTTGAACTTAAGGCGCCTGTCGCCTACCTTGATCACGCCGACGGTCGGGTGGGGGGGCGCTGCCGAACTGGCCGAAGGCTGTTCAGTTCGAGGCAGTCTAAAGCTGGACAAGTCGATGTCCTCGGCATGCAAAGCCTTGAGGATTAATGTGAATTCGTTGCCCTCTTCTTCCACTACATCGACGATGTCGAAGCGTGACAGAAAGCTTTCCCGCCACCAGCTGAACGGTTTGACCGTGAGGTGGGCATTGCGGCCATCGGCCAGCGTCTTGACCGCCGGTCGGGTGGCGACAGTGATGAGCGCGGCCTTTTGCGTGACTCGGCACAAATCATCAAGCACGTCATCAACGCAGCTGGGCTCGACGTGTTCCAGAACGTCGGTGCACACCACCACGTCGGCGGGGTGCGGTGGACTGTTCAAGCCCGGTATGGCTGGGTCGTACCCAACCACAGTGCAGCCTTTCAGAGCTGCCGCGAGGGTTTGTTTGCCGCAGCCGTAATCAAGGATCTGGCGAGCCCCCACCCGGTCTGCCAATGCTGCCGCTACGGGCGCCCATCGTTGGCCGCTGGTGCCGTAGTCTGGACGGTCAGCGTGCAGTTGGGCATTTAGCTTGGCGTACTGGTCGGTGATCAGCATGATGTCGCGTTGCGGATGGAAGATGGTGATTGTCGGCCAGCAAACAAAAAAGCGGCCTGGGTTTCCCGGCCGCTTTCGATGCGCAACTAGGTGATCAGTCGGCGCGGCAGGAAGACGGCTCCAGATTGGCCGGTACCACCGCGCACGACCAAACTGCAGTACTGGAAGCCGTGTTCCAGCTAGGTGTTAGCGTCACAACTGCGGTCGTGGCACCGAAATCAGCGGTACGACCGGTCACCGTGATGACTCCGGTAGCTACCGCAACGGTCGCCGATTCGACTTTGCCCCCCGAACCTGGTGCCGTGATACCGGTGGCGCCCACTGAACCATTGGCCTGTGACTGTTCAGTGACCAAAGTGCGAGCCGAGCTGGCGGCCAGCATCAGTTCGGACACCTTGGCACGCAAGGTGTAGTCGCGGTAAGCAGGCAGTGCTACTGCTGCCAGGATACCGATGATCGCTACCACGATCATCAGTTCGATGAGAGTAAAGCCTCTCTGGATGCTCTTCATGCCGGTCCTCCATCCCTGGACCATCCAGGGGCGCCCAACAGGCCGCAAGGCGCGTGCCTGCTTCAAACCGCTTGAAACAGCGCCGCTGGGAGGTTATCGGGGCGAAATGTCACACACAGCGGGTGAGGGGTCGCCGCAAATTGTCAGCTCCGTTAGGGCGTGTGCCAAATTTTGGCAGGGTGGCTGCCACTCACCCCAGGTCTGCTGACGAAAGATTCGGGTGCTGGGATACCAGGGCATCGAGTCCCGATGTGCGGTGTAGCGCCACCCCGGTGCCAGTGGCGTCAGGATCCAGGTAGGCACATTGAGCCCGCCAGCCAAGTGCACGATGGATGTGCAGACCGTGACGACAACATCGAGGGCGCTTACCAGCGCCGCAGTTTCGTCGTAGCTGGCGACGACCTCTGGGTAGTCGCGTATCGCGGTGCCGAAACAGGCATTCAATATGTCGAGTTCCGCCTGGTAGTCGCCGTACTGCAGATTCACAAACGACACGCCTGGTATGGCGAGGATGGGCTCTAGCAGACCAGGGTCGAGCGAGCGCGCCCGAGTACGGGTTCTGACGGTGCCGCCGCGCCATGACAATCCCACCTTGAGGCCGGCACCGAGTTCAGCAGCCAAGCGCTGCTTCCAGTGCTGCACCCGATCCGGGTCTGCACGCAAGTAGCCGGCGTGTTGGGGGAAAGTGTCATCGCTGCGGCGGAACAGTACCGGCAGGTCGCCAGAAGGGATCTGCCAATCGGGTTGCCCCAGACCCTCCAGCCACGACAGGCTGTTCTCGCGTCGGGTTGGTACGAAGCTGATCTGGGGGAATGATCGCGCCAACAGGGTGTGCAGGCGCGGCTCGCATTCGACGATGACTTTACCCACCCGCCCGGCGGTCTCAGCGAAGCAGGAAGCGTACATGATCTCGTCGCCTAATCCTTCATCAGCCAGGACCAACAGCGTGGTATCTGGTTGCGCGGTGCCGTCCCAACGACGGAAGGGCATCGGTCGATATGGAAGAGCTCCCGACGTGAACCGACTGCCATATCGAGACCAGCCCTCGGGCCACCGGCACAGGGCGAGGTCCAGTTGGCATAGGTACCACTGGCTGACGAAATCGGTGGGGTGCTCGGTGACCACACGGGCAAACACCTGCCGCGCTTCGTCGTAGCGGCCGCAGCTCTGAAGAGCGGAGCCGTAGTTGACCAGAAGTTCCCGCGGTGGGCGGTCTATGCGCGCCAGAGCCGCTTCAAAGTGGGCGGCTGCCGCGGGCTCGTTGTCCAACCACAGCTCCGCGTGGCCGAGTCCCAGCACCGCATCCAAGTTGTCGGGTGTTTGGTCAAGGCAGGCGCGAAATGCCGCCTTGGATTGCTCGGCGTCACCGGTTTTTGTGAGCGCCTGTGCCCATCGCAGCAGAGCGTGGCTGTGCAAAGGGTCGTCATCGAACAGTGGGACGGCTTGCGCAAAGGCATCGCGTGCTTCAGTGAAGCGGTCGAAGCGTACCAGCACGTCGCCCAGCAGCAGCCACGACAGTCCCAGCTTCGGTTGCAGGGTGACGGCGACCTGTAGGCAATCGAGTGCCAACGCAAGTTGATGCGTGGCAAGGTGGCACAGCGCAATCTCGGTCTGTACCTCGCCGGGGTGGCTGGTCTCTGCCAAGGACTGCTCCAACTGCTGCAGCGCTTGTGCGGGATTCCCTTGCAGGCGCAACGCGCGGCCATGCAGCATCAACAGATCGCCGTGTGTCGGCCAGGTTTGTAGTGCAGTGGCAAGGCCCTCTTGCACCTCGCTGAGCGAGGTACCTGCCAGGAGTGCCTGGGACCATTGACTCAACTGTTCGGGCGCAGGACCGGGCGCCGGCCAGGCCGGTGAAGCCGGTTCATGCCGGCGGCGCCAGAATTTCAGCATGAAAGAGTGTTGGCATCGGCGTGCTCGATCACGCCGGCAAAGCTCTGCTGAGCAACCCATTCGGCCGCCAGATCGAGCGCGGTGGCCCAATCCCCAGACGCTGATTGACGGATTGAGCGCAGGCTGGGGTACCAGGGCGATGTGGTACCCGTCGCGCCGTAACGCCAACTGGGATTCGAGGGCACCAATACCAGCCCTGGGTGCCCGAGGGCGCCGGTCAGGTGGGCCTGTGTCGAGCAGACGGTGACAATGCCATCGCAAGCGGCGGTCAATGCGGCGACGTCATCCAGGTCGCCATAGCCGGACAGGCCGGGATGGATATTGACGCCAAGGTTCCGTTGTGCAGCCGCCAGCTCCGCGTCAACGTCGCCGTACTGCAGGTTGACAAACCGTGCGCCGGTCGGGGCCAGTGCTGCCAGAAGTTGCGGCAGGCCCAGCGACCGCTGATGCTTGGCGGTCATCGCGAGCCCGCCTTTCCACGCGATACCGATGAGGGGCCCCCCCGGCGGTAGCTCCGCATCCAGGCGCTGTCGCCAGGCGCGGGTGCGATCAGGCGCCGCACGGAGATATCCGGTGTGGCGCGGAAAGGCCTCGTCTGTTCGGCGCAGCCAGCGTGGCAATGTACCGATGGGCACGTGTTGAGCGATGGACTCGTGCGCGGGCAGCCAAGCCAGGCTGCGGTCATTGCCTTCATTCGGAATGACAGTGGCACCGGGAAACGAACGCACGAACAGGGCATGTAGCCGAGGGCGGACTTCGATAACGCAGTGGATTCCACGGGTCAGCAGGTCGGGGATGCACGAGGCGAACAGGATGATGTCTCCCATACCCTGCTCCGAGTGGATCAGCAGCCCTGTACCGGATGGCAATGGCTGCCCGTCCCATTCGGGCAGGGGCATGTCGCGCACCGGCGAAGAGTCGGTGCGGCGCCGTGCTTCGTGCAGATCCCATCCCGGTGCCCACTGGCCCAGAAGCAACTGCACTTCGGCCAACCCTCCCTCTGCATCGGCTTGCCCCGGTTCGAGCACAAGTGCCTGCCGGTACGCGGCCTCCGCTTCGGCGTAGCGGCGCATCGCCGTGAACAGTTTGCCGCGTCCGACGTATGTGCCGACGTGCGAAGAATCGATCTGTAGGGCGCGTGCCAGCGCCTGCTCGGCCTGTTGAAAGTCTGCGCGATCGATGTGCAGGTCAGACAACACCACCCACACCCGTGCGCTATCTCGCTTCAGCTGTGTTGCGCGTTCTGCGGCTGCCAGCGCCTCGTCGAGGCGGTCGCTGCGACGCAGCGCCAGCGCCAGGTTGCTGTAGGCCAAGCCGTGCTCTGGCTTGAGCGCGAGCGACCGCTGGATCTGCTCGATCGCCCGATCAGCCTGCCCTTGCCTGTACGACGTGATCCCCCAGTTGTGCCACGCGTGGGCGTTGTTGGGGTCGCGTTCAACGGCGCGCTGGAACTTGTCGGCGGCGGCGTCGATTCGTCTCATCTCGAGATCGACGAGGCCCCAATGGGTCCAGATGTCGGAGTTCATCGGTTCGGCGCGGGCAGCCGCTTCCAGCCGATGGTTGGCTTCTTCGAGCCGCCCCATTTTCAGCAGTGCCAGGCCGAGACCTTCCTGTGCCCGCGCGTGGGTGGGTGAAAGTCCCAGGCCTCGCCGGTAGGCGTCCTCTGCATCGCTGAGCGCCCCGAGGGACAGCGACCAATCGCCCAGCAAGGTCCAGCCGATCAAATCGTCTGGATGGCCATCCAGCATCAAGCGCAATTCCGTAGCCAACGCACGCTGCTCTTCGCGGGTGCCGGACACAAACCTCTGCTGGCGTTCAGCATGGACGTTCGCCGGCTGACGCTGCTTGGGCGGGCTCGCCCAGCTACGTCCGATTTCACGCAGCAGGTGCTTGAGCATGCCGGTACGCCGAGTCAGGCCTGCGCGCCGCGGCGAGACAGGTACACCACCAGCGCTTCCACCACCGCCTCGATGAACGTCTCCGGATACCCCTTGTCCTTCAAAGCCCACTTCAAGCTGTTGCCCAGCTTGGCCTTGCCCACCACGCCCAGATCCCACTCCTGGCTTTTGTTCACTGCCTTGTTGATGACGCTTTCCAGGATGTTGGTCACC
>JBDTQF010000195.1:0-7717 GCA_039932275.1 Burkholderiales bacterium
GCCATCATGGGCAAGCGCGACGAGTTGCGTGGCCTGAAGGAAAACGTCATCGTCGGCCGGCTCATCCCGGCGGGCACCGGCCTGGCCTACCACCAGGCCCGCAAGGCCAAGGACGAACTGGACGAGACCGAGCGCCGCTCGATCGCGTTGCAGGAAGCCCAGGCCGAACTGGCGGCGTTGTCGGAAGGCATGGACATGGAAGGTGGCAGCGAGACCACCAACCAGTCGTGATCAACCGGGCCCGGTCACCCGGGCCCGCCACGATGTCAAAGGGCCGCAGCAATGCGGCCCTTTTTTGTGTGCCGCGCCGCAGCGATGCGGCCCTTTTTTTTGTGCGCTGCGCCAGCGCGCTTTCAACGCCCCGCGGCTTCGAGGCGGATGATGGTGTACTGGCCGTTGATCTTCTCGGCGTCGAAGCGGACCTTGCTGCCGGCGTCCAGCCGTTCCAGCTGGCGGGCGTCCTGCACGCGGTAGGCCATCGTCATGGCGGGCAGTTGCAGGGCCGGGATGGCCTCGTGCCGCAGCGTCACCTTGCCCTGGGCCTTGTCGACCTTCACCACTTCGCCGGCGGTACGCTGGGCAGCGGCAGAGGGGGCGAAGGTGGCCAGCACGAGCCCCAGAGCCGCGACAGCCAGTGCGAGGCAGGACTTGAGTTTGTTCATGAGGGTGGCTCCGTTGTTTCCCTAAAATCGCGCGCAGTCTGTTCTTCTTCGATCGCTTGCCGGAGCCTGTGTTCATGAGCCCGACCCCCACCACCGAGGCCGTTGCCGGCCAGGATCTGTCCCACATCACCCCGCGCGAGCAGGCCGAGATCCTCGCACAGGCCCTGCCATACATCCGCCGTTTTCACGGCAAGACCCTGGTCATCAAGTACGGCGGCAATGCCATGACCGACCCGGCACTGCAGCAGGATTTCGCCGAGGACATCGTGCTGCTCAAGCTGGTGGGCATGAACCCCATCGTCGTGCATGGCGGCGGGCCGCAAATCGACGAGGCGCTGGCCAAGGTGGGCAAGAAGGGCGCCTTCGTGCAGGGCATGCGCGTCACCGACGAAGAGACCATGGAAGTGGTCGAGTGGGTGCTGGCCGGGCAGGTGCAACAGGACATCGTCGGCCTGATCAACGCCGCCGGCGGCAAGGCCGTGGGCCTGACCGGGCGCGATGGCGGGCTGATCCGCGCCCGCAAGCTCAAGCTGCTGGACAAGGACGATCCATCGAAGGAACACGACGTCGGCCAGGTGGGCGACATCGTGGCCATCGACCCGTCGGTGGTGAAGGCGCTGCAGGACGATCAGTTCATTCCTGTCATCAGCCCCATCGGCTTTGGTGAGAACAACGAGAGCTACAACATCAATGCCGATGTGGTGGCCGGCAAGCTGGCCGAGGTGCTCAAGGCCGAGAAGTTGATGCTGCTGACCAACACGCCGGGCGTGCTCGACAAGGCCGGCAAGCTGCTCACCGATCTGAGCGCACGCGAGATCGACGACCTGTTCGCCGATGGCACCATCAGCGGCGGCATGCTGCCCAAGATCAGCTCGGCACTCGATGCGGCCAAGAGCGGCGTCAACGCGGTGCACATCATCGACGGCCGCGTGCCGCATGCCATGCTGCTGGAAATTCTCAGCGACCAGGCGTACGGCACCATGATCCGCTCGCATTGACCGGGCCCCCAGGCTTGTCGCTGCGCGCCTTCGCTGCCCTCAGGTCACTGTGCAAGTGACTGCTTCGCAGTCCCGGGGTGCGGCCCGCCTTGGGGCGGCCCGGCGGCGGTCCGGAGCTCGTTCGGATGCGTCGCAGAACAGCCGTGCTGCGGTTGAGAGGGTTTGGTTTTTTGATCTGGACAACACGCTGCACGATGCCAGCGGCGCGGCGTTCGGGTCGATCAACCAGTCGATGACCGACTACATCATGCGTGAGCTGGCGGTGGACGAGCAGCAGGCGCATCGGCTGCGGCGGCACTACTGGGAACGCTATGGCGCCACGTTGCTGGGGCTGGTGCGCCATCACGGTGTGAAGGCAGCGCATTTCCTGCACGAGACGCACCTGCTGCCCGGGTTGGAAGACCGCCTGCGGGCGCATGCGCACGACGTCGCCGCGCTCAAGCGCTTGCGGGGTCGCAAATGGGTGCTGACCAATGCGCCGCTGGCCTATGCCACCCGGGTGCTGGCGGCGCTGGGCCTGGCGCGCTGCTTTGACGGCGTGATCGCCATCGACCACATGCGCATGTTCGGCGACCTCCGGCCCAAGCCGGATGCACGCATGTTCCGCACCCTGCTGGCGCGCCTGCGGCTGCCCGCTGCGCGCTGCGTGCTGGTGGAGGACACGCTGGCGCACCAGAAGTCGGCCCGCCGCGTTGGCATGCACACGGTGTGGATGCAGCGCTGGCTGGCCGGCCACCAGCACGGCGCCGAAGTTGGTGTTTACCTGCACCGCCGGCCGCACTACGTGTGTGACAGAATTCGCAAACTGTCCGCTCTCACCCGCTTGTCCCACGCCACTGACGCCTGCCGTCGATGACCGATTTGCCCGATCACCTGCCGCCGTCGGCGCCGCTGGCCCTGGGTAGCGGCGTGGCGAACGACGGCCCCACCGAAGTGGCTGCCACGGGCCACACCGCGGACGACGATGCCGGCAACGGCGCCGCGGCGCCCCGCAAGCGCCCCAAGCCGGGCGAACGGCGTGTGCAGATCCTGCAGACGCTGGCCAGCATGCTGGAACAGCCCGGCGCCGACCGCATCACCACGGCCGCGCTGGCTGGCCGGCTGGCGGTGAGCGAAGCGGCGCTGTACCGCCACTTCGCCAGCAAGGCGCAGATGTTTGAGGGGCTGATCGACTTCATCGAGTCCAGCGTCTTCACGCTGGTCAACCAGATCTGCGAGCGTGAAGCCGACGGCCGGGTGCAGGCCGCCCGCACGGTGACGGTGGTGCTGCAGTTCGGCGAAAGGAACCCGGGCATGAGCCGGGTGATGGTGGGTGATGCGCTGGTGTACGAGAACGAACGCCTGCAGACCCGCATGAACCAGTTCTTCGACCGCATCGAATCGCAGCTGCGGCAAAGCCTGCGTGCGGCCGCCGATGCGCAGGGCTCGGCGACGCCGACGGTGGAGGCTGCGTCACAGGCTTCGGTGTTGGCGAGTTATGTCGCCGGCCGCTTGCAGCGCTATGTGCGCTCGGGCTTCAAGCGCAGCCCGACCGAGCACCTCGATACCGCGCTGGGCTGGCTCAGCCGCTGAGCCACGGCCCCGGCTGCGGCCCGTAAACTCGGGCCATGTCGTCCCTTGAATCCCTGATCACCCGCGCCGAATCGTTGCTGGCGCGGCTCGAAGCCGTGCTGCCGCAACCCGCTGCGGCGCCCGACTGGCAGGCCTCGATCGCCTACCGCTACCGCCGCCGCGGCACGCTGGGCGTGCTGGAGCCGGTGCGCCATGTGGCCACCATCCGGCTGGCCGATCTGAAGGAGGTCGACGCACAGAAGGAGCGGCTGCTGCGCAACACGGCGCAGTTCGTCGCCGGCAAGCCCGCCAACAACGTGCTGCTCACCGGCGCCCGCGGCACCGGCAAGAGTTCGTTGATCAAGGCCTGCCTCAACGAGTTCGCGCCCCAGGGCCTGCGCCTGATCGAGGTGGACAAGGCCGATCTGGTGGAGCTGCCGGATATTGTCGACCTCATCGACGCGCGGCCCGAGCGCTTCATCATCTTCTGCGACGACCTCAGCTTCGAGGAAGGCGAGGCTGGCTACAAGGTACTGAAGTCGATGCTCGACGGCTCGGTCTCGCAGGCCGGCGAGAACCTGCTGATCTATGCCACCAGCAATCGCCGCCACCTGCTGCCGGAGAAGATGAAGGACAACCTCTCGTCCACCTACGACGAGAACGGCGAACTGCATCCCGGCGAGGCGGTGGAGGAGAAGGTGTCGCTGTCAGAGCGCTTCGGGCTCTGGATCAGCTTCTACCCGTTCACCCAGGCCGAGTACCTGGCCATCGCCGGCCAATGGCTGCGCTTTCACGGCCTGGACGAGACGGCCATTGTCGCGGCGCGGCAGGAGGCGCTGGTCTGGGCGCTGGAACGCGGTTCGCGCTCGGGCCGGGTGGCCCAGCAGTTCGCCCGCCACTATGCCGGCAGCGGTGCGCGGGCGTCGATCGGCGGCACTGTCTCGGGTATCTCCGACTACATCCCCCGCGGGCTGGACGAGGCATGACGCAGCCCACCGCAGCGCCGGTGCGCCGGCTGGGTGCCAGTGAAGCCGCCGACGGCCCGGCGCCGGTGGAGGTGGCCGTGGGCGTGCTGGTGGAGCGGGATGCGCAGGGGCACGAAGGCCGCTTCCTGCTGACGTCGCGCCCGGCCGGCAAGGTCTGGGCCGGCCACTGGGAATTCCCCGGCGGCAAGCTCGAAGCCGGTGAGACGGTGGAGCAGGCCCTGGTGCGTGAACTGCACGAGGAACTGGGCATCACCCTCACCGTCAACGCGGTGCAGCGTTGGCAGGTGCAGGTGATGGACTATCCCCACGCGCGGGTGCGGCTGCATTTCTGCAAGGTCTACGCCTGGCAGGGCGCCTTTGAGATGCGTGAGGGCCAGCAAATGGCCTGGCAGAGCCTGCCGGTGGCTGTGGTGCCGGTGCTGCCCGGCACGGTGCCGGTGCTGGAGTGGTTTGCGGCAGAACGCGGGTACACCGGGCCGCTGCACGGCTGCACGGCTGAGCGGCGAGGCGGGCGCGGGACGTGAACGCCGGCTCTCATGCCCCCGAGGGGGTTGAGTCAACTTGGGACGGCCGGCGTTGACTCAGGCGTCGTCGCGCGGCGGCAGGTTGTCGAGCTCCTCCGGCGGCGATTCGGCCGGCATGCGGTAGCTCTCGCTGGCCCAGGCGCCCAGGTCGAGCTGCTTGCAGCGTTCGCTGCAGAAGGGCCGCCAGGGGTTGTCGGCCATGTAGCGGCTCGGGCCGCTGCAGCCGGGGCAGCGCACGGTGAGCACCTTGGCGTCGGTGCGGGGCTTGCCGGTCTTCATGCGCACAAGGTGAGCTGGCAGCTGCGGTCGGCCAGAAGGGCCTCGACACGGCCAGCGTCGTCGGTGTGCATCACCCGGATCGACAGCAGCAGCCGGTTGCCGCTGATCTCCGGAAACCAGTCCTGGTCGGCCTCGACGCGCACCCGCGCCAATTGCACGTGGCGACCGCTGCCCAGCGACTGCTGGTAACGCCCACCGCTGGCAGTGATGGGTTGGCTGGCGCCGCTTTCGCGCAGCAGGCGCAGGCTCACCGTCAAGGCCTCCGCTACCGGATCGAGCGAGGTCAGCCAGGTCTGCAACTCGGCCTGCCGGAATGCCGCACTGCGGTGTTGCCAGGCGTGGTAACTGGGCAGATCGAAGGAGCAGGTGCCGCCCGGAATGCTGATGCGGCTGCGGATCGACATCAGCCAGTCGTGCGCCACCAAGGGCTGCCCGGTCTTGCCGGGCTGCTGGTTCAGGCGCTGCATGGCTTGTTCGGCGCGGGCGATCTCAGCATTGAGCATGCTCTCGTCGATCGACGGCTTGCCGCGGTAGACAGTGAGCTGTTTGCGCTGGCGCTCCAGGTCCTGCAGCAGATCGCTCTTGATGTCGGCCCGCGACGAGACATCCATGATCTCGAACAGCGTCACCAGGGCCAGGTGGTGGTCGAGGGCGGACTCACGGCACGCCAGCGTGGCCAGTCTCTGGAACAGTTGCTCCAGCCGCAGCAGCGTGCGGATGCTCTCGTTAAAGGGGTATTCGTAGACGATCTGGGCCATGGGAGCGTGCGCCGCGCAGCGGGATTGCGCGGATTGTTTCACACCCCTGTCGGCGCTCCGGGTGGTGGGGCCGTCCAGCGCGTCCATACCTCGGTGACGGCTTGGCGCAGCGCGTCGAGGCTGACGGCGTCGTTGTCGATCACCGCGTCGGCCACGGCGCGCCGCTGCTCGCGGCTGGCCTGCTGATCGATGATGCGCTCCACCATCTCGCGGCTCCAGCCGTTGCGTTGCACCACGCGGTCGATCTGGGTCGCGCGGCTGCAATCGACCACCAGCACCCGGTCGACCCGACTGCGCCAGCGCTCGCCGGCTTCGGCCAGCAGGGGCACGTCGAACACCACCACCGCGCCGGTCGGTACCGCGGCCGCCGCCGCCTGGGTGGCGGCCTGGATCATCGGATGCAGGATGGCCTCGAGCGCCAGTTTGGCCGCCGGGTCGTTGAACACCAGGGCCCGCATCTGCGCGCGGTCCATCGCCCCATCGGCGCCAATCACCCCGCCGCCGAAGCGTGCGGCAATCGCCGGCAGCGCAGCACCGCCGGGGGCCGTCAGGCCGTGGGCCAGCGCGTCGGTATCGACCACATGCGCGCCCAGCGCGCGCAGCATGCCGGCCACGGTGCTCTTGCCGCTGCCGATGCCGCCGGTCAGGCCGATCGTGTTGATCATCTCAATACCAACCCAGCCAGTTCATCACGCGCTCTTGACCGGCGAACACCACGGACAGCCCGGCTCCGGCGAGGAAAGGCCCGAACGGCACATAGCGGCCCTCGCGCAACGCGCCCGAGAACTTCATGCCGATGCCAACGATGGCGCCGATCATCGACGCGGCCAGCAGGATGGGGATGATCATCGCCGGCCCCAGCCAGGCCCCCAGCGCGGCCAGCAGCTTGAAGTCGCCATGGCCCATGCCCTCCTTGCCGGTGGCCAGCTTGAAGAACCAGGTGACCGACCACAGGCTGCCGTAGCCGGCGACGGCGCCCCACAGCGCCTGCGGCAGGGCCGTGCCGCTCAGGCTGAGTGCCGCCGCCATCAGGCCGGCCCAGACCAGCGGCTGGGTCAGTTGATCGGGCAGCAGGGTGGTGTCCCAGTCGATCAGCGCGGCGGCTAACAGCGTGGCGCCGAAGGCGCACCATGCCAGCACCGCCGGCTGCGGCCCGATCACGCATGCCAGGCCAGCGAACAGTGCGGCGGTGGCCACCTCGACCAGCGGGTAGCGCTTGCTTATCGGCCCCTGGCAGCCCGCGCAGCGGCCGCGCAGCCGCAGCCAGCCGAGCAAGGGGATATTCTCGTGCCAGGCCAGCACATGGCCGCAGGCCGGGCAGCGCGAGCGCGGGTGCCACAGGCTCAGGGCGGGCGCGGGCGCCGGTGGGGTCGTTGGCTCGGCGAGCCCGAGAATTTCCGCGCTCTCGGCGCGCCACTGCTGTTCCAGCATCAGCGGCAGGCGGTGGATCACCACATTCAGGAAGCTGCCGATGCACAGGCCCAGCAACGCCAACGCAGCAGGAGACAGCAACAGGGCGAGCGTGGTCGGATCCATGGCATGCCCGGCGGCAACGCCAGGCCAAATGAGCGAGAGGGCCGGTCAGACCACCTGGCCGAGCTTGAAGATGGGCAGGTACATCGACACCACGATGCCGCCAATGACGGTGCCCAGCACGACGATGATGATGGGCTCCATCAGCGTCGACAGGCCCTTCACCGCTTCGTCCACCTCGGCTTCGTAGAAGTCGGCCACCTTGCCCAGCATCTGGTCGAGCGAGCCGGATTCTTCGCCGATGGCCGTCATCTGCAGCACCATGCTCGGGAACACGCCGGTGGACTGCATCGAGGTGGTCAGCGCCGAGCCGGTTGCCACATCGCGCTGGATCTTCTCGGTGGCCTCGACAAAGACCTGGTTGCCCGAGGCGCCGCCGACCGAATCGAGCGCTTCCACCAGCGGCACGCCGGCGGCGAACATGGT
>JBDTQF010000196.1:0-7692 GCA_039932275.1 Burkholderiales bacterium
ACTGGCCCGGCGCAACACCGATAGCCTGGCCCAGTTGCACCAGCAGCACGTCGCGCAGAAGGTCGTCGACGAGGTGGTTGCGGCTGTCGCTCCACATCGTCATCTGGCGCTGGCTGTGGTGCAGCGCATGCAGCGCCCACCAGGCATTGCTCTGGTGCTGGGCCCGATGCACCCAGTAGTCGGCAAAGTCGAACACCACCAGGTAGATCAAAAATCCCGCCAGCGCGGTGTCGGTCCAGCCCGGCCACAGCGGCGCCAGCAGCTGGTCGAGCTGCAGGCCCGAGACGCCGTGCAGCGCCAGCCAGCCCCACAGATCGTCCCACCACGGGTCGACCAGGAAGAACAACGCCACCCGGAACAGGCCCAGCCGGTGCAGCAGCGTGTACAGCATGTCCACCCGCACGGCGGTGCGGTCGGTGATGCGCTCCACCGGCCGCCAGCGCTGCAGCGGCGCCATGATCAGCAGCATCGCAGCGATCTGCAGCAGCCCCACCAGCAGCCAGCCAGTGGCGGCATAGCCATCTTCGAGCAGGTTGCCGCCACCGAGGGCAAACAACAGCGGCTGCACCACCGATTCGAACAGGCGCTGCTGCGCCAGCCCGAAGGCATCGATCCAGGTGCGGACCCAGTCGCCGATCACGGCTTGCCCCTTTGTTGAATGGCTGAGCGGTAGGCGGGATGCTCGGCCAGCGTCTCAAAACACAAGCCCCGCAGCTGCAGGCCGGCAATCAGTGGCGCCAGCACCGCGGGCGCCCACGGATCCTGGCGCGACCAGATGCCGAGATGAGCCAGCAGGATGTCACCACTGCGCACATCGCGCAGCGCACGCGCCAGCAAGGCCGTGTTCGGATACCGATCGCTGGGCAATTCATCACCCAGAAAGCCCGCGGGCGACCACGGTACATGATGCCAGCCACAGCGCTCGGCAGCCGCCAGCAGCGCCGGCGAGGTCCTGCCGCCCGGCGCGCGAAACAACGGCGCCATGCGCTGGCCCGTCAGCGCCTGCCAGCGTTTGGCGCTGCGGTCCAGCTCAGTGCAGTACTGCGCTGCACTCATCTTCAGCGTGCGGCCGGCCTCGGGGCCGGCGGTGGGGCGCACCTCGAATCCACCATCCGGGCGGTCGGCGCGCCAGACCACGTGATCAAAGGTGTGTGAGCCAAACACATGGCCCTCGACCGCACGCGCCCGCCACCACGGTGCCCAGCTGTCGTCCAGGCTGCTGCCGCCGGTCAGTGTCTTTTCATCGGCGAGGAAGAAGGTCGCCTTGACCCGGTATCGGCCGAGTACTTCAGCCACCAGCGGCGCCACGCCCATGTGGCCGGTGTCGAAGGTCAGGTAGACCGGTTTATCGCAGGCCGGTGCCGCCCCCACGGGAACGGCCAGCGCCCAGGCAAGCCCACCCAGGGCGAGCCACGACCAGCGTGTTGCGCGCGCGTTCATCACGCAGGCGTCAGAGCCGCCCCGCATGCTGCAGCGTCCACACGCCGTGCGGCGACTTGCCCACCGGCACCTGGCGCACCACCTTCTTCGCTTCGGTATCGATGACCGTCAACTTGCGGGCCCAGCGTGAGGCTACAAAGATGTAGCGCCGGTCGGGGCTCAGGTCCATGTCGTCGGGGCCGCCCGGCGCGGGGTAGGTGTCGGTCACCGTCAGCGTCTGCGTGTCGAGCCGGCTGATGGTGTTGGCCACGCGGTTGCTCACCAGCACATGGCGCTTGTCGCCCCAGGCGCGGAAGGCATGCGCACCGTCGCCGGTGGCGATGCGCTTGATCAGCCGCGGCTGCGCGCCACTGACATCGTAGGCCTCGACAAAAGCGTCGCCGGTCAGCCCGATCAGCAGTGTGCGGTCGTCGGCGGTGAGGTAGAGGTCGGCGGGCAGCTTGCCCACCGGCACTGTCCAGCGCGGCATCTGCGTGGCCAGGTCGATGGCGATGAGCTCGTCGCTGTCCTGCAGGCTGACGTAGGCGACGGTGCTCTTGGTGTCGATGTTGATGTGGCTGGGCGTCTTGCCGGCAGGTACCCGCCGGGCCAGTGCCAGCTCGAAGCCGCCGCCCGGCGGCTGCGTGACGCGGTAGATGTCCACATGGTTGAGCCGGTTGGCCGCCGTGACGAACCACTTCATGTCGGGCGAGAAGCGCAGCTGATACGGGTCGACGATGCCCGTCATGATGCGCTGGATCACGCCGGTCTTCGGGTCGACCAGCGTGATGCTGTCGCTCAATGCATTGGCGACCAACAGCGACTTCTCGTCGGGCGAGAGGTACAGGTGGTGTGGTTCCTTGCCGGTGGCCAGCCGCCGCAGCTCGGCACGGCCCTCGCCGTCGATGACGCTGATGGAGGCGTCGAGCGAGTTCAGCACAAAGATGGGCGGCATCGAGGGCACCGGCCCAGCTAGAGCCGCTGCGGAGGCAGGCACGTCGCCAGGCGCCACCGGCTGCGCCGCGGCCAAAGACGCCACCCACACCAGCACACCGGCGCAGTAGGCGCCCCTCAGAAACCGCCTCAACAGGGACAGAACATTCACACCAAGTATCCGCAGCGCGCAAAATCGGCTGCGCAGTGTAGCGGCGGCGGACTGGGCTTGCGCCCGTCGTGGCCCGTGCTGGCCCGTCAATGGGCCAGCCGGGTGACGAACGAAATCAACACCAGACCACCGCCCAGCCAGGCCAGTTGGGCCAGCGTGTCGCGCAGGCTGATGCGGCGCTGCAGCTGCGGGATCAGATCGGCCACCGCCACGTAGACGAAGCTGCTCGACGCCGCCACCAGCAGATAAGGCAGCAGCGCCTGGAACGGCCCGATGGCGTAATAACCCAGCACGCCACCGGCCACCGAGGCCAGCCCTGACAGCGCGTTGTACAGCAGCGCCCGCCCACGCGAGAAACCGGCATTGAGCAGCACGATGTAGTCGCCCACCTCCTGCGGGATCTCGTGCACGCACACGGCCAGCGCCGTGACGATGCCCAGCTGCGGGTCGGCCAGAAAGGCCGCGGCGATCAGCAGCCCGTCGCAGAAGTTGTGGATCGAATCGCCCACCAGCACGCTCCAGCCGCCGCGGCCGGCCTGCTCAGCGTCGAACCCATCGTGATGATGGTGGTGCGGGTCGTCGCCCTCGTGGTGGTGGCCATGGCGGTACAGCTCGGCCTTCTCCAGCAAGAAGAAGAACAGCAGGCCACCCAGTAGGGTCAGGAACAGCGCATGGGCATCGCCGCCGCCCTCAAAAGCCTCGGGCAGCACGTGCAGCAGCGCCGTGCCCAGCAGCACCCCGGTGGACAGGCTGACCATGTGCGGCACGATGCGCCCGAGCAGCCGCACGGTCAGGCTGGCCGCGATCAGCACCGACAGCACGCCCCCAGCCAGGCTGGCAACGATGATGGACAACAGGATCAACGGGATCTCCACCGGCCAGGCCGGACAAGGTCTGTCGAGCGCGCAAGCGCTCGCCCCTCGGCCAAGCCGCGACGAGGCGCAAAAAGCCGCTATTGTGGTGGAGGTTCGGCGCACCGGCGGGCAGCCACCCGTGTGATGAGCCGTCACGCATTGGGTCGACAATGATGGCAATGTCTGCCCTGCCCCACTCACGACCCCGCGCCAACCCGCCCGCCCACCCCGCCGCTGCCGCGCCCCAAGGCCGCCCACCTTGGCGGGGTGTTCTGGCCGCAGTCGACATCGGCTCCAACAGCTTTCGGCTCGAACTGGGCCAGATGCTGCATGGTGAATACCGCCGCATCGACTACCTGAAAGAAACCGTGCGCCTGGGCGCCGGGCTCGATGCCCAGTCACGCCTGACCGATGCGGCTGTGCAGCGCGGCCTCGACTGCCTGGCGCGCTTTCGGCAACGGCTCGACGGCATCCCGCCGCAGCAACTGCGGGCCGTGGCCACCCAGACCCTGCGCGAAGCCACCAACCGCAACGCTTTCCTGGCGCGCGCCGAGTCGGCGCTCGGCCACTCGATCGAAGTGATCTCGGGACGCGAGGAAGCCCGCCTCATCTACAAGGGTGTGGCACGGCTGCAGCCGTCGCAGCGGCCCCGCCTGGTGGTCGACATCGGCGGGCGTTCGACCGAGATGATCCTGGGCCTGGGCACCGCGCCGCTGCGGGCCGAATCATTCGGTGTGGGCAGCGTCAGCCTGTCGACCCGCTACTTTCCGGACGGCCGCTTCAGCGAAGCAGGCTTCCGCGCTGCCCAGGTGGCCGCGGGCGCCGAGCTGGAAGAGGCGCTGCAGCCTTTCGCCCGCGGCCATTGGGAAGAGGCTCTGGGGTCGTCGGGCACCGCCGGTGCGGTGTCCGAGGTGCTGGCCGCGGCCGGCATCACCGACGGCACCATCACGCCAGAGGGCCTGCGCTGGTGCATCCGCGAATGCCTGGGCGCCGGCCGGGCCGACGCGCTGGTGCTGCCGGGCCTCAAGCCGGAGCGGCGGGCGGTGCTGCCGGGCGGGCTGGCCATCCTTTACACGCTGGCCATGCATTTCGGCATCGAGTCGCTCAAGCCCACCCGCGGCGCGCTGCGCCAGGGCGTTATTTTCGATCTCGAAGAGCGTCTGGCTGCGCTGCGCCACCCAGACCACCACGACCTGCGCGACGACTCGGTGGCCGAGCTGCAGCAACGCTTTGCGGTGGACGTGTCGCAGGCGCATCGGGTGCAGAACACGGCACTGCGTCTGTTCGACCAGCTGGGCGGCAAGGCGCTCAATACCGCAGAAGCCCGCCGCGAGCTGGGCTGGGGCGCTGCGCTGCACGAGATCGGCATGATGGTGTCGCACCATGACCACCATCGCCACAGCGCCTACCTGTTGGGCCATGTGGATGCGCCGGGGTTCTCGCAGAACCAGCAGCGGCGGCTGGGCGATCTGGTGCTCGGCCAGCGCGGCGGCCTACGCAAGATCGAAGCCACGCTGCAGGGCGATGCCACCCTGGCCCAGCAGGTGCTGTGCCTGCGGCTGGCGGTGGTGCTGTGCCATGCGCGCGGCGAACTGGCCGATGACGCGGTCCGGCTGGCTGCATCCGGCACCCGGGTGCAGCTGGCGCTGCCGCCGCAATGGGGCCAGACGCATCCGCGCACCCTGCATCTGCTGAACGAGGAAGTGCAGGCCTGGGCCCGTGTGGCCACCCTGACGCTGCAACTGCCCGGCTGAGAGCGCCCCCAGACGACGGCGATGCCGCCGTCACCAAACCGTCACGGCGTCGTCATAAAGTCCACCCATGAATGACGACATCCGGACCAACGACCCTTTCGACAACCTGCTGGCGCGGATGCCCGAAGCGCCACCCGTGGCCGCGGCCTCGCTGCGCCTGCTGAGCCGCGAGCGCTCGATCCTGGAATTCAATCTGCGCGTGCTGGCCCAGGCCGAACGCGAGGACGTGCCGCTGCTGGAGCGGCTGCGCTACATCTGCATCGTCTCGTCCAACCTGGACGAGTTCTTCGAGGTGCGTTTTGCCGACGCGCTGGAAGCCGCGCGCCAGCCCGGCAGCGGCATCACCGACGGCGACGTGCTGGAGGTGGCCAACGATGCCCATGTGCTGATCGCCGAGCAGTACCGGCTGTTCAACGACCGCGTGATGCCGGCACTGGCCCAGACCGGCATCGTCATCCTCAACCATGACGACCGCAACGCCGAGCAGCGCCGCTGGGTGGCGCAGTTCTTCTACCGCGAAGTGCAGCCGCTGCTGGTGCCGGTGGGGCTGGACCCGGCGCATCCGTTTCCCCAGGTCGCCAACAAGTCGCTGAACTTCATCGTGCAGCTGTCGGGCGCGGATGCCTTCGGTCGCGAGAACACCATCGCCATCGTCAAGGTGCCGCGAGTCCTGGCGCGTGTGATCCGGCTGCCGGACAAGGTGGCGCAAGGGCAGCAGGCCTTCGTGCTGCTGACCAGCGTGATCCGCGCGCACCTGGACGAGCTGTTCCCCGGCCGGCGGGTGGTGTCGTTCTCGCAGTTCCGCGTCACCCGCGACTCCGACCTCGACGTGGACGAGGACGATGTCACCAACCTGCGCCAGGCGCTACGCAGCGAACTCTCGACCCGCCACTACGGCCGCGCGCTGCGGCTGGAGGTGGTCGACACCTGTCCGCGGGCGCTGTCGGACTTCCTGCGCCTGCAGTTCGACTTGCCGGCTGCCGCGCTGTACCTCGTGCGCGGCCCGGTCAACCTGGTGCGGCTGAACACGCTGATCGACCTGGCTCACGCACCGGCCCTGCGTTTCGCGCCGCACGACCCCTGCTGGCCCAGCCAGCGGCTGCCGCGCGGGCGCAAGGTAATGGACTGCATCGCCGAGCGCGACGTGCTGCTGCACCATCCGTTCGAATCGTTCGAGCCGGTGGTGCAGTTCCTGCGCGAGGCGGTGAACGACCCGCAGGTGCTGGCCATCAAGCAGACGGTGTACCGCACCGGCAGCGAATCGGTGCTGATGGAGCTGCTGATGGAAGCAGCGCAGCGCGGCAAGGAAGTGCTGGTGGTGGTGGAGCTCAAGGCCCGCTTCGACGAGGAGGCCAACATCAACTGGGCCGACCGACTGGAGGCCGTGGGCGTACAGGTGGTGTACGGCATCGTCGGCCTGAAGACGCATGGCAAGCTGCTGCTGGTGACGCGCCGCGAAGGCCAGCGCATGGTGCGTTATGCCCACCTCTCTACCGGCAACTACAACCCCAAGACCGCGCGGCTGTACACCGACGTGGGCTACCTGACCGCCGACCCCGAACTCACCGCCGATGCCGATGCAGTGTTCCAGCACCTGGCCAGCCTGAACCCGCTGCGCACGCCCAAGCGCCTGCTGGTGGCGCCGTTCAACCTGCAGTCACAGATGCTGGCGCACATACGCCAGGTGGCCGAGGCAGCGCAGGCCGGCAAGCCGGCCCGCATCGTGGCCAAGTTCAATGCGCTGACCGACCCGCTGCTGATCCAGGCCTTGACCGAGGCGGCTCAGGCGGGCGCCCGCATCGATCTGATCGTGCGCGGCGCCTGCATGCTGCCGCCGGGCGTGAGCGGGCTGACCGAGGGCATCCGGGTGCGCTCGGTGGTGGGCCGCTTCCTGGAACATTCACGGGTGCTGTATTTCCGCTGGGGCGAGCGCGAGCGGGACGAAATGCTCTACCTCAGCAGCGCCGACTGGATGAGCCGCAACATGCAGCGCCGCATCGAAATCGCCTGGCCGCTGCGCGATGCGGCGATGCGCCAGCGCGTCATCGACGAATGCCTGGTGCCCTACCTGCGCGACACCCAGGACGCCTGGCTGCTCGACAAGGCCGGCCACTACCAGCGCGAGGCTGAACACGCCACCGCGCCGCTGCTGAGTGCGCAGCAGGCGCTGGTGCAGCGCTACACCGCGGCATGAAGGGCTCTCGCGGCAGCGTCTAAGATGCGCGCCGCGGAGGCATCACATGGACATCGACAAAGAACTCGACACGCGCGGCCTGAACTGCCCGCTGCCAATCCTGAAGGCCAAGAAGGCGCTGACCGACATGGCCACGGGGCAACTGCTCAAGGTGGTGGCCACCGACCCCGGCTCGGTGCGCGATTTCCAGGCGTTTGCGCGGCAGACCGGCAACGCGCTGGTGGAGCAGCAGACGCTGCCGAACCAAGAGTTCGTGCATGTGCTGCGGCGCAAGTAGCGCGCCTGCGGGCCAGCGCCGGCACGCGCGCCGCGTCAGATCTTCAGAATCAGGCCTTCAGAGTTCGAGCGAGCGCAGGTAGTCGCGAA
>JBDTQF010000197.1:0-7686 GCA_039932275.1 Burkholderiales bacterium
CCTCGTGTGGCCGCGGGTCGATGGCATCGACGATGCGGTCAATGACCGCCAGGTCCGTCAGGAAGTGCTGACCGAAACGCTTGCGGGCGATGTGTTTCACGCTGGGCCGGGCGTCACTGCGGCGGATCGCGCAGTTCAACGTAGGCGCGGGCACGCACCTCGCGGGCCCATTCCGCATAGGCCTCGTCGTACTTCTGCTCGCGCAGGGCCGTGCGGGCGGACTCGCGCTGGGCCCGCACGTCGAGCTTGACCTCGCGGCGCTCCAGCAGCTGGATCAGGTGCACGCCGAAGCGCGACACCACCGGGTCCGAGACCTGGTTCAGCCGCAAGGCGCTCAGCGCCTCCTCGAACTCGGGCACAAACTGGCCCGGGCCGGCCCAGCCCAGGTCACCGCCACCCGTAGCGCTGCCGTCCTCGGAGAACCGGCGGGCGAGTTCCTCAAAACGGGAACGACCGGCCTCCACATCGCGCTTGAAGCCCGCCAGCCGCGTGATCGCCGTGTCCTGCGTCAGCTGTGGCCCCGGGCGCAGCAAAATGTGCCGGGCATGCTGCTGCGTCACCGCCAGCGCCGCGTCACGGCGCTCCATCAGCTTGAGCACATGGAACCCGGCGCCCGAACGCACCACCTGCGGCGCCACCTCGCCCGGGCGCAGCGGCTGCACGGCGTCGACGAACAAATCGGGCAGGCGCTGCGCGCTGCGCATGCCGAGCCGCCCGCCGTTTTCCTTGCTGCCTTCGGAGAGTTCGCCCACCAGGGCATTGAAGTCTTCGCCGCCATGCAGTCGCTGCAAGGCGGTCACGGCGCGCGCGCGCCGCTCGCTGACGACGGCCGGCGACGCCCCCTCCGGCACGGCAATGAGGATCTGCGCGATGTCGTACTCCACCGTCAAACCGGCCTTCGCACGCTGCTCGCTCAGCCAGTTTTCGATCTCGGTATCGCTGATGCGGATGCGCCCCTGCACTTCGCGCTCGCGCACCCGCTCCAGCAGCATCTGATCGCGGATGTTGGTGCGAAAGCGCTGGAAATCGATGCCTTCGGCACGCAGCCGATCACGCAGCTGCTGCGGCGTGATCTGGTTCTGCGCAGCCACCATCGAGGTGGCCCGGTCCAGGTCGGCGTCGTCCACCCGGACACCGCTCTCGCGCGCATACGCCAGCTGCGAACGCTCGTCGATCAACTGGTCCAGCAGGCGCTGGCGCAGCTGGGCGGGCGGGGGCAGTTGGGCATTGCCGCGGCTGGCCTCCTGCGTTACGCGGGCCAGCCGGTCCTGCACTTCGCTGTTGGTCACCAGCTCGCGATTGACCACTGCCACGATGAAGTCGCCGCTGCGGCGCTCCGCGGCTTGCGCCAGCGGCGCGCTCGATAGCAGCGCCGCAAGCAGCGGTAACAGCGCCGGCCGCACGGCCCGCCAAGGGCTGAGCCGGCCGACAGCACGGCGCGGGACGGGCGTGCACGCGAACAGGCGCAGGAGGAAGGTGCGAACGGACTTGAGGGTCATGGGTTCCATCGGAAAGGGCTACGGGCGGGACATCGTTTCGCCACTGCCACCGTCGCCGAGGGCGGCGGCCGACGACGCTGCCTTGCGGTCGTACAGCAACTGGTAGCCCGGAATATTGTCCTTCAAGCGCGCCAACGGGTTGGAGCCGATGCGCGACAGCCCGATCAGCTCCAGCTGCAGCATCAGTTTGGTCGTCGCGGCGTTCAGGCTGGTCGACTGACGCTCCAGCACGATGCGGCCGATCCAGCAGCCGGCGTCGTATTCCAGCCCCACCAGCGCGCCCGCCCAGCGTTGGTCGCGCATGCTGTAGTTGACTCGGCCGACGCCGTACAGCGTGCCGGTGCAGCTGGAAGCCGCGCGCGACGCCCGCAGGGCCTGGCCAACCCGTACGGCGTCGGCCGCCGGGGTGTCAGGCGGCAGGGTCGGCGCCTGCCCGACCAGCGGCCATTGCCAGCCCAGTGCCAGCTGCTCGCTGCCGGGCAGGTTGGTGGTGCCACGCTGCATGCGGTAGCTGCCGTAGAGCGTACGAAACGGGCCGGGCGAGTAGCGCACCGAGTTGATGGTGCGGGCCACCCGTTGTGTCTCGGGGTTGTATTGCAGCGCACTGTCGAGCGTCCAGCGCTGCATGGCGCGGGTCGAGCCGAACAGCAGCACGTCGGACAGCGACTGGCTCAGCGGCACGCCGTCCGGCGTGATGCGCTGCTCTCTGAACAGGTAACGCTGCGCCACCCCCAGACGCCCCAGCTCGGCGCCGCTGTTAGCGTCGATGAACCGGGTGGTCACACCGGCCGTCACCTGGTTGGCATCCGAAACCCGGTCGATGCCGGAGAAGGCGCTGTCGGCGAACACCGAGATCTCGTTGAAATCCAGCGGCGCGCTGTCGAAACTGGGCACCAGGCTCTGGTCACGGTACGGCGTACGCACATACAGCAGCCGCGGCTCCAGCGTCTGGGTGAGGTCGCGGCCGAACAGCGTGGTGCTGCGCTCCAGCGTCCATTGGCTGTCCAGGCTGACGGTGGGAATCACCCGCGCCACGCTGGTGCGCCCATCGGCCAGCGGCCGGTCGAGGGCGTAGGTGGCGGCGTTGACGGCCACCCGCGGCGTCACGCGCCAGCCGCCCTGCCCGATCGGCCAGGCAACGCTGCCGGCCACGTGCGCCCGCGAGCCGGTCTGGAAGGTCGGATCCACATGCGAGAAGCGGTTGAACTCGGTCTGCAGCGACCAGTCGACCGCCTGCGCCTGGCTGCGCCAGCGCACCCCCACCTGCGGCTCGCGGCTGTACGGCGCCACGAAGCGCGCCGCCGGGTCGATGTCCTGCAAGGCCTGCCAGCGCTGCACACCGGCATAGCTCACCTGCTCCACCTCGCCGCCGCCGAGGTACAGGCTGCGGCGCTGCTGCAGCAGCCCCTGGGTGGGCAGCAGCCGCGGCGTCAGGTATTCGGCATTGCGCAGGCCATCCTTCCAGTAGTTGTCGTCCGACACCCGCAGCAAGTTGGCGTCGAAGTACCAGCCGCCGCGCCAGGCCGCCTCCTGCTGCAGGCGCAGGGCCCAGCGTTCGCGGCCGGCCAGTTGGTCGTTGGGCAGCGTGTAGTAGCGCACCAGGCCGTTGGAGCTCGGCTGCAGGTAGCGGAACTCGGTCTCCAACCCGGCGCCGCGGCGCGATGACAGCGTCGGCGTCAGCGTCATGTCGCGGTTGGGCGCGATGTTCCAGTAGTACGGCTGCGCCAGGCTGAAATCGCCATTGTTCAGCGTGACGTTGATCTGCGGCGGCAGCAGGCCCGACTTGCGCTCGTCGGTGACGGGGAACGTCATCGCCGGCGCCGCCATGATGGGCACACCGTAAAAGCGCAGCACCGCGCCCTCGGCCACACCCTCGTTGGCATCAACGTCCACGCGCAGGCGGCGGGCCGAAATCTCCCAGGGCAATGTCTGGCCTTCGTCGACCGTGCAGCTCGAATATCTGGCCTGGGTGGCGCTGAGTCGGTCGCGCCCGAGGAAATCGATGCGCTGCGCCGAGCCGCCAGCCTGCATGCGGGCGATGCGGAACTCGGGCTCCAGGAAGAAGCCGGTGTAGTCCTCGGTCCCGATCTCCAGCGCCTGCCCGCTGAAGCGGTCGCCATTGCGCAGCAGCGTCACATGGCCCTGAGCCTTGATGCGCTTGGCATTCAGGTCCACCTGCAGCTGGTCGGCCTGCAGCGACAGGCTGCCGCGCTGCAGCTTCACCGGCCCTTGGGCGTCGATCTGGCCGCCCGGGCTGCCGCGCAGGCTGCTGGCTTCGATCTCCATCGGTGCGCTGGCCGCCTCATCCGCAGCTCGCGGCGCGACAGCGGCCTGGGCCCACACCAGCCCGCTGCAACCCAGGCCGGCGGCCAGGCCGGCGCGCCGCAGCGCCCATCGCAGGGCCAAGGTCAGATCGAGAAGGGGCAAGGGGGGCGAAGACAAACGCACTGATCGAGGCTCGGACGGTCCGCAAGAGGCCGGTGGCACCGACTCGGCTCGCTAAAATCGGCGGATTATTTCACGCGGGCTTGATACGGCTGCATTGGCCTTGCGCCGGCCCGGCGCCCCTTCTGACCCGCTGCACCGTGACCCTTTCCAACACCGCTGCCCCGTTGCCACCGACCGGCGTGACCTGGTCCGACCCCGCGCGCCAAGCCGCCTTCGAAGCCTGGCTGGCGCCCTTGGCAGGCACGCACAGCCTCGACCCCGCCAGCCTGCGTCCGGCCAGCGCCGATGCCAGCTTCCGCCGCTATCTGCGGCTGGACGGCTCGGCCGGCCCGCGCATCGTGATGGACGCGCCGCCCGCCGTTGAGGACTGCGCGCCCTTCGTGCGCGTGGCCGCGCTGATCGGCGGTGCCGGCCTGCATACGCCGCAGGTGCTGGCCTGGGACGCCGCGCAGGGCTTCATGCTGCTGAGCGACCTCGGCTCGCGCACCTACCTGGCCGAACTGCAATCGCTCGACCTCACCACCGGCGCGAGCCAGCGTCAGGCCCACACGCTGTACATCGAGGCGCTCGAAGCGCTGGTGCGGCTGCAAGGCATTGCCGCCGGCAACGACATCCCGCGCTACGACAGCGCGCTGATGCAGCGCGAGCTCGATCTCTTCCCCACCTGGTACGTTGAAAAGCACCGCGGCATCACCCTCACCGAGCCGCAGCGCGACGTGCTGAGCCAGGCCTGTGAGCAGATCCTGCGGGTGTGCCTGGCGCAGCCCACGGTGCTGGTGCACCGCGACTTCCACAGCCGCAACCTGATGGTGTGCGCACCCCACACCGCGCCCGGCGCCGGGCCGGCACCGCACCCCGGCATCCTCGACTTCCAGGACGCGGTGCAGGGGCCCATCACCTACGACCTGGTCTCGCTGCTGCGCGATGCCTACATCGAGTGGGACGAAGAACAGCAGATCGACTGGGCGGTGCGCTACTGGGAACGCGCGCGCAAGGCCGGCCTGCCGGTGGACGCCGACTTCGGCAACTTCTGGCGCGACCTGGATTGGATGGGCCTGCAGCGCCATCTGAAGGTGCTGGGCATCTTCGCCCGCCTGCACCACCGCGACGGCAAGGACGGCTACCTGAAGGACCTGCCGCTGGTCTGGCGCCAGGCGCACCGCGTGGCGGCGCGCTACTCAACACTGCGGCCACTGTCGCGCCTGCTCGAAGAGGTGGCTGGCGTCGAAGTCCAGGCCGGCTACACCTTCTAGCCTTTCCCGCCTGCAGCGACGGCACAGGGGACAAGCGCCCCTGTGCAACACTGGCGGCCCTTCGTGCTGCCACACCGCCGCCATGGACCTGCTCTTCGTCGCCGACCCGCTCGACCACTTCAAGACCTACAAGGACACCACCTTCGCGATGATGCGCGAGGCGGCGCGGCGCGGCCACCGCCTGTGGGCCTGCCAGCCGGCCGATCTGGTGTGGTCGCGCGGCACGCGGGTGGTGGCGCGCGCAGCCCGCTGCATCGTGTTGCGCGACGACCCGCAGGACCCACATGAGTGGTACGAAGTGGTGGCCACCCAGGAGCTGGCGCTGGCCGATGCCGGCGCGGTGCTGATGCGCAAGGATCCGCCGTTCGACAGCGAGTACTTCTACGCCACCCACCTGCTGCAGCAGGCCGAGCGTGAAGGCGCGCGCGTGTTCAACAAGCCGGCAGCGTTGCGCGATCACCCGGAAAAACTCGCCATCCTGGAGTTTCCCGAGCTGATCGGGCCCACCCTGGTCACCCGCGACGCGCAGGCGGTGCGGGCGTTCCATGCCGAGCACGGCGACATCATCCTCAAGCCGCTCGACGGCATGGGCGGCATGGGCATCTTCCGCGTCGGGCCCGATGGCCTGAACCTGGGCGCCATCGTCGAGACGCTGAACCGCGACGGCCAGACCACGGTGATGGTGCAGCGCTACTTGCCCGAGATCGTGCGGGGCGACAAGCGCATCCTGCTGATCGGCGGCACGCCGGTGCCCTACAGCCTGGCGCGCATTCCGCAGGGCAGCGAGATCCGCGGCAACCTTGCCGCCGGCGGCAAGGGCGTGGCCCAGCCGCTGAGTGCGCGCGACCGCGAGATCGCCGAAGCCATCGGCCCGACGCTGGCCGCACGCGGCCTGCTGCTGGTGGGGCTGGACGTGATCGGCGACTGCCTCACCGAGATCAACGTCACCAGCCCCACCTGCTTCCAGGAAATCACCCAGCAGACCGGCCACGACGTGGCCCGCCAGTTCATCGACGCGCTCGAAGCCGCGCTGGCCTGAGCAGCCTCAGGCCGGCCTGAGCAGCGCCGCCGCGTCCTGCGCAGCGACGCGTCCTTCATCGGTCGGAATCACCCACACCGAGGGCCACTCGCCGCCGGCCTCGGGCGGGCTGATGCAGCGGGCCGATGCGCCCGTCGCTGCCCGGTTCGCGGCGGCATCGACCGACACCCCGAGGAAAGCCAACGCGGTGCAGACCTCCTTGCGCAGCTGCGCATCGTGCTCGCCGATGCCACCCGTGAAGACGATGCCGTCCAACCCGCCCAGGCAGGCCACCATCGCGCCGGCCTCGCGCACGATGCGCCGCGTGAACAGCGCGATGGCCTCGTGCGCCGAGGCCGCCGCGCTGGCCCGCAGCATCCGCATGTCGCTGCCCAGGCCGGAGACGCCGGCCAGGCCGCTCTCCGTGTAGAGCAGGCGTTCCAGGCGGTCAGCGTCCCAGCCGTGACGCAGCAGGTACAGCAGCACCCCGGGGTCGAGCGAACCGGTGCGCGTGCCCATCATCAGGCCGTCGAGCGCTGAGAAACCCATCGTCGTGGCCACGCTGTGCCCGCCCTGTACCGCGCACAGGCTGGCACCACTGCCCAGGTGCGCCAGCAGCCAGCGACCCTGCCAGCGCTGCGGTGCGAGGCGCCTCAGCTGCTGAACCAGCCAGCGGTACGACAGCCCGTGAAACCCATAGCGGCGCAACCCCATTGCATCGAGTGCAGCGGGCAGCGGCAGCCGCCGCTCCACCGCAGGCAACGTGGCGTGAAAGCCGGTGTCGAAGCAGCCGATCTGCGGCAGCGCGGGAAAGGCCTGCGCAAAGGCGCGCACGCCATGCAGGTTGTGCGGCTGGTGCAGCGGCGCCAACTCGTTCAGCGTGTCGAGGTACGCCAGCGCCTCGCCGTCGAGCTGCGTCGAGACGCGGAAGCGCTCGCCACCATGCACGATGCGGTGCGCCACGCCGGCCAGCACCGCGCCCCGGGGCAGCCATTCAGTGAATGAGTCGCGCAGCAGGGCCAAGGCCCTGTCGAAGCGCGGTCCACCCGCCCCGGCAGGCAAGGCTTGTTCGATGCGCGCGCCCTGCGCCGGCCGCACCGCCAGCCGCAGGGCGCCGCTGCCGGCCAGCCCTTCGAACTGGCCGCTGGCAATGGCGTCGTCAGCCACGCCCTCGTGCACCGGGTAGAGCGCGAACTTCAGCGTTGATGAGCCGGCATTGACGGCCAGGACGAGCGGGGCGCTAGGCATGCGGGGCGGCGCGTCAGGGACGGTGCGTGACGAACCAGTGCGCCAGGATCTTGACCAACCCGGCCGAGGCGCGCCGCGCCAGCACACCGTCGGCACGGCTGGTCAGCGCGATCGGCACCTGCGCACCCATCACGATGCCGGCGGTGATGGCGCCGCCCAGGTATTCCAGCTGCTTGGCCAGCATGTTGCCGCTCTCCATGTCGGGTACCACCAGCACGTC
>JBDTQF010000198.1:0-7648 GCA_039932275.1 Burkholderiales bacterium
AGGTTCTGCTTGCTGCTCTTGGCCTGGTAGTAGTTCCACTGGTTCGAGGCCTCGGTCTTCTTGATGGCCGCATCGTTCTTGTACAGGCCAGCGTTGGCCTGCGTGGCGCCGCCCATGTACGAGAAGATCGCGCCGATGGTGGCCAGGATGGCGGTGATGACGGCGATGGTGCCGGCAAAGCGGTCCTTGCCGCCGTGCTGCGCGGCGTGCTCGAGCTCGTGGTCGTGCGGGCCGTGCACATGAAAGCCATGTCCGGACATGTGGTTGCCTCCCAGGGTCAGTGTTGTGGGCGCCGATAAACGGTGCGGTGGTAGCTCAGTGCACCGGCTTCGCTGGCCGGGAAGGCCTCCCGCGAGGCCACGGCGTAGGCGCTGCGGTCCCAGGCGGGAAAGCGCACGTCGCCGTCGACGGCGCTGTCCAGCTCGGTGAGGATCAGCTCGTCGGCCAGTGGCAGCGTAAGGCGAAAGATGTCCGCCCCGCCGATGACGAACAGCGTCGGCGCATCGGCAGTGCGGGCCAGGGCCTCGTCGAGGCTGTGCACCGGCTCGGCACCCTCGGCGTGCCACTGCACATCGCGTGTCAGCACCAGGTTGCGGCGGCCGGGCAGGGGGCGGAACTTCGCCGGGATCGAGTCCCAGTTTCTGCGACCCATCAGCACCGGGTGGCCCATGGTGGTGGCGCGGAAGAACTTCAGGTCTTCGGGCAGTCGCCAGGGCAGATCGTTGTCACGGCCGATCACGCCGTTGGCCGCAACGGCGGCGATTAACACGATGCGGCTCATACCGCCACCGGGGCCTTGATGGCGGGGTGATGCAGGTAGTCGCGCACCTCGAAGTCGTCGAGGTCGTAGTCGAAGATCGAGTCCGGCCGGCGCTTGATGTGAAGCGTCGGGTACGGATAGGGCGTGCGCGCGAGCTGGGTGTCGACCTGCTCGGTGTGGTTGCTGTAGATGTGGCAGTCGCCGCCGGTCCAGACGAAGTCGCCCACGTCCAGGTCGCATTGCTGCGCCACCATGTGCGTCAGCAGCGCGTAGCTGGCGATGTTGAACGGCACCCCGAGAAAGATGTCGGCGCTGCGCTGGTAGAGCTGGCAGCTCAATCTGCCCTCGGCGACATAGAACTGGAAGAAGGCGTGGCAGGGCATCAGCGCCATCTTGTGCAGCTCGGCCACGTTCCAGGCGCTGACGATGATGCGGCGCGAATCGGGGTTGCTCTTGAGCGTCTTGACGACCTCGGCGATCTGGTCGATGTGGCCGCCGTCGGGCGTGGGCCAGCTGCGCCACTGCACGCCGTACACCGGGCCCAGGTCACCGTCGTCGGCGGCCCATTCGTCCCAGATGGTGCAGCCGCGCTCCTGCAGCCAGCGGGCATTGCCATCGCCGCGCAGGAACCACAGCAGCTCCAGGATGATGGAGCGCAGGTGCACCTTCTTGGTCGTCACCAGCGGGAAGCCCTCGCGCAGGTCGAAGCGCATCTGGTGGCCGAACACGCTGCGCGTGCCGGTGCCGGTGCGGTCGGCCTTGGCCACGCCGTGCGTGTGCACATGGCGCATCAGGTCTTCGTACTGGGATCGGACGGGGCGGTCGCTCACGGGGGGGCTCCGGGCTGGTCGTGTGGCGGCGGTCAGCCGCCGTAACGGCCGCGCTTGATGTGCTGGCGGATCATTTCGCGCGAGGCATTGTCGAGCTCGGCCCAGACCGCGCCGATGCGGTAGTCGTGGCGGTTGATGACGACGTAGACCGCGCGCAGCTTGCCGATGACCGTGATGGTGCGTGAGGCGTCGATCAGGTCGGGCACGGCCAGTGCCAGGTCGAGCGCGACGTTCTGCGGAATGGCGTTTTCCGACAGCAGGCCCAGGCCGCTTTCGGAGATGTCGCGCACGCGCACTTCCATGGTCTTGCCGTCGGGCAGACGGAACAGTGCTCGCCAGCTGACGGCCACCCGCGGCTCGCGCCGCGAATCGATTTGGGCTGGGCCGCCCGGTCCTCCAGGAATGTCCATGTGCAGTTCGAGAGAGTGGTCAGGATCTGGCCAAGGTCAGGCGGCGAGTATCGCGCGTGGCGGCACTTTCCGAAGCGCGCTGTCCAGCTTGTCTGGGTTCACGAGAACTGCAGCGCTGCCAATTTTGCATACAGCCCGCTGCGGGCCAGCAGTTCGGCATGGCTGCCCTGTTCGACGATGCGGCCATGGTCCATCACGACGATGCGGTCGGCCCGTTGCACCGTGGCCAGCCGGTGCGCGATGACCAGCGTGGTGCGGCCCTGCATGGCCTGGTTCAGCGCGGCCTGGACCAGGCGCTCGCTTTCGGCGTCGAGCGCGCTGGTGGCTTCGTCCAGCAGCAGCAGCGGCGGGTTCTTCAGCAGCGCGCGGGCGATCGACAGACGCTGGCGCTGGCCACCCGACAGCCGCACGCCACGTTCGCCGAGAAAGCTGTCGTAGCCCCCCGGCAGCGCGGCCACGAAGCCGTCGGCATGCGCGGCCCGGGCGGCGGCGCGCACGCTGGCGTCGTCGGCATCGGGCTGGCCGTAGCGGATGTTGTCGCGTGCGCTGGTGGCAAACACGGTGCTGTCCTGCGGCACCAGGCCGATGCGCCCGCGCAGCGCCTGCAGGCCGGCTTCGCGCACGTCGACGCCGTCGAGCTGTACGCGCCCTGCCTGCACGTCGTAGAAGCGCAGGATGAGCTGGAACACGGTGCTTTTGCCGGCGCCGCTGGGCCCCACCAGCGCCACGGTTTCGCCGGGCTGCACGTCGAGGCTGAAGTCGGCGAGCGCGGCCTGCTGCGGCCGCGACGGGTAGTGGAAGGTGACGTGGTCGAAGCGCAGCGCCACGCCGCGGCCCGGCACGGCCGCTGGCAGAGGCTGGGGTTGAGGCGGCTCGGTCACTGGCGAGCGCGCGGCCAGCAGCTCCATCAGCCGCTCGGTGGCGCCGGCGGCGCGCAGCAGGTCGCCGTACACCTCGGACAGCACCGCCACGCTGCCCACCAGCAGTGCCACGTAGACCACCGTCTGGCCCAGGTGGCCGGCCGAGATCTTGCCCGCCAGCACGCCTTGCGTGCCCTGGTACAGCCCCCACAGCAGCGCGCCAAAGGTGGCGCTGATGATGAACGCCACCAGGAACGCCCGCACCCGGGTACGCTTGCGCGCCACATCAAACGCATGCTCGGCGGCCTGGCGGTAGCGCTCGGCCTCGCGGCCTTCCTGCACGTAGCCCTGCACGACGGGAATGGCGCCCAGCACTTCCGATGCGATGGCGCTGGTGTCGGCCACGCGGTCCTGGCTGGCACGCGACAGGCGCCGCACGCGCCGGCCCACCAGCAGCGCCGGCAGCACCACCAGCACCAGGATGCCCAGCACCTGCACCATCACGTAAGGGTTGGTGACGACCAGCATGGCCAGCGCGCCCAGCCCCATCACCGTGTTGCGCAGCCCCAGTGAGAGGCTCGATCCCACCACCGTCTGCACCAGCGTGGTGTCGGCGGCCAGGCGCGACATCACTTCGCCAGTGGAGGTGGTCTCGAAGAAGCCCGGGCTCTGCCGCACCACATGGGCGTAGACGGCGCTGCGCAGGTCGGCGGTGACCCGTTCGCCCAGCCAGCTGACCATGTAGAAGCGCGCCGCCGAGAACACGCCCAGCGCCACCGCCACGCCGAACAGCGCCAGGAAGTGCTCGCGCAACGCCATCACGCGCTGGCCCGGCTCGGCCGCCACCAAGCCGCTGTCGATCAGCCCGCGCAGCGCCAGCGGCAGCGCCAGCGTGGTCAGCGCCGCGCCGAGCAGGAACAGCCCCGCCAGCGCGATGCGGCCACGGTACGGGCGCAGGAAAGGCCACAGGCCGCCGAGCGATTGCACGGGCACCGCGGGTGTCTTGGCATCAGTCGCGCTGGCAGTGTTGGCGCCGGTGGCGGCAGAGGAGGGAACAGCGCTCATGAGGATTCTGGAGGACGCGGAAGGGCGTTGGCCGCCTGCAGTGTAGGCAGCCGGCGTGGGCGGGCCGTGCGGTCGGCCTCAGAAAAAAGCAGGCCATTGCAATCATTGCCTGCGCAATCAATGCCTAGGCAAGTATTATTTCGCGCATGTCAACCGCACCCCCCGCAGCGTTCTACTGCGCTGAGCAATACCGGCCCGATGGCAGCGTTGGCTTCCTGATGCGCCGGGTGATGCAGTCGGTGGTCCAGCAGGTGGACCGCCGCCTGGCGCAGCATGAGCTGACCCACGCGCAGTGGGTGCCGCTGTTCAAGCTGCTGATGGGCCCTGGCAGCACGGTGGCCGAACTGGCGCGCGAGATCCAGCTCGATCCTGGCGCCGTGACCCGCGCGCTGGACCGGCTCGAAGCCAAGGGCCTCGTGCAGCGGGTGCGTTCCAGCACCGACCGGCGTGTGGTGCAGCTGGTGCTGACCGAGCACGGCCGGTCCCTGGCCGCGATGGTGCCGGCGGTGCTTTCCGAGGTGCTCAACGGCCACCTCGCGGGCTTCAGCGCAGCCGAACACACCGCGCTGCTCGACATGCTGCAACGCATGCTGGCCAACGGCTGTGCCTTGCGTGAGCAGGAAGGCAACGCATCCCTCTCTGATGGCGAATGAATCGAAGACCACGATGATGACGATCGATCCTCCCGGCGCCCCGTGCCCTTCAACCCCTCGCAGCGCGAGCGACCGCGTGCTGGTCGCGGCCGTGATGCTGGTGGCGTTGGTCAGCGCCCTGAGCGGGGTGCTGAGCGGCTGTGCATCTCCCGGCGCCATGCCGCCGCCGGCCAAGGTCACGCCGCCGGCGGCACTGGGCCTGCAGGATGCCCCCACCACGCCGGCGGACGCCCGCTGGTGGCAGGCC
Source organism: Burkholderiales bacterium (assembly GCA_039932275.1). Lineage (GTDB taxonomy): Bacteria > Pseudomonadota > Gammaproteobacteria > Burkholderiales > Burkholderiaceae_C > Sphaerotilus. The sequence continues at coordinate 4,826 of JBDTQF010000198.1, forward strand.
CTGGGCGACCCCGCGCTGGATGCGCTGGTGGACCGCGCGCTCGAGGCCCAGCCCACCCTGCGCGTGGCCGCCGCTCGGCTGAACCAGGCGCGTGCGGTGGCCGAAGCGCGTGGCGCAGCGGACGGCCCGCGGCTCGACCTCGCCGTCGATGCCACCCGCCAGCGCTACAGCGAACACGGCATCTTCCCGCCGCCGCTGGCAGGGGGTTACTACAACCTTGGCAACGTCACAGCCCAGGGCAGTTGGGAGCTGGATTTCTTTGGCCGCAACCGCGCCGCCCTGCAGGCCGCGCTGGGCACCGAACGGGCCGCCACCGCCGACCTGGCCGCGGCCCGCACGCTGCTGGCCGCGCAGGTGGCGCGCAGCTACGTCGGCCTGGCACGGCTGATCGACCAGCGCGAAGTGGCACGCCGCACGCTGGCGCAGCGCGAAGAGCTGCTGGGCCTGATCGGCCAGCGCGTGCGCGCCGGGCTCGACACCAACGTCGAGCTGCGCCAGGGCGAGGCCGCACCGCCCGAAGCGCGCAGCCAGATCGAGGCGCTGGATGAACAGATTGCGCTGGCGCGCCATCAGCTCGCTGCGCTGACGGCGCAGGCCCCGGCGGCGCTGGACGGCCTGGCGCCGCGCCTGGCCGAGCTGCGGCTGGTGCCGCTGCCCGATGGCCTCGGCGCCGACCTGCTGGGCCGCCGCCCGGATGTGCAGGCCGCGCGCTGGCGCGTCGAAGCCGCCACGCAGGGCGAGGCCGCGGCGCGTGCCGAGTTCTACCCCGATGTGCGGCTCAGCGCCTTCGTCGGCCTCAACGCGCTCGGGCTGAATCACCTGTTCGACATCGGCAGCCGCACCGTCGGCATCGGCCCGGCGCTGCACCTGCCGCTGTTCGATGCTGGGCGCCTGCGCGCGCAGCTGCATGGCCGCCGCGTCGATCTGGACGCGGCCATCGAGCAGTACAACAGCGCCGTGCTCGACGCCGTGCGCGAGACCGCTGACGCCATGACCTCACAGGCCTCGCTGGTGCGCCAGCGGAGCGAGCAGGCGCTGGCGCAGGCCGGTGTCGAACAGGCCTACGACCTGGCCGCGCAGCGCTACAAGGCCGGCCTGGCCAGTTACCTGGTGGTGCTCACCGCTGAAACCCAGCTGCTGGCGCAGCGCCGCCTCGCGCTCGACCTGCAGGCCCGTGCCCTGGAGGTGCAGGTGGCGCTGAACCGCAGCCTGGGCGGCGGCTGGTCCGAGCCGGCCACGTCGCTGGCGGCGGCCCCGGCGCCCCGCGCACCCTGAACACCCCCGCCACCAGATCGCAAAGAGTCTGACCATGAACGACACCACCCCCGCCGCCATCCCCGCCGCCACCCCGAACCCCACCCGGCGCAAGGCGCTGACCTGGCTCACCGTGGTTGTGCTGCTCGCAGCCGTGGCCTACGGCATCTGGTACTGGGTGGTGATGCGCCACTTCGAGAGCACCGACAACGCCTACGTGCAGGCCAACGTGGTGCAGATCACGCCCCAGGTCAGCGGCACCGTGGTCGCGATCCAGGCCGACGACACCGACTTCGTCAAGGCCGGCCAGGTGCTGGTGAAGCTCGACCCGGCCGATGCGCAGGTGGCGCTGGACCAGGCTGAATCGCAGCTGGCGCAGACGGTGCGCGAGGTCCGCACCCTGTACGCGAACAATGCCACGGGCGGCGCCCAGGTGTCGCTGCGGCGCGCCGAGCTGGCCCGCGCCGAAGCCGACCTGGTCCGCGCGCAGGACGATGTGTCGCGCCGGGCACCGCTGGTGGCCACCGGCGCCGTGGGCAAGGAAGAGTTCGAGCACAGCACCGCGCAACTGGCCGCCGTGCGCAGTGCCACCGCCGCCGCGCGCGCCGCCGTGCTGGCAGCGCAGGAGCAGCTCACCGCCACCCAGTCGCTCACCGAAGGCACCACGGTCGAGAAGCATCCCAACGTGCTGCGTGCCGCGGCGCGGGTGCGCGAGGCCTACCTGGCTGTGCAGCGCGCGGTGCTGGTCGCGCCGGTGAACGGTTATGTGGCGCGGCGCAGCGTGCAGCTGGGCCAGCGTGTGCAGGCCGGTGCGCCGCTGATGGCGGTGGTGGGCCTGGGCGAGGCCTGGGTCGATGCCAACTTCAAGGAAAGCCAGCTGCAGCGCATGCGCATCGGCCAGCCCGCCACGCTGGTGGCCGACGTGTACGGCAGCAAGGTCGAGTACCACGGCAAGGTGGTGGGCCTGGGCGCCGGCACCGGCGCGGCCTTTGCGCTGCTGCCGGCGCAAAACGCCACCGGCAACTGGATCAAGGTGGTGCAGCGCGTGCCGGTGCGCATCGCGCTCGACCCGAAGGAAGTGGCCGACCATCCGCTGCGCGTGGGCCTGTCGATGGAAGTCGAGGTCGATGTGGCCCAGCAGGACGGCAAGGTGCTGGCCGATGCCAGCCACGCTTCGGCAGTGACGCAGACCGCGGTGTTCGACCCGCTGGCGCGTGCGGCCGATGCCACGGTGGCCCGCATCATCGCTGGCAATGTCGGCCGCCGGCCGGTGGCAGCGGCGGCGCGTGCTTCGGCCCGTTGACCACGGTGAGGCACATGGTGTCAACGCTATCGGCGGGCCGAGTGCCGGGCCGCTCCCAAGCCGGCCCGCAGTCCCCTTGGTCCACGAAGTGGGCCACTGCATGGCCCATGGGGACCGACCGACGTACCCGTCGGACGAGGGGCCGTCATGACTGATCCAAAGGAGTTGCCGCCGCTGCAGGGCACGGCGCTGCTGCTGGGCACGCTGTCGCTGTCGCTGGCGACGTTCATGAACGTGCTCGATTCGTCGATCGCCAATGTCTCGCT
>JBDTQF010000199.1:0-7613 GCA_039932275.1 Burkholderiales bacterium
GCCAATTTTTAGGTGTGCGAAGGTGCCGAAGGCGCCGCACACCTAAAAATTGGCGCAAGCCGCAGTGGGTCCGGTTGAGCGAATGGTTAGGCCTCACTGACTTGGCCACAGCGGTTCTTTATATATGACCGCGCGCTACATCACCTTTAAGTACCTTGTAAACTTCGTCTTCCAGTTTTTGGCCGGTACTCGACAAGAAATCTGCCGCTGTAACGATTGAATAGAAGCCCCTCCAACTTTTTGTCTTTAGATCGTTGATGGCGAACAAGGCATACTCCTCACCGTCACTTCTTTTCGTAAAGTTGACGGTGAACCTTTCGCCACCAAGCGTTAACTCTTCGGTCCTATAGATTTCGAAGGCAATGAGAGTAGACACTATTTCCCTTTCTAGTTTGGTTGACAGTACTGTGAGTGGTGTTGCTTTATGTGGCCCCGATGAATTACGTAAAACATGGTGTGTGATTTCGCAGCATTCATTTGGCCGTGATCTCGGGTCTTACTTCGATCAGCCGCGCCGGTTCTGGTTGTGAGGCCTAACGTTAAATAGGCCAACCGGGGTGGCGGTCATGGAGTGGGTCTAATCGCATCGCGCGGGCTCCGTCTGGGTGGCTGATCCGAGCCAGTATGCCTCTGGGGGCGCCGGGATTCTTCCCCCAGAAGAGGGAGCGACGGCGTGCATTGGGCCGCTTAAATTTTCGCGGATGAACACCTCGTCCATCAATGGGCCGCAGGGCCCGGGTTCGCCCTTGGGTGATGCGGCGTCGGGCGCGGGTGGGCCGCGGCTGTTGGATCGGCTGCGCGAGGCCATCCGGGTGCGGCATTACTCGATCCGCACCGAAGACAGTTATGTGCACTGGGCGCGCCGGTTCATTCTGTTCCACGGCAAGCGGCATCCAATGGATATGGGCGCGGCCGAGGTCACGGCGTTTTTGACACACCTGGCCTGCGACCGCTCGGTGGCTGCGGCCACGCAGGCACAGGCCCGCTCGGCGCTGCTGTTTCTGTACAAGCAGGTGCTGGGCGTTGAGCTGCCGTGGCTGGACGAGGTGGTGTCGGCCAAGCCCACCCGGCGCCTGCCGGTGGTGCTCACGCCCCGCGAGGTGCAGGCGTTGTTGCACGAGATGAACGGCACCATGGGCCTGATCGCCGCACTGCTGTATGGCACGGGCATGCGCCTGTTGGAAGGCCTGCGGCTGCGGGTGAAGGACATCGAGTTCGAACGCCGTGAACTCATCGTGCGCGAAGGCAAGGGCGCGAAGGACCGGGTGACGGTGCTGCCCGACAACCTGATGCTGCCGCTGCAGGATCAGCTGGCCGGCGTGCGCCGCCAGCACCAGGCCGATTTGGCCGCAGGCCGCGGCGACGTGTGGCTGCCCGATGCGCTGGCCACCAAGTACCCGGGTTCGGCGCGCGCCTGGGGCTGGCAGTGGGTGTTCCCGAGCGCGGGGTTCAGCATCGACCCGCGCAGCGGGGCCGAGCGGCGCCACCACCTGCATGAGCAGTCGGTGCAAAAGTCGGTGGGCGGGGCGGCGCGGCGGGCGGGCATCGTCAAGCCGTGCTCGCCGCATGTGCTGCGGCATTCGTTTGCCACGCACCTGCTGCAGGCGGGCCACGATATCCGCACGGTGCAGGAGCTGCTGGGCCACAGCGATGTGCGTACCACGATGATTTACACGCATGTGCTCAACCGCGGTGGCCGCGGCGTGCGCAGCCCGTTGGATGCGCTGTAACCCGGCGGAAATGGCGGCGATGGGTCTAGAGTGCGGGGCATGACCGCCACCCCGTCCGCCGCCACGCCGGCCACCCCTGCACGCCCACCCGGCCCGTCGTCGGCGTGGTTCGGCATCCCGCTGCTGCGGGCCATGGCGCGCGACTACCTGGGCTTCGTGCAGGGTCTGCAGCACGCCCATGGCGATGTGAGCTACATGCGGCTGGGCTTCGAGCGGGCGTACGACGTGTTCTCGCCCGAGCTGGTGCGCGAGCTGCTGGTCGACCACGCCGACAGCCTGGTGCGCTGGGAGCGTGGCATCGCCGTGTTTGCGCAGTCGCACGGGCACAGCGTGCTCATTGCCGAGGGCGCGCGCTGGCAGCGCCAGCGCAGGCTGCTGCAACCCGGCTTCAGCCCCAAGCGGCTCAAGGACTACGGCGCGCTGATGGTGGCAGCCACCGCACGGCGGCTGCAGGCGCTGCCGGTGCAGGGCCCGGTGGAGGTGGACTTCGAGCACGAGATGACGCAGCTCACGATGGACGTGATCCTGCGCACACTGTTCAGCAGCGAAGCGGCCGATGAGGCCCTGGCCGCCGAAGAAGCCGTGCGCGTGCTCACCCACACCGCCATGCACGAGATGTTCATGCCCATGACCCTGCCCGACTGGCTGCCGCTGCCCGGCAAGGCGCGCAAGCGTTGGGCCCTGCGTGCGCTGGACGAGCTGGTGCTGCACCACATCACCCAGCGCCGCACCCGGCCGCGCGGTGCCGACGCCACGCCCGACCTGCTCGACATGCTGCTGGCAGTGCGCGACGAGCAGGGCCAGGGGCTCAGCGCCCGCGAGATTCGCGACGAGTGCATGACCACCTTCCAGGCCGGCCACGAGACCACCGCCACCGCGCTCACCTGGTGGGGCCACGTGATGGCCAGCCACCCCGCAGCGGCCGAACGCGCCACCGCCGAGGTGGATGCCGCGCTGAGCGGGGGCACCCGCTTGCCGCCCAGCGGCCCACGCGCCCCCGGCATCGAAGACCTGGGTGCCCTGCCCTACCTCACCGCCACGCTGAAGGAGGCGATGCGACTGCACCCGCCGGTGGCTGCGCTGATGAGCCGGCGCCTCGTGCGCGACGTGCAATTGGGTGATGTGCAGCGGGGCGGCTGGCGGCTGCCCAAGGGCGCGCTGGTGCGCATCACGCCGTGGGTGTTGCACCACGACCCGCGTTGGTTTGACGAACCCGAGACCTTTCGCCCCGAACGCTTTCTGGCGGCCGATGCGGCGCTGCCGCGCGGGGCCTACATGCCCTTTGGCACCGGCCCGCGGGTGTGCCTGGGCCAGCACTTCGCGTTGGCCGAGATGACGCTGATCGCCGCGATGCTGCTGCAACGCTTTGCGCTGCAGCGCATCCCCGGCGAACCGGCGCCGCAGCCCCAGCTCAACGTGACGCTGCGGCCCGCCCACGGGCTGCGCCTGCGGCTGCTGCCGCGCGGGCACGTGGCGTGAGCAGGGCTCGGTCCGCCGGTCAGCGCGCCGGCACGCGGCGTGGCTCGCGGATGCGGCGCAGCTCGGCCGACGGCGCGGTGACGCTGGCGTCGAAGGGCTGCGTCCAGTTGCCCAGCGTGGCCAGGATGCGCAGCACGTAGGCGCGCGTTTCCAGGTACGGCGGCACGCCGCGGTAGCGCTCCACCGCGCCTTCGCCGGCGTTGTAGGCGGCCAGCACCAGCTTCACGTCGCCTTCGAAATAGGCCAGCAGCCAGCGCAGGTAGGCCATGCCGCCGCGGATGTTCTGCTCCGGGTCGTAGGGGTTGCGCACGTTGAAGCGCGCCGCGGTTTCGGGGATGAGCTGCATCAACCCCTTGGCATTGCGCGGCGACAGCGCCACTGTGTTGAAACCCGACTCCTGCTGCATCACCGCCAGCACCAGTTCGGGCTGCAGCTTGAACTCGGGCGCGATGCGCTTGACCAGGTCGGCCAGGGCTTTGGGGGCGGCGATGGGCAGCATGCTGCCGTCGGCAAGAGGCAGCGCCGTGCCGGTGGCCGGGAGGCCGGGCGCCACGCGGGCCGTGACCGTGCGGGCCGGCTCGGGTTCGTGCATGCACTCGGGCACCTCCTTGGTCGGGCCGCCCACGGTGCGCAGCATGCGCTGCGACGCCTGGTCGCCCTGCTCGGCCGCTGCGTTGAAGAAGAAGGCCGCCAGCGAATCGCTGCGCTTGACGCCCCGGCCGTTGGTGTACATCCAGCCCAGGTTGTACTGCGATGCGGCGTCGCCCAGCCGAGCGGCCTCGCAGTACAGCAGGGCAGCACGCTCGCCATCGACCGGCACACCATCGCCATGTTCGTAGCGCGAGGCATCGCTGCGCAGCAGCTTGATCAGTGCATGCTCACGCAGCGTCTCGGCCACCAGCACCGGTGCCGGCGTTGCGCCCTCGGCAGAGGCCGGCTGGGGTGACACCGCGATGCCGGCCACCACCTGCGCCTGCAGCGGCTGCATGGCGCAGCAGGCCAGGGCGACCAACAACCAGAGAGGACGCAGCACGGTGGGCATGGCAGGGCAGCAACGTCTGCGGCACGCGGCTAGGCGGCCAGCGCACCACGCTCCAGCCGCAACACACGGTCGCAGCGCTGGGCCAGCTGGATGTCGTGCGTCACCACCACGAAGGCCATGCCACGTTCGCGCGCCAGTTGCAGCATCAGCTCGAAGACGCCGGCCGCGGTCTCGCGGTCGAGGTTGCCGGTGGGCTCGTCGGCCAGCACGCAGGCCGGTGAGCCCACCAGCGCGCGGGCAATCGCCACGCGCTGACGTTCGCCGCCGGACAGCTCACTCGGCCGGTGCCGCACCCGTGCCGCCAGGCCCACCGCGGCCAGCGTGTCGCGCGCCTTGGCGCGTGCGGCCTCGATGGGCTCGCGCCGGATCAGCAGCGGCATGGCCACGTTGTCGAGCGCGCTGAACTCGGGCAACAGGTGATGGAACTGGTAGATGAAGCCCAGCTGCCGGTTGCGCCAGGCGCCCTGCTCGGTCGCGCTCAGCGTGGTGAGTTGGCGGCCCATCAGCACCACCCGGCCACTGGTCGGCGCATCGAGCCCGCCCAGCAGGTGCAGCAGCGTGCTCTTGCCCGAACCCGAAGCGCCCACCACCGCGACGATCTCGCCGCGCGCGATGGTGAGGTCGACCTCGCGCAGCACGGTGACATCCAAGGCCTCGCTGCCACTGCCTTCGTGGAACCGCCGGCCCAGGCCGGTGGCCTGGACGACAAGGTCGGCAGACCGCGTCGCCGCCGGGCCGCCCCAAGGCGACGTGCTCCCCTCGGGGGACGATGACGGCGAAGCCGGCATCTGGGGGCTCCGTCCATCATTCATACCGCAGGGCCTCGGCGGGGTTGACGCGGCTGGCGCGCCAGCTCGGGTACAGCGTGGCCACGAAGGCCAGGGCCAGCGAGGTCAGCACGATGGGCGCGATGTCGGTGCTCTGCGGGTCGCTCGGCATCTTGGTGATCAAGTAGATGTTGCCCGGCAGGAAGGTGGTGCCCAGCAGGTGCTCGATGGCGGGCACGATGACGTCGATGTTGTAGGCCACCAGCAGCCCCAGCAGCAGCCCGGCGAAGGTGCCGATCACCCCTGAGAGCGCCCCCTGCACCATGAAGATGCCCATCACCGAACGCGGGCTCGCACCCAGCGTGCGCAGGATGGCGATGTCGGCGCGCTTGTCGGTCACCGTCATCACCAGCGTCGAGACCAGGTTGAACGCCGCCACCGCGACGATCAGCGTCAGGATGATGAACATCAGCCGCTTCTCGATCTGCACGGCGTCGAACCACTGGCGGTTGGTGCGCGTCCAGTCGCGCACCGCCAGGCCGGGCGGCAGTGCCTGCGCCAGTTCGTCGCCGACGCGGCGCGCCGCCTGCACATCGGCCAGGCGAAGCTGCACGCCGGTGGCGCCGCCGGTGCGGAACAGCCGCGCCGCGTCGTCCAGCGCCAGCAGCGCGAGCGAGCTGTCGTACTCGTAGTGGCCGGAATCGAAGGTGCCGGCGACCGTGAAGGTGCGGGTGCGCGGCAGCATGCCGGCGGGCGTGACGTCGCCCGAGGGCGCCACCAGCGTCACCACGTCGCCGACCCCGACGCCGAGCTGCGACGCCAGCGTGGCGCCCAGCACGATGTTCCAGCCGCCGGCCTGCAAGCGACCGAAGGCGCCGTCGCGCAAGCGCTGGGCCAGCGGCGTGACCTCGGCCTCGAGCGCCGGCTCGATCCCGCGCACGACCACGCCCCGCACGACGTCACCGCGCGCCAGCAGCGCCTGGGCAGCGACGAAGGGCGCCGCGCCCCGCACGGCCGGGTTCTGGCGCGCCGTCGCCGCGGTCGCCCGCCAATCCGGCAGCGCCTGGCCGTCGACCGTGACGACCTCGACGTGTGCGATCACGCTGAGCATGCGGTCGCGCACCTCCTTCTGGAAGCCGTTCATCACCGACAGCACGATGATCAGCGCCGCCACGCCGAGCGCGATGCCCAGCATCGACACGCCCGAGATGAAGGAGATGAAGCCATTGCGGCGACCGCCCCGCCCGGCGCGGGTGTAGCGCCAGCCGACGCGCAGTTCATAGGGCCAGTTCATGGGGGTGGGATGCTAACCGAGCGGCCCGGCACCCGGCCGCGCCGGGCCATGCGGCGGTGGTCCCGGATAATCGCGCGATGCATCTCCTGATCCCCTGCGCCGGCGTGTTGTCTGAAGCCGGCCTGCAGGCCTTGCGCAGCCTGCAGCTGCCGCAGCTGGCCCGCCTGCTGGGCGAGCTCACCGCCACCGCGCGCGACGAGGCCAGCGAGACCTCCCGCAACCCGCCGCATGAACGCGCGCTGGCCCGAGCGCTGGGCTGGCCCGATGCCGGTGACGGTTGCCTGCCGTGGGGCGCGTGGCTGGCGCAGCGCGACGGTGGGGTCACCGGACCGGCCAGTTGGGGCCTGCTGAGCCCGACGCATCAGCATGCCGGCACCCAACAGGTCTCGTTGCTCGATCCCGACGCGCTGGCGCTGGACGAGGCCACCTCGCGCACGCTGTTCGACGCGGTGCGGCCGCAGTTCGAAAGCGAAGGCTTCGCCACCGCGTGGGGCGCGCCGCAGCGCTGGTACGTGGCGCACCCACTGCTCGACGGTCTGGCCACTGCTTCGCTGGACCGCGTGATCGGCCGCAACGTCGATGCCTGGCTGCCCGACCAGCCGCAGGCCCGGCTGCTGCGGCGCCTGCAGATGGAGGTGCAGATGCTGCTGTACACCCATCCGCTCAACGATGCGCGCGAGGCCGCCGGGCAGTTCAGCGTCAACGCCACCTGGCTCAGCGGTTGCGGCCGGCTGCCAGCTGGCACGCCGCCTGCCGATGTCAGCGTGGATGACCGGCTGCGCCGGCCGGCGTTGAACGAAGACTGGCCGGCCTGGGCAGCGGCCTGGCAGGCGTTGGACGACGGCCCGCTGAGCGCCCTGCGGGCGGCCGCGCAGCAGGGTGAATCAGTGCAGTTGACGCTGTGCGGTGAACGCGCCGCGCAGCGCTTCGAAACCCGGCCGCGCAGCCTGCTCAACCGCATCGCGGCACATTGGCGACCGGCAACCCCCGTCGCCATGCTGGAGGCCCTATGACCACCGCCCGCATCGAGGTCCGCGACGTCCCGCCGCGCAGCGCCTGGGCGCTGGAACAGGCCGGCATCCACCCACTGCTGGCGCGCCTGTATGCGGCCCGCGGCGTGCGCAGCACCGACGAGCTGGACGACGGGCTGGCCAAGCTGCTGCCGCCCTCGAACCTGCTCGGCACCGAAGCCGCTGCGCGGCTGCTGGCCGACGCCCTGCAGGCGCGCAAGCGGCTGGTGGTGGTGGCCGACTACGACTGCGACGGCGCCACCGCCTGCGCCGTGGCGCTGCGCGGCCTGG
>JBDTQF010000200.1:0-7606 GCA_039932275.1 Burkholderiales bacterium
CCCAGGTGTCCTTGGTGCGTTCACGCACCTGTTTGCCACGCTCCAGCACGATGGGCTGCAAGCCCATCTGCGCCAGCACCAGCGCAGCGAACAGACCGCAGGGGCCGAAGCCGATCACTACCGGACGGGGGCGCTCAGTCGCATAAAAGTCCGCTGGCGCTTCGGCCACCAAGCGATAGCGTGTGTCCGGACTCGGACGGACGTGTGGGTCGCCCACTAACCGGGCCAGCACCGCGGCTTCATCGGCCAGCGTGCAATCGACGGTGTAGATCAGCACGATCGCGCTCTTCTTGCGCGCGTCGTAGCTGCGCTTGAAGACGCTGAGGGCCGTCAGCGCCGCATCGCCCACGCCCAGACGCGCCAGCACGGCCGGGCGCAGGGCGTCCGGCGCGTGGTCCAGCGGCAGGCGCAGCTCGGTGATTCTCAGCACGGCGGGTGGCGGGTCATGGGGTCAAGCGCAGTGGCCATCAAACGACAAAAAGCCCCGCCAGGGGGCCTCTCGTCGTGCAGCTCGATCCACGTTCGGGCCGGCAGGCCCGAACGGGCTCAACCGCCTTTGTGCGTGCGCTTGCCGGGGTTCTTCTTGCTGCGGGTGTGCGAGCCGCGCTCGAGGCTCGACTTCTGGCCGCGGCCGGCGGTGAAGGTCACGCCCTTGGGCGCGGCCGGACGCGGCGTGGCCTTGACGTCGGCTTCGGTGATGATCTTGTTGCCCATGATGGCTCCGGTCGGTTGGATGGCGGAAAACCCAGGATTAGACCAGACCTGCGGGCCTGGGGACATCCCCGCAGCAGCAGGCGCGCCGACGAGGCTACGCTCGGGCATCGTTTGCCCTCCCAGGAGCCACCCATGGAATCCACTTCGAAGGTCGCCATCGTCACCGGCGGCAGCCGCGGCATCGGGCGCGCCATCGCACTGCGGCTGGCCGCGCGCGGCATGCACGTGGTGGTGGCCGCCCGCAGCATGACGGGCCCGCGCTACGGCGAGGAACTGGGCGCTGCCACGGTGCCCGACGAGATCATCGCGATGGGTCGCCAGAGCCTGGCCTTCGAGGGCGACCTGTGCGAGCGCAGCACCTGCAAGGCGCTGATCGAGCGCACGCTGGCCGCCTTCGGCCGCATCGACGTGCTGGTCAACAACGCCGGCGGCGCGCTCACGCCGATCGAGCGCAGCATGGCCTCGGTGGTGCCGGACGAAGACTTCGAGCTTCTGCTGCAGCTCAACCTGATGAGCACCGTCTACTGCTGCCAGGAAGCCCTGCCGTCGATGCGTGAGCGCCGCGCCGGCAGCATCGTCAACATCTCGTCGCGCGCCGGGCTCGACCCGTCGCAGCGCCAGGGCCGGCTGGCGGCCTATGGCGTGGCCAAGACCGGGGCGATCCAGTACAGCCGCTTCCTGGCGGCCGACGTCGGGCCGGACAACATCCGCGTCAATTGCGTGGCGCCGGGCGCCATTGCCACCGCGCGCATCGTGCAGTCGGCCCAGGCCCGCGGCATCTCGACCGACGCCGACCTGCAGGGCATCCCGCTGCGGCGCTTCGGCAGCGCCGACGAGGTGGCCTCGGTGGTCGAGTTCTTCGCCTCCGACGCCTCGGCCTATGTCACCGGCCAGTGCCTGTCGGTGTGCGGCGGCACGGTGCTGACGCCGTCGTGAAATGACGTTGGCTACAACAGCCGGATGACCAGGCCCGCCAACGCGCAGGCGCCCAGCAGCGGCAGCACGCCCACCTTGTAGCGGAACAGCGCCACGGCTGCCGCGGTGGTGATCAGGGCGGATGCCAGATCGAACCGCCCGCCAAAACCCTGCGGCCACAGCACGTGGTACGCAAAGAACAGCGCCAGGTTCACGATGACGCCCACCACCGCCGCGGTGATGGCCGACAGCGGCGCGGTGAAACCCAGCCGGCCATGCGTGGCCTCGATCAGCGGCCCGCCGGCCAGGATGAAGATGAACGACGGCAGGAAGGTGAAGAAGGTCACCACGCCGGCCGCCAGCGCGGCGCCCAGGAACAGCGCATCGGGCCCCAGCACCTGGCGCGCCCAGCCACCGACAAAACCGACAAAGGCCACCACCATGATCAGCGGCCCCGGCGTGGTCTCGCCCAGGCCGAGGCCGTCGATCATCTGCGCACCGCTCAGCCACTGGTACTGCTCCACGGCACCCTGGTACACGTACGGCAGCACCGCGTACGCACCGCCAAAGGTGAGCAGCGCCGCCTTGGTGAAAAACCAGCCCATCTTCGTCAACGTGGCCTGCCATCCCTGTGTGGCCACCAGCGTGCCCATCACCAGCACCCACAGGCCACCACCGATGGCCAGCACGCGCACCAGCCCCCCGGTGGTGTAGCGCACATGGGCCGGCGTGGGCGTGTGGTCGTCGATCAAGGCCGGCCCATAACCCTGCTTGGCGCTGCCATGCCCGCCACCGAGCGCAAACACCGCCGGCCAGCGCCGCGCGCCGAAGTGGCCGATCAGCGCCGCCGCCGCCACGATAGTCGGGAACGGCGCATCGAACGCAAAGATGGCGACGAAAGCCAGCGCCGCGATGCCCCACATCCAGCGGTTCTTCAGCGCCCGCGTACCGATGCGGTGCGCCGCATGCAGCACCAGCGCCGTCACCGCCGGCTTGATGCCGTAGAAGATGCCGGCCACCACCGGCAGGTCGCCATGCCGCACATACACCCACGACAGCGCGATCAGGATGCCCAGCGACGGCAGCACGAACAGCGCCCCAGCCACGATGCCGCCCCAGGTGCGGTGCATCAGCCAGCCGATGTAGGTGGCCAGCTGCTGCGCCTCCGGCCCGGGCAGCACCATGCAGTAGTTCAGCGCATGCAGGAAGCGCTGCTCGCCGATCCAGCGCCGCCGCTCCACCAGCTCGGTGTGCATGATGGCGATCTGCCCGGCCGGCCCGCCGAAGCTGATGAAGCCCAGCTTGAGCCAGAAGCGCAGCGCTTGCAGGAAGCTGACCGGGGCCGGTGGCAGGTCCGGTGTCAACGGATGTCCTTCCACAGGCCGATGGACAACAGGCCCTGGTAACGGCCCTGCGCGGCTGATGCGGCCGGGCGGTGGCCGGTCAGCCGCGACAGCTGCAGCTGCGAATCGATGCGCCATTCAGGGCTCAGGTGGTGCTCCTCGCTGAAGGCCAGTTGCACATCGTGCCAGCCGCCGCCGGGGCCCGGCGGCGCAACCGTGCCGGTCCCGAGGTAGCTGCTGCGGAAGGCCCGGTTGGCCCAGGTGACGCCGGCGGTGAGGCCCAGCAGGTCGCCACCCGGCAGCGGCAGGCCGCTGGTGGCACCGGCTTCGGCCACCACGCCGTCGCGGTGCCGGCCGCTGCCCCGGCGCACGCCGCTCTGCAGCAGCAACGCATCGGTGGGGCTGTAGTTCAGGAACGCGCCGCGCTCCACCCGCGTGCCGATGCGGGCCGTGTCTTCGCCGGCCAGCTGCGCCAGCGCCTGCCGCGCAGGCTGGGCCGACAGGCGCACGCCGGCCTGCACATCGGCCCGGTGCGACAGGTTCCAGCCCAGGCCGTTGTCGGTGGACACGAACAGCCCGCTGGGCGCGCTGTAGTCCAGCGCCGGCAGCAGCAGACTGTGGTGGCGGTGCGGCACCGCCTGGGTGTAGAACGACCAAAGCGAGGCGCCCACGGCCAGGCGGGACTGGCCGGTCGGTGGCGGGTCGAGCAGCAACAGCCCGCCCATGGCCTGTGCCAGCCCGCTGGCACAGGCCATGCCCAGCGCCGCCACGCCACTGATCCATTCGCGCCGTGCGCGCGGCTTTGCAACAGGGTTCATCGCCGGATTATCGGAGCCCGTCGCGTCACGGCGACGTCATCCGGCGCGGCGACACTGCCGGGTTTGCGCGCACCGTCCACCATGCAGATCACCGCCGCCCTCCTCCTCGCCACCGGCATGCTGGCCGGCGCTGCGCACGCGGCCGACGCGGCGCCCGAGGACTGGAACCTGAAGGTCCAGTCCACCTACGTGCGGCAGTTCAAGCCCTCCTTCAACTCGCTGTATGCCGGGCCGCACAGCCTCTCGGGCAGTTCGGAGGCGAGCTACTCCTTCACCGCCACCGCGGCGCTGGGGCTGCGCCTGGGCCCGCGCACCGAGGCCTACTTCGACCCCGAGGTGGCGCAGGGCGTGCCGCTGTCGGGTCTGCAAGGGCTGAGTGGCTTCACCAATGGCGAGATGGCCCGCACCTCGGGCCGCAACCCCACGTTCTACCGGGCGCGCCTGTTTGTGCGCCATGTGACACCGCTGAGCGACGACAGCGAAGCCGTCGAGCCGGCGATGAACCAGCTCGGCGGCACGCAGGCCACGCGCCGCCTGACCTGGACGCTGGGCAACCTGTCGGTGCTCGACCTGTTCGATGCCAACCGCTACAGCCACGACCCGCGCAGCCAGTTCATGAACTGGACGCTGATGACGCATGGCGCCTACGACTACGCCGCCGATGCGCGCGGCTACAGCTGGGGAGCGGCGGTGGAATACACCGGGGCTGACTGGTCACTGCGGGCCGGCCGCTTCCTCCAGCCGCGGGAACCCAACCAGCAGAAGCTCGACCGCAACCCGCTGCGCCACTACGGCGACCAGATCGAGTTCGAGCAGCGCTACAGCCTCGGTGCCGACCAGCCCGGCGCGTGGCGTGTGCTGGCCTTCCACAACCGGGCGCTGATGTCGCGCTACGCCGACGCGCTGCAACTGGCCTCTGCCACTGCCAGCGTGCCCGACCTGGCCGCGGTGCGCACCACCGAGCACAGCAAGGTCGGTCTGGGCCTCAACGTGGAGCAGCAGCTGTCGCCCACGCTGGGCCTGTTCGCCCGCGCGATGTGGGCCGACGGCAAGACCGAGACCTATGCCTTCACCGAGGTGGACCGCTCGGCCTCGGCCGGCACGGTGCTGACCGGCAGCACTTGGGGGCGTGCGCAGGACACGCTAGGCCTGGCGCTGGCCTGGAACACGATCTCGCCCGCGCACCGCGCCATCCTGGCGGCCGGCGGCCAGACCTTTTTCCTCGGCGACGGCGCGCTGCGCTACCAGCCCGAGCGTCTGATCGAGGCCTACTACCTCTGGACCCCGCGCCCGGGCATCGGCATCACGCTCGACTGGCAGCGCATCAACGCGCCGGGTTACAACGCCGATCGCGGGCCGGTCAACGCCTGGGCGCTGCGGCTGCATGTGGAAAGGTGACATGACCCCCAGACGGCGGCGATGCCGCCGTCGCCCCCCGAGGGGGGGTGAGTCAACTTGGGGCGGCCCGGCGTTGACTCACATGGCCGGGCCTCAGTTCACGCGCTCGAAGATCGCGGCCAGGCCCTGCCCGCCGCCGATGCACATGGTCTCCAGGCCGTAGCGGGCGCCACGGCGCGACAGCTCGCGCAGCATCGTGGTCAGGATGCGCACGCCGGTGGCGCCCACCGGGTGGCCCAGCGAGATGCCAGAGCCATTGACGTTCATCCGCGCGAAGTCATCGGGCTGCAGATTCCAGCCGCGGGTGCACGCCAGCACCTGCGCTGCGAAGGCTTCGTTCAACTCGATCAGGTCGATGTCCTTGAACGTCAGGCCCGCACGTTTGAGCGCCAGTTCGGCGGCAGGCACCGGGCCGATGCCCATGCGTTCCGGCTCCACACCGGCCGCCGCCCAGCTCACCAGCCGGCCGTAGGGCTTGAGGCCCAGTTGTTCGGCCTTGGCGCGGGTG
This sequence comes from Burkholderiales bacterium, assembly GCA_039932275.1. GTDB lineage: Bacteria > Pseudomonadota > Gammaproteobacteria > Burkholderiales > Burkholderiaceae_C > Sphaerotilus. The sequence goes on from JBDTQF010000200.1 coordinate 5,697, forward strand.
GTGACGATGCAGGCGGCCGCACCGTCGTTCTGGCCGCTCGAATTGCCCGCGGTGACGGTGGACTGCGGGTCGATGCCCAGGCGCACCGGCTTCAGCGCGGCCATGCTTTCCAGCGTGGCATCGGCGCGCGGGTGCTCGTCGGTGTCGATCACCTTTGTCGCGCCGCGCACCTTGACCGACACCGGCACGATCTCTTCGGCGAAGATGCCGCTGCGCTGCGCCGCAATGGCGCGGGCATGCGAGTGGAACGCCAGCTCGTCCTGCTCTTCGCGGGGGATGTTGTACTCGCGGCGCAGGTTCTCGGCCGTCTCCAGCATGCCGCCGGCCACCGGGTGGAACCTGCCGCCCGAGGTGATGCGCCCGCGCGCGATGCGGTCCCACAGCTGTGTGGAATCGCCCTTCAAACCCCAGCGCGAGCCCAGCACATAGTGCTCGGCCTGGCTCATGCTTTCAGCGCCGCCGGCGATCACCAGTTCGGCTGCGCCGGTCTGCACCTGCATCGCCGCGTTGATGACGGCCTGCAGCCCCGAGCCGCAGCGCCGGTCGATCTGCATGCCCGGCACGCGGATGCCGAGGCCGGCGTCCAGCGACGCAATGCGGCCGATGGCCGGTGCCTCGCCGTTGGGGTAGCACTGGCCGAAGATCACATCGTCGATGTGGGCCGGATCCAGCCCGGTGCGCTGGATCAGCTCGCGCAGCACCGTTTCGGCCAAGCCAACGGCCGTGACGTCTTTGAACATGCCGCCGTAACGGCCCACCGGTGTGCGCAGCGGCTCGCAGATCACCGCTTCCTGCATGGTTTGTGCTGTCGAATTCATTGAGGGCTCAATCAAGTGGGTAGATGAAACTGGGGTGGCCCCTGGCAACCGGAGCACCAGCCCCGATTGTCATGCGGCCTGGCACCTCAGCGCCCGCCGGGCTCAGAAGCGCACACCGGCAGACAGCCGCGTGGCGTCTTGCGTCGAGAAGTTCTGCTTCGGGTCACGGGCGATGCGGAGGAACCATGCCGGCCAATCCCAGCCTGCCGTCCAGCCCCAGGCGCGCACCGGGCCACCGTCACCCAGGCCGGTCTTGCGCAGCAGGTCCAGCGTCAGGCGTTGGTCGCCCCAAACGGGCCAGCGGCCTTGCAGGTGCCAGTCGCGCTGGCCGGTGTGCAGGCGGTCGTCGGCGATCAGCGTCAAGGCGATCTGCGAGCCATCATCCGCCTGGTGGCCGGCGCCGAACGTCACCGCGTCGTTCGGGTCGAAGTTGAGGTTGAAGTACGGCCGCAGGTTGGTGCGGCCCCAGCCCGCCAGCACATACCACGGGTGGCCCCACTGCACGTTGACACTGCCGCCGACAAACCCGCCCGAGGCCACCTGCACCGACGGCATCAGCTGCAGCGCCGGCGCCAGCTCGAATGCACCGTCGATGCCGGTGCGCCACTGGCGCCCGAACGACGCGTCGCTGTACTCGCCCAGCCAGGCATGGGTGTCGCCGTGCTGCCAGCGCAGGTTGACGTCCTGACCATGCGCGTCGTGGTAGAGGTAGTCGCCGAACGTGAGCTTGAAGTCGCGGGCCGACGCGCCATCGTCTGCCGCGCAGGCCGCGCCCATCAACAACGCCGCCATCGTCCAGATTCCGACGAGCCGCAGGCCGTCCGGCACACGCGCCACAAGCCACACCGAGCGCATCACGCCAGCCCGGCACGGCGCAGGCGTGCGCGCAGCTGGGCGATCTCGGCTTCGAGGTCGATGACCAGGGCCGCGAGTTCCGGCACCGCATCGAAGTCGCGCTCCAGGCTGGCCAGCCGGTGCACGCGGCGCAGGGCCACGGCGTCGAAGCGCCATGCGGTGCGGTCCGGCGTTTCGGCCGATGCCTTGAGCAGGCCGGCGGCAATGCGTTCTTCCACCCAGTGCACGTTCACGGCC
>JBDTQF010000201.1:0-7489 GCA_039932275.1 Burkholderiales bacterium
CGCACTTGCATGGGGTGCAAGGGGTCGCGAGTTCGAATCCCGCCGTCCCGACCATTGAGGTATGAATGAAGGCCTGTCAGCGCATGTTGACAGGCCTTTTCTGCATCAAACCGTCCTACATCTGAGGCCGGTACCGAGAGGAGCGTTTTCCATGTCCGTTGTGTTGTCTGCACAGCCTCGCGTGCCTGCCGATCTGATGTCGGGTGTGGCGCGCGCCCTTGCCGAAGACCTTGGCACCGGCGACGTCACGGCGCAACTGGTGCCGGCGGGCCAGGCCATGCAGGCGCGCATCATTGCCCGTGAGCCCGCCGTGCTGTGTGGCCGGCCCTGGGTGAATGCGGTGTTCGAAAGCCTGGATGCCCGCATCGCTATCGCGTGGTCCGTCGACGAAGGCGCCGCCGTGCAGGCCGATCAGGTGCTGTGCACGCTGCAGGGTTCGGCCCGTGCGCTGTTGACCGGCGAGCGCACGGCGCTGAATTTCCTGCAGACCTTGTCGGGCACGGCCACTGCGGTGCGCGCCTTCGTGCAGGCCGTGCAGGGCACTGGCTGCCGCATCGCTGATACCCGCAAGACGCTGCCGGGGTTGCGTTGTGCCCAGAAATACGCGGTGCTGTGGGGCGGTGGCGTGAACCACCGCATCGGGCTGTACGACGCCTTCCTGATCAAGGAGAACCACATCGCAGCCGCCGGTGGCATCCGCCAGGCCATCACCAACGCCCGTGCGCTGGGTGTCGATGTGCCGTTGATGACCGAAGCAGAGAACCTGGACGAAGCCCGCACTGCGCTGGCCGAGGACGTGGATCTGCTGTTGATCGACGACTTCACCCACGACATGATCCGCGAGGCCGTCGGCTTGGTGCGCAGCCACCGCGCGCGTGGTGGCAAGACGGTGCTCGAGTACTCGGGAGGTGCCAGCCTGACGACGGTGCGACCGATTGCCGAGCTCGGCGTCGACCGCATCTCGGTGGGTGCGATCACCAAGCACCTGCACGCCACGGACTTGTCGATGCGATTCGTCGAGGCCTGAAGCCTCAAAGGCAGTATTCGAAGGACAACAAGCGAGCCGGCATCGTGCCGGCCGCACGGGGAGGGGGAACACCATGCTGATGCGTGTGCGCAGCCACGTCAGGCTGAAAGCGAAGGCGAGGGCGACGATCGGTATCCTGGGCAGCGCGTTGCTGGCCGTGCCCGGCTGGGCCACTGAGCCGCTGGAGCCGGTGGTGATCACCGGCAGCTACCTGCAGGGGCCGGCACTGAGCGGCGCGCTGCCCGTGCAGGTGCTCACCCGGCGCGACATCGAACGCAGCGGCGCAGCCACCACCACCGAGCTGCTGAGCCGTGTTGCTGCGAACCAGCCGTACCAAACTGAAGCGATCAGCGTCGGTGGTTATGGCCCGGCCGGTTATGCCGGGGCCAACCTGCGCGGGCTGGGCGACAGCAATACGCTGGTGCTGGTGAATGGACGGCGCATCGCGCAGCATGCGGCTGTTGCCTACGGCACCGGCGCCGATCTGCTGTCGATCCCGCTCGCCGCGGTGGAGCGTGTCGAGATCTTGAAGGACGGCGCCTCTGCGCTCTACGGCGCTGATGCCGTGGGCGGGGTGGTCAATTTCATCCTGCGCAGCGACTACAGCGGCACCGAGGTCCAGCTCGACCTGGGCGGTACGACGCACGGCGGTGCCGGCCGTCAGGCACTGAGCCTGACCAGCGGCGGCGCCCTGGGTCAAAGCGATGTGCGGTGGGTGGGCACCGTGGCGTGGCAGAAGGAGCAGCGGCTGGCGGCGAGCCAGCGGCCGTTCTCGCGCAGCAGCTATGTGCCGGGCCTCGTGAACGGGCTGAGCTACGGTACCTGGCCGGCTACCGTCAGTAATGCGAACGGTGACTACAACCCTGCCGGTTGCCGGGCGCCCTACAGTGTGGACGACCCGGCCGGCTCGGGCCTGTGCGTCTACGACCCCGCGTCCCAGATGGACCTGCAGCCGGCCAGCCAGCGGCTCAACGGCACCCTGCGCCTGGACGGCAAGGCCTGGGACGCCACCACCCGCTGGTTCGCCGAAGGCATGGCCTCGCGCGCCACACAGCGCACCACCGCGACCGCCGGTTGGGTGGCTGGTTTCGACACTGCTTCCGGCACTTACCAATACCCCAGTTTGCCCACCAGCAGCCCGTACTACCCCACGGCCTGGGCCGCTGCGAATGGCGTGACCGGGCCGCTTGATCTCTTCTACTGGCGGATGGCTGACCAAGGGGGGCGCGTCGATCGCCATGTCGGCGACCAACAGCGTTGGCTGATGGGACTGCAAGGCCAGGACGGCGGCTGGCAATGGGAGGGTGCAGCGACCACCACGCGCCACCGGCTGGCGTCGTCGATGCAGCGTGGCTACTACCGCTACACAGACCTGGCCGCCATGGTCGCCGATGGCTCGCTCAACCCGTTCGGCGAGCAGACCGCGGCCACCCAGGCACGGCTGAATGCTCTGGCTGTGCGGGACGGCTACAGCGTGCTGGAGACGCGCACGCAGGGCGTCGATCTGAAAGCCTCGCGGGCCCTGGGCCGCTTGGCGGGCGGCGATGCAGCGTTGGCGCTGGGCACCGACATCCGCCGAGAGAAGCTGCTCAGCGACTACTCGGACGACGCCGTGAATTGCGTCGTCTCCGCCGGCCTGTGTGGGGGGGTCGACCTCGCTCGGGCTCGTACCGTCGGCGCGCTGTTCGGCGAGCTGTCGCTGCCGTTTGCACCGGCCTGGTCAGCCCAGCTGGCGGTGAGGCACGACCGCTACAGCATCGGCGGCAAGGCCACGTCGCCCAAGCTGGCATTGAAGTGGCAGGCCGCCGCTGACGTGATGTGGCGCGCGTCGGTCGGCAAGGGTTTCATCGCCCCGACCCTGGAGCAGCTTTATGCCCCGGGCGTGCTGGCCTATGCACCGGGCGGCGAGGCGCCGGATACCTTGCTCTGTGCGGATCCGACGGTACTGAGTTACGACTGCGGTGCCTTCGGCCACAACCAGCGCACCAGCGGCAATGCACAACTGCAACCCGAGACCAGCCGCCAGTTCGGCCTGGGCCTGGTGCTGGGCGGCACGCCGCGCTGGCAGGTCTCGCTTGACGCCTGGGCCATCGACAAGCGCAACAAGATTGGCTTCGTTCCAGCGGGCACCGTGTTCGCCGACCAGTCGCTGTACGAATCGCTGGGCTACCTGCCTCGCTACCAGCCGGGCGATGTGCTGCCCGACGGCTCCACCTGCGTGAGCAGCGTCTGTCCCATCAAGTACGTCGATGCGCAGTACCGCAACCTGGGCCGGCAGAAGGTCACCGGCCTGGACGTCGGTGGCCGCTGGCGCAGCCCGGCCACCGCCTGGGGCGTGTGGTCACTGGGGTTGGATGGCACCTGGGTGCAACGCTATGCGACGCAGGTGTCGGCATTCAGCGGCTATGTCGATCAGGCCGGGCACTATGCGCTGGACCGCCCGGTGCCGCGCTGGCGCCATCTGCTGCAGGCCGGGCTGGCACAAGGCCCGTGGCAATGGACAGTGGGCCATCGTTTCGTGGCTTCATACGTGGACTTTAATCCCGATCCGAGCACGCTGGCCGACCGCCGCGTGCGGCCGCAAAGCTTGTGGGACCTGCAGGGTGCTTACCGCTACAGCGACAGCATGACGCTGAGCCTCGGGGTGCAGAACCTGTTTGGCGTCGCGCCGCCCGCCAGCCGCCAAGTCAACTCATTCCAGGTCGGCTTCGACCCGCACTTCGCCGACCCGCGTGGGCGCGTCGTTTCGCTGCGCTCACGTTGGAGCCTCTGACCGGGAGGCTCAAACAAAAAGGGCAGCTGAGAAGCTGCCCTTTTGCCAAGACGAACGAGACCTGTCAAACGCGCTTGCGGTACTCGTGCGTGCGGGTGTCGATCTCGACCTTGTCGCCCTGTGCCACGAAGATCGGCACCTGGATGTCGAAGCCGGTGGCCAGCTTGGCCGGCTTGAGCACCTTGCCGGAGGTGTCGCCCTTGACGGCGGGTTCGGTCCAGGTGATCTCGCGCACCAAGCTGGTGGGCAGTTCCACCGAGATGGCCTTGCCGTCGTAGAACACCATGTCCACCGGCATGCCGTCTTCCAGGTAACTGATGGCGTCGCCCATGTTCTCGGCTTCGACCTCGAACTGGTTGTATTCGGTGTCCATGAACACATACATCGGGTCGGCGAAGTAGGAGTAGGTGCACTCCTTCTTGTCGAGCACGATCTGGTCCATCTTGTCGTCGGCCTTGAAGACAACTTCGGTGCCGGAGTTGCTCAGCAGGCTCTTGAGTTTCATGCGCACGGTGGCTGCATTGCGGCCGCCACGGCTGTATTCCGTCTTGAGCACGACCATCGGGTCTTTGCCCTGCATGATCACGTTGCCGGCTCGAATTTCCTGGGCGATTTTCATGGCATCCTTCCTGCGGAAGCGCTCTTGCGTAAAGCCCGCGATTCTACCCTGAAGGCGTGTCCCGCCGACGCGCTATGAAAGCGAGCAGCTGTGAGGTCAGATCGTCCTCTGCCTCGAGCTCATCGCGCCATTGGCGGCACGCCACTGCCCAGTCGTCCAACGCAGGCAACTCCTCGGGCCACGCGGCCATCCCATTCCAGGCCCGCGAGGCGGCGGCCATGCGGTCGGCCAATCGAGGCTTCACATGCGCCAGTTGCGCCTGTAGGAAGGCTTCCAGCTTGGGCGCGTGTGCGCCGTCCTGCTGCCAATAAACCTGCCAGAGGAAGGGTGCACCGGCCCACTGCGCACGGACGAAGGAGTCTTCCCCGCGCACGAGGTTCAGATCGCAGCTCCACAGCAGGTGGTCGTAGTCAGGCTGCGTGAGCCATGGCAGCGGCAACGAGCGCAACCCGGGCGAGTTGCCGGCGGCCGCCATGACATCGACCTGAGTCGGTCCCGCGCAAACCAGCAGCAAGGCGGGCTCAGGAGACAGCCGCCCGAGCAGCGCAGGAAGTTGCCCGATGTCATAGCAGAACACGCTGACCACTCGCTCACCGCGCTGCACCCTCGCGCCGTGGCGGGCGAGGAAGGCGTCGCGGTCGAAACGGCCGCGCCGGGCCAGCAGCCCGGGCTCGCGCAACAGGCCGCCGGTTCCCTGGGTGAAGCCGGGGTAGTAGAACCATTTCGTCAGTCCGCGGCCCGGGCCGGCGCCTTGCGGGGACGGCAAGCCGTGCGAGCGGGCCACGTACGCCTCCGCGCTCAGGTATTCCAGATTGATCCACACCGGCGCAGACGCGCTCGCCGCCATGCGTTCGACGAACGCGGGTGGTGGGTCGCAGCCGAATGCTTCGATCACCACGTCGCCGGGCTGCTCCCAGGGCAACGGGTCACGCCACGGCAGCACCTGCACGCCGGCGGCGCTTTGCGGTGCCATCCAGGGCAGTGCCGAGGCGTCGTCGCACCACAGCCGGACCTGGTGGCCACGGCCGGCCAGGTCGGCGCAGAGCCGCCAGCACAAGCCCAGATCGCCCAGGTTGTCGATGACGCGGCAGAACACGTCCCAGCGCAGCGGTGTCGTGGGCGGGGGGATGGACGCTGTCGGCATCGGCAGATTATCGATAGCGGCACAATTTCGCCATGACCACACCGCCGCTGGCGCCCCTTTCAGACGCTCCTGCCGATCCCGCTGCCGAGCGTGAGCAGCGCTGGGCGAAGTTGTTGACTGAAGTGGCAGCCCTGCCCAATCTGCCCGGCGTGTACCGCTACTTCGACGACAACGGCCAACTGCTCTACGTCGGCAAGGCACGCAGTCTGAGGCGGCGGGTGTCGAGCTATTTCCAGCGCGACCATGGCGGCACGCGCATCGGCCACATGGTGGGGCGCATTGGGCGCATCGAAACCACGGTGGTGCGGTCCGAGGCCGAGGCGCTGCTGCTCGAAAACAACCTCATCAAGACCCAGCACCCACGTTTCAACATCCTGTTCCGCGACGATAAGAGCTACCCCTTCCTGAAACTGGTCAGCCATGAGTACCCGCGGGTGGCGTACTTCCGCGGTTCGATTGATCGCAGGCACCGCTACTTCGGCCCTTACCCCAGCGCCTGGGCGGTAAAGGAATCGATCCAGTTGATCCAGAAGGTGTTTCGTCTGCGCACCTGCGAGGACACCGTCTTCAACAACCGCAGCCGGCCTTGCCTGCTGTACCAGATCCGCCGCTGCTCGGGCCCCTGCGTGGGTGAGATCTCACGCGAGGCCTATGCCGAGGATGTGCGCAACGCCGTGCGCTTCCTGGATGGCGAAACGCAGGCGGTGCTGGATGAGTTGCAGCGCCAGATGATGGTCGCGGCCGAGAGGCTCGAGTTTGAGAAGGCCGAGGAGCTGCGTAACCAGCTGGGCGCCTTGTCGCGCGTGCTGCATCAGCAGGCGATGGAAACCGACGAGGAGCGTGACGTGGACATCCTGGCCGTCAAGGTGCAGGGCGGCCGGGCCTGCGTCAACCTGGCCATGGTGCGCGGCGGCCGGCACCTGGGCGACCGGGCGTACTTTCCCGCCCATGTCGAGGAGGCGACGGCCATGGCCGGCGATGTGGTCGAGGCCGAAGCGCATGGCGGCGAGTCGACGTCGGCCGAGCTGCCCTCGGCCGAAAGCCAGGTGCTCGAAGCCTTCATTGCTCAGCACTACCTGGGCATCGACGCGCCGCCGGTGATCGTGGTGAGTCATGCCGTCGGCGCGCCGCTGATGGCCGCGCTCTCCACCCAGGCCGGTCGCCGCCTGCAGGCGCTGCAGCAGCCGCGCGATCAACGGCGCATCTGGCTCAACCTGGCGATCCAGGGTTGCGAGTTGTCGCTCGGGCGGCTGCTGGCCGAAGAAGGCTCGCAACAAGCGCGTACACGGGCGCTGGTCGAGGTGCTCGACCTCGCGCCGCACAGCCTTGAGACCTTCCGCATCGAATGCTTCGACGTCAGCCACACCGCCGGCGAAGCGACGCAGGCCTCGTGCGTGGTGTTCGAGAACCACCGCATGCAACCGGCCGAGTACCGGCGCTTCAACGTTGCCGGCATCACCGGCGGCGACGACTACGCGGCGATGCGGCAGGTGCTGGCCCGCCGTTATGTCCGGCTTGCCGAGGCCGCGCAGCAGGGCGAGGCGAAGCTGCCTGACCTGGTGCTGGTCGACGGCGGCCGCGGCCAGGTGGCTGTGGCACGCGAGGTGTTTGAACAGCTGGGGCTGGACCTGAGCCTGATCGTGGGTGTTGAAAAGGGGGAAGGGCGCAAGGTCGGGCTGGAGGAACTGGTGTTTGCCGATGGGCGCGACAAGATCAGCCTTCCACCGGACTCGGCTGCCCTGATGCTGGTGGCGCAGGTGCGCGACGAGGCGCATCGCTTCGCGATCACCGGCATGCGGGCGCGGCGGGCGTCGGTGCGCACCGGCGGCAGCCGGCTTGAGGACATCGCCGGTGTCGGTCCGAAGAAGCGGGCGCGGCTGCTGCAGCGCTTCGGCGGCGTCAAGGGCGTCGCGTCGGCCAGTGTGG
>JBDTQF010000202.1:0-7445 GCA_039932275.1 Burkholderiales bacterium
GGGGGTGCTGTCGGTATCGGGGGGGCTATCAGGGGTGCTCAAGACAGGTCTTCCAGCAGGTTGGCCATCTCGACGGCCACGCGTGCGGCGTCGCGACCCTTTTCTTCGGCCCGGGCCCACGCCTGGGCTTCGTTCTCGACCGTCAGCACCGCGTTGGCGATCGGCACGCCGTAGTCCAGGCTCAGCCGTGTGACGGCGGCACCGCTTTCATTGGCAACCAGTTCGAAGTGATAGGTCTCGCCGCGGATGATGCAGCCCAGTGCGATCAGCGCGTCGAATTCGTCCTGTTCGGCCAGTGCGCGCAGTGCCACCGCCACTTCGAGTGCGCCAGGCACCGTGACGTGGCGGATGTGCTTGGGCGTGACACCCAGCGCATTCAGTTCGGCCAGGCAGTGCTGGGCCAGGCTGTCGGTGATGGCCGCATTGAAGCGGGCCTGCACGATGGCGATGCGCAGATCCGCGCCGTCGAGCGCGGCGGTCTGGCCTTTGTCGGCACCTTGCATGATGAGGATCCTTGGAGAAAGGGGTGCTGGGGTGCACCCGAAGCCCGCCGGTTGCGCAGGGTCTGCGCGCGGGCTTGATGGCATCAAAGCGGGCAATTGTAGGCGTCGGGCCACCCGACCGGGCCCGGCGCGGTCATCGCTCCGAGGTCAGCGTTACGAGGCCAGCGCAGCGGGCAGCCAGGCGGCCAGCCGATGTGCCGGCCGCGCCAGGATGCGCAGGTCGGGGCCGACGCGCTGCACGTCCACCCATTCGAGTGCCGGTGCGTCGTCGAGCTGGGCGAGTGGGCCCAAGCGCGCCAGCTCGCGGCCGGCACCGATCAGCTTGGGGGCGAGGTACAGCAGCAACTCGTCCACCCAGCCCTCGCGCACGAACGAGCCGTTCAGCGCCGCGCCGGCTTCGAGATGCACTTCGTTGATGCCGCGCTGCCCCAGGTCGGCCAGCAGTGCGCCCAGATCGACCTTGCCGTTGCGGGCATCGGGTAGGCAGACGATCTGCACGTTGGGGCGCGCCAGAAGATCGGGACGCGTGGCCGGTGTGGCCGCGGTGTAGAGCAGTACGTCGCCCGGTGGCTGCAGGATGCGCGCCTCGGCGGCGATGCCGAGCCCGGCATCGACCACCCCGCGCAGCGGCTGCCGCGGGGTGGGCACCAGGCGCACGTCAAGCCGCGGGTCGTCGTCGCGCACCGTGCCGACGCCGGTGAGCAGCGCGCCGGCACGGCGGCGCCAGGCATGGCCATCCGTGCGGGCGGCGGCGCTGGTGATCCACTGGCTGCGGCCGTCGGGCAGGGCGGTGCGGCCGTCCAGGCTGGCGGCCACCTTCATGCGCACCCAGGGCCGGCCGCGCAGCATGCGCGACAGAAAGCCAATGTTGAGCTCGCGCGCCGGCTCGGCCAGCAGGCCGCAGGCGGTGGCGATGCCGGCCGCCTGCAGGCGCGCCAGGCCCTGGCCGGCCACCAGCGGGTTGGGGTCACCCAACGCCACCACCACGCGGGCGATACCGGCTTCGATCAATGCCTCGCAGCAGGGCGGTGTGCGGCCGTGGTGAGCGCAGGGCTCCAGCGTGACGTAGGCGGTGGCACCTGTCAGTGCGTGGCCGGCGGCGCGTGCAGCCCGCAGGGCCATCGCCTCGGCATGCGGGCCGCCCGCGGCCTGGGTGTGGCCCTGACCGATGACCTGGCCGTTCGGCGCGACCAACAGGCAGCCCACGCGTGGGTTGGGGTCCGACAGGCCGATGGCCTGCTCGGCCAGCGCCAGCGCGCTAAGCATGTGGCGCTCGTCGGCCTCGGTGAAAACAGCAGGGGGGGTGGTGTCCATCAGGTGCGCATCATCCCCGATCAGGGCTGGTGCGCAACCGTGCTGTCGTCCACCAGGTTGGGCGTGCCGCTGGTGGTGAGGTTGACCGGCAGGTCCAACGGGCAGGTGGCATCGGATGGCACGACCAGAAAATTCTGGTTCAGCAGCGCGCCGGCGACCTGGCTGTAGCTGGCGGGGTGTTCGACGTTGTCGATGCGGCCGTTGCCATCATGGTCGGCGCTGTAGCGGCAGGCGCGCAAGCTGCCCGCGCCGCTGGCGGCCAGGGTCCAGCCGACCGGCACGATGTTGAGCCGGCCCGACCAGCGTGGCGGGCTGCCGGCCGGCCGCACCACGCACCAGTAGCGCACTGCGGTCTGGGCGGATGAGGTGTTGGCCGGCGCGTTGTCGAGGCACTCCCAGGCCGGGTCGGGATGGCCGGTGCTGCTGAGCGTGAGTTGCAGGTCCAGCGGCAGGGTGCTGCTGGCGGGGTGTTCGGCCTCCGCCGGGCCGGGCGTGGGGGTGCCGGTCGCAAAGCGCACGGTGCCGGCCAGCAGGAAGGCATCGAAGGTGATGCAGGCGCTCAGCGAGGCCAGCGTCAGGTCGGCGTTCGCGAGTCCCACCGCGGTATCACAGCGCTGGGTGATTTGGCCGGAGCTGTGGTCGAACACCCAGGTGGTGGTGCGATCCGGCAGCGGCTTGAACGCGCTGCGGCCATCGCCCAGGTCGTGTGCGGCCAACGGGATGGTCGGGTGACGGCCCAGCGGCGCGGCATGCCGACGGCCGTCGGGTGCGAAGGCCAGCCAGCCGGTGGCGCGCGGGTCCAGCGCCGGCCAGGCGCTGGTGAGCCACAGCGAGGTGTCGGCACCACTGCGGTCGGTCCACTGGACCTGCACGGTGGCGGTCTTGAGCGTGGGTTGTGCCTGGCTGACGGCGCTGCGGCTGAGCCGGTAAACGGTGGCTGCAGCGCGATCATTGATCGCCGTCTCGCTCTGGGCGCCGATGTCCGCCCAGGCGAACTCGCCCACGCCGGTGTCGAGACGGGTGAAGGTGCCGAGCTGTTCGAGATTCTCCTGCGCCAGGCGCAGCGCATCGGCGCGCTGGCGCGCGAGATCGGCGCCCAGCCACAGCCAGGTCTGCACACGGGCCAGCGCGGCCAGGCCGGCGCTAAGCACCAGCAGCGCGATCAGGGTTTCGATCAGCGACAGCCCGCGGGGCCCAAATGACCGGACAGGCAGGATAGGCCGGACAGGCCCGCCATTGACGGCGCCGGCCTCAGTCACGGAAATCCCGCCAACTGCCCGCCACCGGGGCGAACAGGCCGGCGGCATCGCGCAGCCGCGCCAGGATGTCGGCATCGCGCCGCACCTGGATGCGGCCATCGAGCTGCAGCGCGCCTTCGCTGACCAGCGCGCCGTCCAGCCGGGCGAGGGCGCCGCTGGCATTGCTCCAGGCCACTGAGCCGGCATACGCCAGGCCCTGCCACTGCACCGGGCCGGTGAGCGTGAGCGTGCCTTCGACGATCAGCAGCAGCGGCTGCTCGCGGCTGCCCCAGCTGGCTGCGGACGCCAATGCGAGACCGCCTTCCACCCACAGCAGCCGGGCCCCGGTGTCCAGCGCTGCGGCCAGGTCGGCATCGCCACAACTGCCGGTGCAATTCAATCGCCGCAGCGTGGGTTGCGCCTTGTACTGGCTGCGCGCCAGCGCGAAATGGCTGCTGAAGAAACGGGCCGGGCTGACCACGCTGCCGCCAGCGTCGAGCCAGCCGGGGTCGGCCGGCAGCAGTGATTGGGTCGGGTCGCTGCCGGGTGCGGCCAGCAACTGCACGCTCGGGCCCAGCGTGATGGCTGCGGCCGCGTCGATGGTGACACCGTTTTGGGCCGCATCGGTATTGGCGACGACGGCGTCGCCCTGCACGCTGACGGCGTCGCGGGCAGTGAGCGCGGCATACGGTGGCCGTGCCACGGCGCCCAGCGTGGCCAGCAGCACCTCGGTGTGCACCACGGCATCGGCGCCGACCAGGCTGCTGCCGCATTCGCTGCCGGCACCGCTGCAGCCATCGACCTGCAGCCACAGCGTGCGCGGCCGCGGCCCAGTGGCGAAGCGGATGGCAAAGCCCGGCAGGTCGCGGCCGAGGGCGGCCGGGCTCAGTGCGGCGCTGCCAGCGGCGGGACAGGCGCACGACCAGGCGTTGCTGCCGTCGGCCACGCAGGCCGGCTGGGCCGCCACCGAAGGCGCCAGCGAACCCAAGGTCGCGTCGATTTGCAGGTAACGCGCCGCAAAACCCCCGTCGCTGGCGGCCGACACCGACGGGCTCGGCGTGCACGCGGCGGTGACCGCGCCGGGGTGGTTCAGCAGCGCCAGGGTCCAGGCCAGCCCGGCTTCTGCGGCGGCCAGCGCCGCAACAGTGCGGGCCTGTTGGGCCGACGCGCGCTGCTCGAAGATCAGCGCGCGGTTGGCGTACAGCAGTACCAGCGACGCCGCGAGCAGCAGCACCAGCAGCACCGCCAGCGAGCCGGTGCCGCGCACCGCGGGCCGGGCCGCCACGGCAGGGCGGCGCTCAGGCCTGTGGGCACTGGCCGGCCAGGACATCGGTACGCAGGCGCACGGTGCTGCGCAGGGCTCGCTGGATGGCTGCGTCGGTTACCGCCCGACCTTCCAGGTCGATGGTCACCACGCGCATCGTCTGAATGGGCGGGCAGCCGGCGGCGGCGCTCGGGCAGGGCAGTGTGCAGCGCGCGCCCAGGTCCATCGCGGTGGCGGTGGTGTGGATGGCCAGCCGCGTGATGCGCACGGTGGCCGGGTCGGTCAGCGGCTGCCAGGAGTCGCCGCTGGCGGGCGCCAGCGCAGCGCCGGCCAAGCGCATCTCCAGCGTGCGCGAGCTGCTGTTGACGCGAAAGCCCAGGCGCTCGTTCGCATCGACCAGGTTGTTGTCCGGCCGGTCGTGCACATAGCTGTAGCCGAGCACGCTGTCGTCGCCGCTGGCGGGGTGGATGGCCGGGTAGGGGTTGAGGGCAGGTGTCGTGGCACTGCCTTCCAGCCAGAGCGACTGGTCGGCCGCGGCCCAGTGGCCGGCACGGCGCAGATCGCGTTCGATCAGGGCTGCGGCGCTGCGCAGCTCCTGCGTGACGCGCACGTCCAGCAGGCGCCGCCGCTGCTCGGTCAACTGGCCGACGAACAGCGAGGCCGCGGCGCCCACCAGGAACAGGCCGAGTACCAGCGCCACCAGGATTTCGATGAGACCCAGCCCGCGTGGGCGGTTCAGTGAACCGCTCGAATGGTGACGCGTCATCTGAACGCTCATTGGTTCCAGCAGGCGCGGTTGTCGGCTGCGCTGTTGCCGAAACTATTGTCCGGGCCGGATTGCTGGCTGAGGGTGCCGCCGGCTGCGACGGTCCGCAAATAGCGGCAGGCCGCATCGCTGCTCTGCGAGCCGGCGGCCGCGGCGGTGATGGTGTAGCGGCTGTTTTCTGTGCCGCTCTCTGTGGCCGTTGCGAGTTGGTAGTGACCAGCCGTTGAACTGGCACCGATCCCCAGGGCGCTCAACGACGCCGCATAGGTGGGCTGCAGGCTGCGCCAGCGTTCCTGCGCCTGCTGGATCTGGGTGACGGCGGCATAGGCATCGGCCCGTCGCGTCTTGCGGATCTGGGCCTGGAAGCTCGGCAGCGCCAACGTGGCGAGCACGCCGGCCACGATCAGCACGATCATCAGCTCGATGAGGGTGAGCCCGTGCGGCCGGCGCGGTGGATGAGCGTTCAACATGCCGCGATGCCCGCCCATCGCCCGGCCGAAGCGCACACGCGCACCCGGCCGAGGATGCTGACCACATGCTTGAGGGCGTCGCCGTTGGCACCGGTGATCTCGATGCTGCCGCCGGGGGTGACGGTGCCCAGGCGCGGATCGAGCAGCATCGAGCCAACGTTGGCGCTCAGCCGCACCCGGCTGCTGGCGGGCAAGGCCTCCTGGCGCAGCACTTCAGTGCCGGCGGCGCAGGTGGCGATTTCACCGTTGCAGCTGCAGGCATCGGCCGCGCCGCTGTGCAGCAGGTAGCAACCGCCCGGGCCGCTGCCGGGAGCGTAAACGCTCAGGCGCAGCGGCGCGCTGCGCGCCAGCACGCTGGTGCGGGCGAACTGCCAGTCCGACAGGAGCTGCATCGACAGGCCCTCGACGCGGCGGCGCTGCAGGTAGCTGTCGAACGACGGCCCGGCCAGCGTGGCCAGCACCGCCAGCACGGCGACGCACACCATCAGCTCGATCAGCGTGAACCCGTGCCCATCGTTGTGATGCGCAGGGCCGCGTCTGCCTGCGCGGTATACGGCTCTGGTTGCCCGTTCCGGTGTCATTGCGCCTCCCTGTGCTCCCCAGCACCGATGGGCAAGGAGTGTAGAAAGCGCAATCCCTCACGGCACTCCCCATGACGGTGGAGCGGGAAAACCAGCGAAGAGCTGGTCTCAGATTTCCTTGATGAGCCGGCTGAACTCGTCCACGTCCTCGAACTCCCGGTAGACCGAGGCGAAGCGCACGTAGGCCACCTTGTCGAGCCGCTTGAGCTCGCGCATCACCAGCTCGCCGACGCGGGAGGTGCCCACCTCGGTGGCGCCGCCGGTGTAGAGCTTGTCCTCGATGCGGGCGATGGCAGCGTCGATCAGATCAACGCTGACATTGCGTTTGCGCAGCGCCAGCGTCATCGAGGCGCGCAGCTTCTCGCGGTCGAAGTCGGTGCGGTTGCCGTTCTTCTTCACCACCACCGGCATGGCCAGGGTGGCGCGTTCGTAGGTGGTGAAGCGCTTGTCGCAGCTCAGACAGCGGCGCCGCCGGCGCACCGCGTCGCCTTCGTCGGATTCACGGGTCTCGGCAACCTGGGTCTCTTCGTTGCCGCAGTAGGGACAGCGCATATCGGTGCGTCAGGGTGGGCCGGCCAACGGGATTGACCGGCCTTCAGATCACTTGTAGACGGGGAACTGGCGCGTCAGTTCAGCGACCTGCGCACGGACCTTGGTGATCACGGCTTCGTCATGCGGGGCTTCGAGCACGTCGGCAATCAGGTTAGCCGTCAACACCGCCTCGGCTTCCTTGAAGCCGCGCGTGGTCATGGCCGGCGAACCCAGCCGGATCCCGCTGGTCACCATGGGTTTTTGCGGGTCGTTGGGAATGCCGTTCTTGTTGCAGGTGATGTGCGCGCGTCCCAGTACGGCTTCGGCGTCCTTGCCGGTCAGGCCCTTCGGGCGCAGGTCCACCAGCATCAGGTGGCTTTCGGTGCGGCCGGAGACGATGCGCAGGCCGCGCTTCGTCAGCGTCTCGGCCATCGCGGCGGCGTTCTTGACCACCTGTTCCTGGTAGGCCTTGAAGGCCGGCTGCAGCGCTTCCTGGAAGGCCACGGCCTTGCCGGCGATGACATGCATCAGCGGGCCGCCCTGGATGCCGGGGAAGATGGCGCTGTTGATCTTCTTGGCGATAGCGTCCTTCATCAGGATAATGCCGCCGCGCGGGCCACGCAGGCTCTTGTGCGTGGTGGAGGTGACCACGTCGGCGTGCGGCACCGGGTTCGGATAGACGCCGGCGGCGATCAGGCCAGCGTAATGCGCCATGTCCACCATGAAGTAGGCGCCGATTTCCTTGGCAATCTTGGCGAAGCGCTCGAAATCAATGCGC
>JBDTQF010000203.1:0-7444 GCA_039932275.1 Burkholderiales bacterium
CAGCACCACGAAGCGGTGCGCCAGCGCCCAGTCGAGGCTGCGGGCATAGCCGCGCAGCAGGGCGTCGAAGCCGCGCTCGAACACGCGGCCCAGCGCGCTTTCCTCGTGCTTGTCGTGGTGGCGCAGGAAGCGGCTGGCCAGCATCGGCACCAGCGTCAGCGACACCACTGCCGACACCAGGATGGCCAGCCCCACCACCACGGCGAACTCATGGAACAGCAGCCCGATCACGCCGGGCATGAAGAAGATCGGGATTAGCACCGCCACCAGTGAAATCGAGATCGACACGATGGTGAACGCCATCTCGCGTGCGCCCCTGATGGCAGCCTCGAACGGCGCCATGCCGTCTTCGACGTGGCGCACGATGTTCTCCAGCATCACGATGGCGTCGTCCACCACCAGGCCCACGGCCAGCGTGATGCCCAGCAGCGAGACGTTGTCCAGGCTGTAGCCGCCGGCATACAGCAGCGACAGCGCGCCGATCAGCGACACCGGCAGCGACAGCGTCGGGATCAGCGTGGCCGCCAGCCGGCGCAGGAACAGGAAGATCACCAGCACCACCAGCACCACCGTCAGCGCCAGCGTCAGGTTGACGTCGTGAAGCGCCTCGCGGATGGCCACGGAGCGGTCGTTGATCGGCGACATCTGCACCGACGCCGGCAACTGCGTGGCAAAACGCGGCAGCAGCCGCTTGACGCGGTCGACCACCTGCACGGTGTTGGCGTTGGGCTGGCGCTGAATGGCCAACGTGATCGAGCGCTCGCCGTTGAAGCTGGCCGCGCTCTTGATGGTTTCGACGCTGTCCTGCACCTCGGCCACATCGCGCAGCCGTACCGGCGCGCCGGCGCGCGTGGCCACGATGATCTGGCCGAAATCACGCGCGTTCGTGAGCTGCCGGTTGGCTTGCACCGTCAGAGTCTGGCGCGGGCCGTCCAGCACGCCCACCGGCGTGTTCGCGTTGGCGCTGCCGATGACCGCGCGCAACTCGTCCAGCGTCAGGTTACGCTCGGCCAGGGCCTCCGGATGCACCTTGATGCGCACCGCGAAACGCTGCTGGCCGAAGATCAGCACCTGGGCCACGCCGTCGATGGTGGACAGGCTGGGCGAGACCAGGTTCTCGGCGAACTCCTGCAGCTCGGTCATCGATAGCGACGGCGATGTCATGGCCAGCAGCAGCACCGGTGCGTCGGCCGGATTGACCTTGCGGTACGACGGCGGCGTGGTCATCTCCGCCGGCAGCGTGCGCTGGGCGCGGAACAGCGCGGCCTGCACGTCCACCGCGGCGGCATCGATGTCGCGGGTGCTTTCGAACTCCAGCACCACCGAGGTCGACCCTAGCGTGTTGGTCGAGCTGATGGTGGCCAGGCCGGCGATGGTGGAGAACTGCTTCTCCAGCGGTAGCGCCACCGAGCTGGCCATGGTCTCGGGGCTGGCGCCAGGCAGCACCGCCGTCACCTGGATGACCGGCGTGTTGTAGCTGGGCAGTGCGGCCACCGGGATCTTGCCCAGCGCGACGATGCCGGCCAGCACGATGGCGATGTTCAGCAGCACCGTCATCACCGGACGACGGATGAAGTGCTCGGTAAAACTCATCGACCTGTCCCGCTGGCGGGCGCGGACCCCGCGCGGGCGGCTGCTGCGGGCGCCTCTTGCACCAGGGCACCGGGCCGCAGGTTCTGCTTGCCTTCCACGACCACGCGCATGCCGGGCTCCAGCCCTTCGACCACGATGGCGTCACCGAACGGGTAGCGTGCCTGCACGGGCCTGAGTTGCGCCTTGCCGTCGTCGCCTACCACGTACACCGAGCGCTCGGTGCCACGCTGGATCAGCGCCGCCTGCGGCACCACCAGCACACCGGGCAGGGTGCGGAGCATCATGCGTACCGTGACGTACTGGCCGGGCCAGAGCCGCTGTGCAGGGTTCGGAACCGTGCCTTTGAGGCGGATGGTGCCGGTGGTCGTGTCGACCGCGTTGTCGACGAAGCTCAGGGTGCCCTTGAGCGTGTCGGCGGACATCGTGCGGGGCCCGCGGTCGCCGCCGGGTGGGCTGACGCTGAGGGGCACGGCGTTGGCGGCGGACCCCGGTCGGGCGGCGCCCAGCACGGTGGCCAGCTGGGCCTCGGGCACGGTGAAGGTCACACCCACCGGGTCGATCTGGCTGATGGTCACCAGCGCCGTGCTGCTGGGCTGCACCAGGCTGCCTGGGTAGACGGCGATGGCGCCGGCCCGCCCGCTCAGTGGCGACTGGATGTTGCCGTAGCTCAGGGCCACCTCGGCCGATTGGATGGCCGCCTGGTCGGAGGCGATGGCGGCCTGCTGGGCGTCGAGCTGGGCCTGCACCGTGTCGAGCGCGCTCTGCGCGATGAAGTTCTCCGCCCGCAGCTCCTGGGCGCGCTGCAGCTGGCGCTGCAGGTCGTTCAAGGTGGCGCGGTCGCGCAGCAGCTGGGCGCGGGCCTTGTCCAGGTTGGCGCGGTCGGCCCGGTCGTCGAATCTGAAGAGCAGATCGCCGCGCTTGACGAACTGGCCTTCGCGGATGGCCACCTCGCGCACCGTGCTGGAGACCTGCGGCCGGATCTCGACGGTGTTGAGCGAGACCACCGTGCCCGCCGCTTCGATGGTGACCGGCACGTCGCGCTGCTGCACGGTCACGGTGGTGACGGTCTGCGCAGCGTTTGCGCGAGGCGTCTTGGCTGCTTCTGCAGCGCTGCGTTGTCTCCACCACGTGGTCGCAGCCAGGGCAGCGACGACCACGACGGCGATCGTCACAAGGGTTTTCTTGTTCATGGGAGCCGATGGGTTGCCCGACTCTGGCGGCCGGGATGGGGGCACATTGAATCTACCATTGCGCGTTCTGAACGTCCCTCAGGGGAACTGCCATGAGCACCGCCCGGTCGCCCGAAGGGGCTCCCACCGCAGCCCGCCAGGGTGAAGGATCCACAGTGAGCGCCACCCATCCCAACCAATTTGCACTGTTGCGCCAGCGGCGCTTTGCGCCGTTCTTCTGGACCCAGTTCCTCGGTGCGGCCAACGACAACCTGTTCAAGTTCGCCTTCACGGTGCTGGTGACCTACCAGCTGCAGGTGGCCTGGCTGCCGCCGGCACTGGCCGGGTTGATCATCGGTGCGCTGTTCATCCTGCCGTTCGTGCTGCTGTCGGCCACCAGCGGGCAGCTGGCGGACAAGTACGACAAGGCGCGCCTGATGCAGTGGGTGAAGTCGCTGGAGGTGGGCATCATGGCCCTGGCGGCCTGGGGTTTCCTGCACCCCGATCCTGATTGGAAAGTGCCGGTGTTGCTGGTCTGTGTCTGCCTGATGGGGCTGCACTCCACGCTGTTCGGCCCGGTGAAATACGCCTACCTGCCGCAGCATCTGAATGAGCGCGAGCTCACCGGCGGCAACGGCATGGTTGAGATGGGCACCTTCGTCGCCATCTTGCTGGGCACGCTGGCCGGTGGGCTGCTGATCGCGGTGCCGCAGCACGGTGCGCGCCTGGCGGCGATGGCCTGCTTTGGCCTGGCGGTGCTGGGCCGGCTGGTGGCGCAGGCGCTGCCGGTATCGCCGCCCGACGACACCGGCCTGCGCATTAACTGGAACCCGATTTCAGAGACCTGGCGCAACCTGATGTTGGCGCGCCAGCACACGGTGGTGTTCCGCTCGATGCTCGGCATCTCGTGGATGTGGTTCTTCGGCGCGGTGTTCCTGTCCAACTTTCCGGCCTTCGCCAAGAACGTGCTGCACGGCGACGAGCATGTGGCGTCGCTGCTGCTGGTGGTGTTCTCGGTGGGCATCGGCATCGGCTCGCTGCTGTGTGAGTTGCTGTCCCGCCGGCATGTCGAGATCGGCCTGGTGCCGCTGGGTGCGCTGGGCATGACGGTGTTCGCGCTCGACCTTTACGCGGCCACCCTGCAGTTGCCGGTCAGTGCGGTGGCCTGGACCTTGTCCGGCTTCATGAGCCAGCCCGCGCATTGGCATGCGATGGCCGACCTCGGCTTGCTGGCGCTGAGCGCGGGCCTGTACAGCGTGCCGATGTACGCGCTGATCCAGATGCGCGCGCCGCCTACCCACCGCGCCCGCATCATCGCGGCCAACAACATCCTCAATGCGCTGTTTATGATCGTCAGCGCGCTGCTGGCCGGTGCGCTGCTCAGCGCGGGGTTCAGCATCTCGGAAGTGTTCGCGCTGACGGGGCTGGCCAACCTGGTGGTGGCGGCCTATGTGTTCCTGCTGGTGCCGGAGTACCTGCTGCGCTTCGTTGCCTTCATGCTGTCGCGCTGCGTCTACCGCTTTGAGGTGCGGGGCGACGAGCACCTGCCCGACAAGGGCGCGGCGATCATCGTCAGCAACCATGTGAGCTATGTCGATGCGCTGCTGCTGGCCGCGGCCAGCCCGCGGCCCATCCGTTTCCTGATGGACCACCGTATCTTCGCGGTGCCGCTGCTGGGCTGGCTGTTCCGGCTGGCCAAGGCCATCCCGATCGCGCCGCGCGACGAGAACCCGCAGGTGTACGAACGCGCCTTCGCGCAGGCCCGCCAGGTGCTGGACGACGGCGATCTGCTCGGCATCTTCCCGGAAGGTGCCATCACCCGCGACGGACAGCTGCAGCCCTTCAAGGGCGGGCTGATGAAGATCCTCGAAAGCCACCCGGTGCCGGTGGTGCCGGTGGCCCTGACGCGGCTGTGGGGCTCGATGTTCTCGCGCATCGACGGGCGCGCGCTGGCGCGGCCGTTCCGGCGCGGCCTGTTCAACCGGGTCGGGCTGGTGGCGGGTGCGCCGTTGGCGGCGGCCGAGGTCAGCCTGGCTGGCCTGCAAGAGCGGGTGCAGACGCTGATGAATCAAGACAGGTATCTTGACCGGCGCGACAAACCGGCGCTGCAGGAGTAGCCTGCGTCCGGCAGGGTGCGCAACAGCGCAGGCCCTGCAAGGAGCCCATCATGTCCAGCCATGTCTACAAGATTGTCGAACTGGTCGGTTCGTCGGCGACGAGCACCGACGATGCCATCCGCCTTGCGATCGAAACTGCCGGCAAGAGCGTGCGTCACATCGACTGGTTCGAGGTGATTTCGACCCGCGGCCATGTGGCCGACGGCCGGGTCGCGCATTTCCAGGTGACGCTGAAGGCCGGGTTCCGGCTCGAAGACGCCTGGGCCTGACTGGTTGGTGCCGGCAGTTCCTGCTGGCGTCGCGACTCAATTGGCGCGGTCGGCCGGCGTGGGCACGCGCCGCGCGTGGCTGCTGGCGTCGGCCAGCTTGTGATAGACCGCGCGGATGTGGTCATTCACCGCGAACCACTGGATGCCCAGCACACGCGCCACTTCCTTCAGTGTGAAGCCCTTGCTCAGGTGCAGCAGCACATCGTTCTCGCGCGGCGTCAGCGCGGTGCCGTTGGCCGGTGCGGCGGACTCGCCACTGCGGAAGAAGTTGAGCAGCCGGCGGGCGATGGCGGGTGACAGCGGCGGCTGCCCGCGCACGATCTTCTGCAGTTCTTCCACCAGCACCTCGAAGCGGTCTTCCTTCAGCAGGTAGCCGTCGGCGCCGCACTGCAGGGCCGGGAACAGGTGTTCGTCGTCGGAGTGCAGCGTCGTGGCAATCTTGGTGGCCGGGTGCCGGCTCAGCTCCGACAGCAGTTCGAGCCCGCGGCCATCATCAGCCTCCAGGTCGCACAGGATCAGTCGGAAGGGTTCAGTCGGGGTGGCCGCTTCCGCCAGCGGCGCGAAGGCGCGCCGGGCCGAAGCCAGGTCGGACGCTTCGGTGAACTCGATGTCGTCGCTGAAGCTCTCACGCACCACCCGCACGAGAAAGCTCCTCGCGACCGGGTTGTCTTCGACGATCAGCACACGGGTGGACATACTGCGGATTCTCGATCAGGGCCGCCCGGGACAGGGGCGGCCTCACGTTGGGGATTATCCCGGCCGGTTCGTGCCGGGGTGGTCGAGGATTCCCCCCGGTTCCCAGGGGCGCTCGACCGGCATCCGCGGGGGGCGGGCAGCAGGCGGGTCGCTGCGCGACGGTGTGCCGGCCGGCTGAGTCGGCCAGATGTTGGCCAGAGGGCCGGTCCCTACAATCGTGCCATGCGCATACTCGTGACCAATGACGATGGTTACCTGGCCCCCGGCTTGCAAGCCCTGGCCGACGCCTGCCGCCGTTTCGGCGAGGTGGACGTGGTGGCGCCCGAGCAAAACGCCAGCGGTACCTCGAATGCGTTGACGCTGCACCGCCCGCTGTCGGCGCAGCAGGCGGCCAACGGCTTCTGGTTCATCAACGGCACGCCGTCGGACTGCGTGCACGTCGCGCTGACCGGCCTGCTGCCGCCGCGCCCGGACCTGGTGGTCTCCGGCATCAACAACGGCGCCAACATGGGCGACGACACGCTGTATTCCGGCACCGTGGCGGCGGCGATGGAGGCTTACCTGTTCGGCGTGCCGGCCATCGCCTTCTCGCTGGTGGAACGCGGCTGGCAGCACCTCGACATCGCGGCCCGCGTGGCCGAACAGGTGCTGACGCGGGCCCTGGCGCCTGCTGCGCCGGCCCGGCACTGGCTGCTCAGCGTCAACGTGCCGGCGCGCGCCGACGCCGACCGGCTGCCGCATCGCATCACGCGGCTGGGCCGGCGCCATGCCAGCGCAGGTGTCATCCGCCAACGCAGCCCGCATGGCGACGAGTTGTACTGGATCGGCCCAGCCGGTGCGGCCCGGGAGGCCGGCGAAGGCACCGATTTCCATGCGGTGGAGAACGGCGCCATCTCGATCACGCCGCTGCAGGTGGACCTGACCGACCATGCCGGGCTGCCGACGTGGCAGCAGGCCTTCCACGGATGAGCGACCCGGGCGCGCCGCGCCGCCAGCGTTTTCCGCTCAACCTAGCGCAGACGGCTTCGACGCCGCGCCGCCTGGTGCGTGCGCCGCACGAGAAGGAGCGGCCCGCTGCGGAGGCTGCCACCGGCCCGGCCGCGCCGCCGCCTCTTGTGCTGCGGCCGGTGCCAGTCGCTCAACCGGTGAGCCTGCGCCCGGCGCCTGCGTCACGTCGCCAGGAGAAGCCGGCTGCTGCGGCCCGCGCCGCGCCCGCACCGCGCCCGCCAGCGGTGGCGTCCGACGGGCTGGGCCACACGGTGGCGCGCGCGCGGCTGGTCGAGCGCCTGCGCGCCGACGGCTGCCGCGACGAGGCCGTGCTGCGGGCCTTTGCGGCCGTGCCGCGCCATGCCTTTGTCGACCCCGGCCTGATCGCGCAGGCCTACGAAGACACCGCGCTGCCCATCGGCCTGGGTCAGACCATCTCCAAGCCGTCGGTGGTGGCGCGCATGATCGAGCTGCTGCGGGCGCGCCCTGGCGGGCCGGCGCTGGGTCGGGTGCTCGAGATCGGCACCGGCTGCGGCTACCAGGCGGCCGTGTTGGCCCTGGTGGCACGGCATGTCTACACGGTCGAGCGCCTGCGCGGCCTGTTCGACCGGGC
>JBDTQF010000204.1:0-7404 GCA_039932275.1 Burkholderiales bacterium
TCAACGCGCACTGCGCCGACGCGCTGGTGTGCATCTCCAACTGCGACAAGATCACCCCCGGGATGTTGATGGCCGCGATGCGGCTGAACATTCCCGCGGTGTTTGTCTCCGGCGGCCCGATGGAAGCCGGCAAGGTGCGCCTGGCCAACCCCGAGACGCACAAGCTCGAGTTCAGGAAGCTTGACCTGATCGACGCCATGGTGATGGCCGCCGACGACAAGGTGAGCGATGCCGACCTGGCCGAGGTGGAGCGTTCGGCCTGCCCCACCTGCGGTTCCTGCTCGGGCATGTTCACCGCCAACTCGATGAACTGCCTGGTCGAAGCCCTGGGCCTGGCCCTGCCCGGCAACGGCACCGTGGTGGCCACGCATGCCGACCGCGAGCAGCTCTTCAAACGTGCCGGCCGCACGGCCGTGGCGCTGTGCAAACGCTATTACGAGCAGGAAGACGCCAGCGTGCTGCCGCGTTCGATGGGCTTCAAGGCGTTTGAGAACGCCATCACGCTGGACATCGCGATGGGCGGCTCCACCAACACCATCCTGCACCTGCTGGCGATTGCGCAAGAGGCCGAGATCGACTTCACCATGAAGGACATCGACCGCCTCTCGCGCGTGGTGCCGCAGCTGTGCAAGGTGGCGCCCAACACCAACAAGTACCACATCGAGGATGTGCACCGCGCCGGCGGCATCATGGCCATCCTGGGTGAGCTCGACCGGGCCGGCAAGCTGCACACCGACGTGCCCACCATCCATGCCAAGACGATGAAGGCCGCGTTGGATGAATGGGACATCGCCCGCAACCCGTCCGACGCGGTGAAAACCTTTTACATGGCCGGCCCCGCCGGCATCCCCACGCAGGTGGCCTTCAGCCAGGCCACCCGCTGGCCCAGCCTCGACACCGACCGGGCCGAAGGCTGCATCCGCTCGAACGAGCATGCCTTCTCGCAGGAAGGCGGGCTGGCGGTCCTGCACGGCAACATCGCACTGAACGGCTGCGTGGTGAAGACCGCCGGCGTCGACGAGGCCCTGATGGTGTTTGAAGGGCCTGCGCATGTGGTGGAGTCGCAGGACGAAGCGGTGGCCAACATCCTGGCCGACCAGGTGAAGGCCGGCGACGTGGTCATCGTGCGCTATGAAGGCCCGAAGGGCGGCCCGGGCATGCAGGAGATGCTCTACCCCACCTCGTACATCAAGTCGAAGGGCCTGGGCAAGGCCTGCGCGCTGCTCACCGACGGCCGCTTCTCGGGCGGCACCTCGGGCCTGTCGATCGGCCACTGCTCGCCCGAGGCGGCGGCCGGTGGCGCCATCGGCCTGGTGCGCAACGGCGACCGCATCCGCATCGACATCCCCAACCGCAGCATCGACGTGCTGCTGAGCGATGAAGAACTGGCCCGCCGTCGCATCGAGCAGAACGCCAAGGGCTGGAAGCCGGCCCTGCCGCGCCCGCGCAAGGTGTCGGCCGCGCTGAAGGCCTATGCCCTGCTGGCGATGTCGGCCGACAAGGGCGCGGTGCGCGACCTGTCGCTACTGGGCGACTGACGGCCACGGCGGCAGGGGCGACTTTGCGGGTTCGGGCGCGAACCCGCAACGTGCAAACTGTCACGAAGCACGCCCGGCGTCGGCCCCAAGCCGTGCAAATCCGGGTGAATCGCGCTGCGATTGATCGCACGGGCCCGGGATGGTGTCCCGGCGAGGGTTTTGGGACGATGCAGTCCAGTGGTCGAGCTCTTTCGACCCCAGCATCTACCCGCCGCAGGACCCCGATGAAACTCACCGCCGCCGCGTTTGCCACCCTCGCCCTGGCCTTGGCCTCGGGCGCCCATGCCGCCACCTACACCAGCAGCGCCGACACCGGCGTCATCTTCGGTGCCGCCAGCCCCACCGATGCCATGGGCACCAGCTCGTTCATCAATGGCGTCGCGTTGGACACCGACGGCAGCTTCTTCGCGCCGAAGGGGGTCACCACCGGCGTCGTGGGATCGGTGTTCTCCGACGTGGTGACCGATGACCCTCTGGGCCACGATGCCTCGGTGTTCAGCTTCAGCCACGCCATCACGGCCTTCGGCGGCTACTGGAACACGCTGTACGCGAACTCGCAGGACGGTACCGGCCTGCGTATCGACATCGGCAACGACGGCAGTTTTGAGTTCGACAGCGCCAGCATCCTGCCGACCACGCTCGATGGCACCGGTACTTCCTTCTACGGCTTCAAGTCGGACACCGCGTTCACCACCTTCAGCATCAGCTACCGCCTCGTGCCCCCGCAACAGGAAACCTACCAGCTGAGCGGTCTGCAATTCGTCTCGGCGGTGCCGGAACCTGCCACCACCGCGATGTTGCTCGCCGGGCTGGGCGCCTTGGTGCTCAAGGCCCGCCGCCGCCGCAGCGACTGAGGCCAGCGGGGCTCACCGCCCCGAGACGCCGGTGCAGGCTTGCAGGCCTCACCGGCGTTTTTTCTTGCGCAGGTCGGGTCGGCCCAGCGCCTCCATCGCCTGGGCACGGCGGGCGGCGCGCTTCTGGTCGAGCTTGTCCATCTCATGCCGCTGGGTCATCCCGGTGGCGTCGCGCCAGGCCCACCAGGCCACGGCCAGCGCAAAGGGCAGCAGCACCAGCCACCACGACAAGGCGCCGGTGGGACCCACCTCGGCCCAGCGCAGCAGCACCAGCAGCACCCCGATCACCACGAACGCCATGTCGTCACCCCTCACCCAGCGGGCCGGTGCCCGCGTGCAGTCTCTATCATGCCCTGGCTTGCCATCCTCCCTAGAATGATCGACGGACTCCGTACCCCCTTACCCGAAAGAATGCCATGAAGCCCTTGTTTGCCCTGGCCGCCGCCGTCGCGGCCCTCACGACCAGCCCCGCTTTCGCCAACCTGGAACTCGCCACCAAGAAGAACTGCATGGCCTGCCATGCCATCGACAAGAAAGTGGTCGGTCCCGCTTACAAGGATGTCGCCGCCAAGTACAAGGGGCAGAAGGACGCCGTGGCCAAGCTGTCCGACAAGATCATCAAGGGCGGCGCCGGCGTGTGGGGCACGATGCCCATGCCGCCCAATGCCGTGACGCCGGAAGAAGCCAAGACGCTGGCCACCTGGGTGCTGAGCCAGAAGTAACGCCCAGCGCCCCCGGCCAGCCCGCCCAGCATTACCCCTGCCTGCCTTGCGCTACACCCGCCTCGCCGTCGTCCTGCACTGGCTGTTGGCAGTGGCCTTGGTGATGGCGTTTGGCATGGGTCTGTACATGGCCGATCTGCCGGTATCGCCCCGGAAGCTGAGGCTCTACAACTGGCACAAATGGGCCGGCGTCACGATCCTCGCGCTGTCGTTCGTGCGGCTGGGCTGGCGCCTGACCCACCCGCCGCCCGCGGACCCGCCGATGCCGCCATGGCAACGCAAGATTGCACAGGCGTTGCACCACCTGCTGTACCTGCTGTTCTTTGCAGTACCGCTGGTGGGCTGGGCGCACAGCTCGGCGGCTGGCTTTCCGGTCGTGCTCTACGGCGTGCTGCCATTGCCGGATTTCGTGCCTGTCAACGAGGCGCTGAGCGAAGCCCTCGAAGACTGGCATGCATGGCTCGCCTGGGCCATGGCCGGCCTGGTGCTGCTGCATACCTTGGCAGCGCTGAAGCACCACTTCGTCGACCGCGATGCGCTGCTCGCACGAATGGGGTTCAAGGGACGGCCATGAAGCGACACGCCGCACTGTGGTTGGCCCTGGCCTTGTCGGCACCCGTGCTTGCTCAGCAAAAGCTGCTTCCCGCACAAAGCGAGATCGGCTTCACCAGCCGCCAGATGGGCGTGCCGGTCGAAGGCCGGTTCAAGCGTTTCGAGGCCCAGGTCGCTTTCGACCCGAAGAAGCCCGAAGCCGGCTCGGTGGCCTTCAGCATCGACACCGGCAGCGCAACCCTGGGCGCAGCCGAGACCGATGCCGAGCTGGTCAGGCCGCCATGGTTCGACAGCGCCAAGTTCCCGCGGGCCACTTTCCAATCGAGCGCGATCAAGGCCCTGGGCAATGGCAAGTTCGAGGTCGCCGGCAAGCTGAGCATCAAGGGCAACACCCGCGACGTGGTGGTGCCGCTGTCGCTCACCCAGGCAGGCGGCGTGTCTACGGCCAGCGGCGGCTTCGCGCTCAAGCGGCTGGAATTCAAGATCGGCGACGGCGAGTGGGCGGACACGTCCCTTGTTGCGAACGATGTGCAGGTGAAGTTCAGGCTTGCACTCTCAGGCGTCGGCCCGCTTTGACGGCACGGCGTTGCAGACAACCCACGGAGACAGCTGATGACGAAGACTTTGCTGGCCGCAGCCCTTTGCGCCGCCTGCGGCATGGCCCAGGCCGAAACCGCGACCTACACCGCAGACCCGCTCCACACCAACGTCACCTGGGAGGTGCTGCACTCGGGCACCTCGACGATCCGCGGGCGTTTCGCGGTCAAGGAGGCCACCATCACGCTCGACCGCGCAGCCAAGACCGGCAAGGTCGACGTGGGGATCGATCCGGCCACGGTCACCACCATTGCCCCGTCGCTCGAAAGCACCATGAAGGGCGAGCGCATGTTCAATGTGGCGGCCTTCCCGAGCGTGCGCTTTGCCGGCGAAAGCGTTACGTTCGACGGCGACAAGGTGACGTCGGTCACCGGCAACCTGACCTTGCTGGGCAAGACGCAACCGCTGACCTTGCAGGCCATCCGCTTCAACTGCTATCAGCACCCGATGCTCAAGCGCGAGGTCTGCGGCGGTGACTTCGAAGGCGTGATCCAGCGCAGCCAGTACGGCCTGGGTTTCCTGCCGCAGGCGGCGGCAGAGAACGTGCGCGTGCTGGTGCAGATCGAGGCCATCCGCCAGCAGTAGCCCGACGCGGCGGAGCAAAGCCCCGCCAGCGGGCGGGGCCGGTCAGTAACTCTGACCCAGCTGACCCAGGATGGCCGGGTTCTCCAGCGTCGAGGTGTCCTGCGTGATGGCCTCGCCCTTGGCCACCTGGCGCAGCAGCCGGCGCATGATCTTGCCCGAGCGGGTCTTGGGCAGGTTCTCGCCGAAGCGGATGTCCTTGGGCTTGGCGATCGGGCCGATCTCCTTGCCCACGTGGTCGCGCAGTTGTTTGGCAATGGCCTTGGCCTCGTCGCCGCTGGGCAGCGACCGCTTGAGCACCACGAAGGCGCAGATGGCCTCGCCGGTGGTGTCATCCGGGCGGCCCACCACCGCGGCTTCGGCCACCAGTTCGGTGCAACTCACCAGCGCCGACTCGATTTCCATCGTGCCCATGCGATGGCCCGACACATTGAGCACATCGTCGATGCGCCCGGTGATGGTGAAGTAGCCGGTCTTGGCGTCGCGGATCGCGCCGTCGCCGGCCAGGTAGTACTGGCCTTTGAAGTCGTCCGGGTAGTAGCTCTTCTTGAAGCGCTCCGGGTCGCCCCAGATGGTGCGGATCATCGACGGCCACGGCCGCTTGACGACGAGCAAGCCGCCGTGACCGTTCGGCACGTCCTTGCCGGTCTCATCGACGATAGCGGCCATGATGCCCGGGAAGGGCAGCGTGCACGAGCCCGGCACCAGCGGCGTCGCGCCCGGCAGCGGGGTGATCATGTGGCCGCCGGTTTCGGTCTGCCAGAAGGTGTCGACGATGGGGCAGCGGTCGCCGCCCACATGGTGGTGGTACCACTCCCACGCGGCCGGGTTGATGGGCTCGCCCACCGAACCCAGGATGCGCAGGCTGCTCAGGTCGTAGCGCGCCGGGTGCACGGCGGCATTGGATTCGGCGGCCTTGATCAGGCTGCGGATGGCCGTGGGCGCGGTGTAGAAGATGCTGACCTTGTGGTCCTGGATCATCTTCCAGAAGCGACCGGCATCGGGGTAGGTGGGCACGCCTTCGAACACGATCTCGGTGCCGCCCAGCGCCAGCGGCCCGTAGGTGATGTAGGTGTGACCGGTGACCCAGCCGATGTCGGCGGTGCACCAGAACACGTCATCGGGCTTCAGGTCGAACGTGAGCTTGGTGGTGAGCGCCGCATGCAGCAGGTAGCCGCCGGTGCTGTGCTGCACGCCCTTGGGCTTGCCGGTGGAGCCGGAGGTGTAGAGCAGGAACAGCGGGTGCTCGGCCTCCACCCATTCGGGCTCGCAGGTGGTGGGCTGGCCGGCCAGCGCGTCGGCCAGCCGCACGTCACGTCCGGCCTGCATGACCACCGCAGCCCCCGAGCGCTGGGCCACCAGCACTGTCTTCACCGACTCGCAGCCCGGCATGGCCAGCGCCTCGTCGACGATGGCCTTCAGCGGCAGCTGCTTGCCGCCGCGGATCTGGTGATCGGCCGTGATCACCAGCTTGGCGCCGGTGTCTTCGATGCGGTCACGCACGCTCTGCGCCGAGAAGCCGCCGAACACCACCGAATGGATAGCGCCGATGCGCGCGCAGGCCTGCATGGCCACCACGCCGTCAATGCCCATCGAGATGTAAATGATGACGCGGTCACCCTTGCGGATGCCCCGCGCCTTCAGCGCATTGGCCAGCTGGCAGGTGCGCGCCAGCAGTTCGCCGTAGGTGACCTTGCTGACCTCGCCGCCGTCGGCTTCGAAGATGATGGCCACCTTGTCGCCCAGGCCGCGCTCCACGTTGCGGTCGAGGCAGTTGTAGGAGGCGTTCAGGGTGCCGTCCTCAAACCACTTGAAGAACGGGGCGTTCTCTTCGTTGAGCACCTTGGTGAAGGGTGTCTTCCAGCTGATCAGTTCGCGGGCGTGCCCGGCCCAGTAGCCTGGGTAATCGGTCTCGGCCTGCTTGCACAGGGCCTCGTAGGCCGCCATGCCCGAGACGTGAGCCGCCTTCACCAGGGCATCGGCAGGCAGGTACAGCTTTTCGGCAGTGCTCATGGCAGTCTCCTAGAGTGGGCATCGACCTGGCGCCGTGACATGTGCCAGGCCGCTGGTCGGATCGTGAATTATGCAAACACCGGCACCTTAGGCAGGGGCTCTTACGTTGCCCTGACTTTGCCGCCGGCGAGTCATTGACCGGCCCCTAGAATCCGCCGCGACACCACCTCCCGCTGTAACCCACCATGGCCCTGCAATCGCCGAAGTCTTCGTCCGACCCCGTGCTGGGCCCCTTGCCGCGGCTGATCTTCGCCAGCCGCTGGCTGCAACTGCCGCTGTACCTGGGCCTGATCCTGGCGCAGGCGGTGTACGTGTTCCACTTCTGGGTCGAGCTGGTGCACCTGATCGAGGCGGCCTTCGGCAACCAGCACGCGCTGGAGATCCTGGCCAAGAGCAGCGGCTACAAGCCGGTGGCCGGCGAGGTGGTGGGCAGCCTCAACGAGACCATCATCATGCTGGTGGTGCTGGGCTTGATCGACGTGGTGATGATTTCCAACCTGCTGATCATGGTGATCGTCGGCGGCTACGAGACCTTCGTCTCGCGCC
>JBDTQF010000205.1:0-7333 GCA_039932275.1 Burkholderiales bacterium
GTTCTGGCCCTGGTCTTCCTTCAGGATGTCGGCCTGCACCGTGCCGCGCACATTGGCCAGCGTCCAGGCGCGGATCTTGGCGATCTCGTCGTCCGTCGGGTCGCGGCGGTTGTCTTGCTGGAATTTCTCGATCTGCTGGTCGATGGCGGTGTTCATGAACATCGCCAGGATGGTCGGCGCCGGGCCGTTGATGGTCATCGACACCGAGGTGCTGGGGTTGCACAGGTCGAAGCCCGCGTACAGCACCTTCAGGTCGTCGAGTGTGGCGATGCTGACGCCCGAGTTGCCCACCTTGCCGTAGATGTCGGGCCGCGGGTCGGGGTCGTTGCCGTACAGCGTGACCGAGTCGAACGCGGTGGACAGCCGCTTGGCCGGCATGCCTTCGCTCACCAGCTTGAAGCGCCGGTTGGTGCGGAAGGCATCACCCTCGCCGGCGAACATGCGCGTCGGGTCCTCGCCCTCGCGCTTGAACGCAAAGGTGCCGGCGGTGTACGGGAAGCTGCCGGGCACGTTGTCCAGCAGCAGCCATTTCAGGATCTCGCCGTGGTCTTCGTACTGTGGCAGCGCCACCTTGCGGATCTTGTTGCCGCTGAGGGTGGTGTGGACCAACCCGGTGCGGATCTCCTTGTCGCGGATCTTCACCACGTACTCATCGCCGGCGTAGGCTTTGCGCAGGTCGGGCCACTGCGCCAGCAGCTTGCGGGCGTGGGCATCGAGCTGTTCTTCGCGTGCCTGGGCCAGCGGCTCCAGCACCTCGGTGGTGGGGGCGTCGCCGGCCATCACGGCGGAGGCGCGCAGCTGCTGCACTTCGCGGGCCAGGCGGGCCTGGTCGACGGCCTGGCGCTTGTAGCCGCGCACCGTGTCAGCAATCTCGGCCAGGTAGCGCACCCGCGCGCCCGGCACGACCGGCGTCTGGTGGGTGCTGTGGCGGGTGGCCACCTGCGGCAGGCGGCCGGCTTTGACCGGCAAGCCCAGCGCCGACAGGCGAACCTTCAATGCCTGGTACAGCGCGGTGACGCCGTCGTCGTTGAAGCGGCTGGCCATGGTGCCGAACACCGGCATCTGGTCGGGCATCACGGTGAAGGCCTCGCGGTTGCGCTGCACCTGCTTGGCCACGTCGCGCAGCGCATCGAGCGCGCCCTTGCGGTCGAACTTGTTGATGGCCACAAACTCGGCGAAGTCGAGCATGTCGATCTTCTCCAGCTGGCTGGCGGCGCCGAACTCCGGCGTCATCACGTACATCGGCACGTCGACCAGCGGCACGATGGCGGCGTTGCCCTGGCCGATGCCCGAGGTCTCGACGATGATCAGGTCAAAGCCGGCCACCTTGCAGGCGGCCAGCACCTCGGGCAGGGCGGCGCTGATCTCGCTGCCGGTGTCGCGGGTGGCCAGGCTGCGCACGTAGACCCGTGGTCCCTGCTGCCACGGGCTGATTGCGTTCATGCGGATGCGGTCGCCCAGCAAGGCGCCGCCGCTCTTGCGGCGCGACGGGTCGATGCTGATCACGGCCACGCGCAGCGCATCGTCCTGGTCGAGCCGCAGGCGGCGGATCAGTTCGTCGGTCAGCGACGACTTGCCGGCACCGCCCGTGCCGGTGATGCCCAGCACCGGCACCTTGGCGGCGGCGGCACGGGTCTTGAGCTGGGCCACCAGGCCGGCGTCGGCCTGGCCGTTCTCGAGTGCGGTGATCAGCTGCGCCAGCGCACGCCAGGCGGCTTCGCTGTGGCCGGTGATGGCGTCCACGGTCTTGGGCGCGTAGCCGGAGATGTCCTTGTCGCAGCGCATCACCATCTCGCCGATCATGCCCTGCAGGCCCATGCGTTGGCCGTCTTCGGGGCTGTAGATGCGGCCGACGCCGTAGGCCTCCAGCTCGCGGATCTCGGTCGGCACGATCACGCCGCCGCCGCCGCCGAAGACCTGGATGTGTTCGCCGCCACGCTGGCGCAGCAAATCGACCATGTACTTGAAGTACTCGACATGGCCGCCCTGGTAGCTGCTGATGGCGATGCCCTGGGCATCCTCCTGCAGCGCGGCGGTGACCACTTCGTCGACCGAGCGGTTGTGGCCCAGGTGGATGACCTCGGCGCCCATGCCCTGCAGGATGCGGCGCATGATGTTGATGGCCGCGTCATGGCCATCGAACAGGCTGGCCGCGGTGACGAAGCGCACCTTTTGTGTGGGCCGGTAGTCGGCCAGGGCTTTGAATTCGGCGGACAGATCGGTCATGTCGTTGTCTCCTGGGCACGCAATCACTGCCCAGCGTATACCGGGCGCGGGCGCCAGTCTAGGAAAGCAAGCGGTCCGGCGCGATGCCCAAAAGCCCCAGCTTGGCTGACCGTTTTTGCCAGCCGGGCGCGGCGCGGGGCTGCGTTACGATGCCGACACACCCAGCTGCCACGGGGTTTCCTGCCAGTGGTTGTTCGTTCCGCCCCTCCCCTCGTGCCCGTGTACGACGATCTTTCCGTCCCCGCCGAAAAACTCGCCGCGATCCGAACCATCCGCAAGTTGATGGATTTCTGGCAGATCGATCCGTATGAATTGCGCGGCGTTGTGGTGCGTCCGGCGCCTGCCCCAGCACCGGCACAACCCGCTCTGCGTTACCGCCACCCGATTAGCGGCGACGCCTGGGATGGCCGGGGGTCGCAGCCCGACTGGCTGCGTGCGGCGCTACTGCGTGAAGGCTACACGGTGGATGAATTGCGGGCCTGCGCGGCGGCGGCGGACGCCACCTGACCTGGACGCTGGCTCAGCGAGCGGGTCGGCGGCGGGCGGATGGCTGGGGTGCACCCACCGGCGCACGGGTGCGTGCAGTCCAGATCTTGAAGGCGTTGGGCGTGAGTTCACGCTTGAGCAGCTGCACCACCTGGCCGGGCGTCAAGCCGTGGCGCATCAACACGGCCCGGAAGGGGGGGCGGTCGTCCCAGGCGGTGGTGATCACCTGCTGGATTTCTTCAGCGCTCAGACGGGGGACGGGTTTGGCCATGGCCCGATTGTGGGCGACGCCCGGCTTGTGCCGGCGCGCGGCTACTCGGCCTGGTTGATGAAGCCGCCGCCCAGGCAGACGTCGCCGTCGTACAGCACGGCCGATTGCCCGGGCGTGGCCGCCCATTGCGGCTCGTTGAAAGTCAGCGCGAACGCACCGTCTCGCGATGGCGTTTGCAGTGTGCAGGCGGCATCGGCCTGGCGGTAGCGGGTCTTGGCGGCATAGGTGCCCGGGGCGGGCGGCTGGCCGGCCACCCAGCTGGCGCCGTCGGCCACCAGCGCGTGCGATTGCAGCCAGGGGTGCTCATGTCCCTGCACGATGTAGAGCGTGTTGGTGGCGAGGTCCTTGCGTGCAACAAACCATGGGGCATGGTCGCCCCCGCCCCGGGCAGGCGGGCTTGCTGGCGCACCACGCGGGGCCTTTTTCTCCTTCACGCCACCAATGCCGATGCCCTTGCGCTGGCCCAGTGTGTAGAAGCTCAGGCCGACATGCTGGCCCAGCGTGCGGCCCCGGTCGTCCTTGATCGGGCCGGGGCTGTTGCTGAGGTATCGGTTGAGGAATTCGCGGAAGGGCCGTTCACCGATGAAGCAGATGCCGGTCGAATCCTTCTTGCTGGCATTGGGCAGGCCGATTTCCTCGGCGATGCGGCGCACCTCGGTCTTGGCCAGTTCTCCGACGGGGAACAGCGTGCGCGCCAGTTGGTCCTGGTTCAGGCGGTGCAGGAAGTAGCTCTGGTCCTTGGCGGGGTCCAGGCCCTTGAGCAACTCGTGGCACCCCGTGCGCGCGCTGCGGCGCACCCGGGCGTAATGGCCGGTGGCAATGCATTCGGCCCCCAGGCGCAGGGCGTGGTCCAGGAAGGCCTTGAACTTGATCTCGGCATTGCACAGCACGTCGGGGTTGGGCGTGCGGCCGGCCTCGTACTCGCGCAGGAATTCGGTGAACACGCGGTCCTTGTACTCAGCGGCGAAGTTGACGTACTCGACATCGATGTCCAGCACATCGGCCACGCTGGCGGCGTCGAGCCAGTCCTGCCGCGACGAGCAGTACTCGCTGTCGTCGTCATCCTCCCAGTTCTTCATGAACAGGCCGATGACATCGAAGCCCTGCTGTTTGAGCAGGTGGGCAGTGACGGCCGAATCCACCCCGCCACTGAGCCCAACCACCACACGTTTCTTGCGCATGGTGGGATTGTATTTTTTGAATCGAAAACCCCGGCCGGCAAGGACACCGGACCTCGAACCTCAGGCGGCGTGGGCGGCGAGCAGCGACGTGTAGACGCTGGGGTCGATGCTCAGCAGGTCGAGCGGAAAGCGCCGGCCGGCCGAGTGGTCCTGAATGCACTGCAGCACGGTGGGGCTGCGCAGGCGGGCGGCGTGGGTGCGCACTTCGTCAGGCGTCATCCACAGGGTGCGCACGATGCCCCGATCGAGTGCACGCCCGATGATCGCCGGCCCTGCCGGGCCAGCAAAAGCCAGGCGCAGGTGGCTGACGTCTTCGTTCACCTCAGGGCGTTGTTGGCGCGACAGATAGATACCTACCAGGCTGGTCGGCGTGAACGGGCGAGCTGCCTCTTCCAGCGCCTCGCGCACCACCGCATCGAGCGGCGACTCGCCCGGTTCGAGGTGGCCGCAAGGGTTGTTCAGGCGCAGGCCATCGCGGGTGTGTTCTTCGATCAGCAGGTAACGGCCCGCCTGTTCGATGACGGCAGCGGCGGTGACCCGGGGAGTCCAGCGTTGGATAGCCATCCAGATATCCTAGTGCGACCCGCGAGACAGATCGCAGACAATAGTCAAACGCTTTGCACAGCTCGTGATCATTTGTACAGCTCCCGGCTGTGCTGAAGCATCGGACACATTGCACTCGCCCATCGGCAGGCCGCGCAACACCGCGGCTGGAGACCTGTGCATCGCGGTCACCCCGCAGATGCACCCCTGACTTGGATGGTGCCGCCACGCTAACCGCGTGGCCGCCAGACCAATCGTGTCCTCCGCCTGGCGATCCGTGCATCTCAAAATAACCTCTGAGGAGTTCAATTCATGGCTTTGTTGATCGGCGTTCCGAAAGAAACCGCGGCCGGCGAGAAACGTGTCGCCACCGTGCCTGACGTGGTGGAAAAGCTCATCAAGTTGGGCTTTTCGGTGGCCGTTGAGGGTGGCGCGGGTGACGCGGCAAATTTTGCGGACGACACCTACCAGGCCGTCGGCGCCCAAGTTGTGCCCACCGCGGCCGACATCTGGTCCAAGTCGGACATCATCTTCAAGGCCCGCGTGCCGAGCGCCGAAGAAGTCGCCCTGATGCGCGAGGGCGCCACGCTGATCGGCTTCATCTGGCCCGCCCAGAACCCGGACCTGATGCAGCAGCTGGCCGCCAAGAAGGCCACCGTGCTGGCCATCGACTGCCTGCCCCGCCAGCTGAGCCGCGCCCAGAAGATGGATGCGCTGACGTCGATGGCCGGCATCAGCGGCTACCGCGCCGTCATCGAGGCGGCCAACGCCTTTGGCCGCTTCTTCAACGGCCAGATCACCGCTGCGGGCAAGATTCCGCCGGCCAAGGTGTTCATCGCCGGTGCCGGCGTGGCCGGCCTGGCTGCCATCGGCACGGCCGCCAACCTGGGCGCCATCGTGCGCGCCAACGACACCCGGGCCGAAGTGGCCGACCAGGTGGTGTCGCTGGGTGGCGAATTCGTGAAGGTGGACTACGAGGAAGAAGGCTCGGGCGGCGGCGGCTATGCCAAGGTGATGAGCGAAGGCTTCCAGGCCGCGCAGCGCGAGATGTATGCCAAGCAGGCGCGCGAGGTCGACATCATCATCACCACCGCGCTGATCCCCGGCAAGCCTGCGCCCAAGCTGATCACCGCCGAGATGGTGCAGAGCATGAAGCCCGGCAGCGTCATCGTCGACATGGCCGGCGAGCAGGGCGGCAACTGCGAACTCACGGTGCCCGGCGAAGCCGTGGTGCGGCACGGCGTCACCATCGTCGGCTACACCGATCTGGTCAGCCGGCTGGCCAAGCAGTCTTCCACGCTGTACTCGAACAACCTGCTGCGCCTGATCGAAGAGCTGTGCAAGACGAAGGACGGCGTCATCAACGTCAACATGGAGGACGACGCCATCCGTGGCCTGACGGTGATCAAGGATGGCGAGGTCACCTGGCCGGCCCCACCGCTCAAGCTGCCGGCGCCGCCACCCAAGCCGGCCGCCGCGCCGGCTGCCGCACCCAAGGGCCATGGCCACGGCGCGGGTGATCTGATGTCGGCCAAGTCGCTGGCCACCGTGTTTTGCATCGGTGCCGTGTTGTTCGCGCTGGTGGGCCTGTATGCGCCGGCCACCTTCCTGTCGCACTTCACCGTGTTTGTGCTGGCCTGCTTCATCGGCTACATGGTGGTGTGGAACGTCACGCCCTCGCTGCACACGCCGCTGATGAGCGTGACCAACGCGATCTCATCGATCATCGCCATCGGCGCGCTGGTGCAGGTGGCGCCGCCGCTCACTGGGGCTGAGGCGGATCGGCCTTCGCAACTGATCCTCGGCCTGGCCGTGTTTGCGCTGGCGCTCACGGCCATCAACATGTTTGGCGGCTTCGCGGTGACGCGTCGCATGCTGGCGATGTTCCGCAAGTAAGCACCAGAAGAACAAGTAGAACAAGGACCTAGGACATGACTTCCAGTTTGGCCACCGTCTCCTACATCGGCGCCACCATCCTCTTCATCCTCAGCCTTGGGGGGCTCGCGAATCCCGAGACCGCCCGCCGCGGCAACCTGTTCGGCATGATCGGCATGGCCATCGCCGTGCTGGCCACCGTGCTGGGACCGCGTGTCACACCGGCCGGCATTCCCTGGATCATCGGCGCCCTCGTCGTGGGCGGCAGCATCGGTCTCTTCGCCGCAAAGAAGGTGCAGATGACCCAGATGCCCGAGCTGGTCGCCGCGATGCACAGCCTGGTGGGCCTGGCGGCCTGCCTGGTGGGTTTTGCCAGCTACATCGACACCTCGACCGTGTTCCCCACCGAGGCCGAGAAAGCGATCCACGAGGTCGAGATCTACATCGGCATCTTCATCGGTGCCGTCACCTTCTCCGGTTCCATCATTGCCTTCGGCAAGCTCTCGGGCAAGATCGGTGGCAAGCCGCTGCTGCTGCCCGCACGGCACTGGATGAACCTGACCGGCCTGCTGATCGTCATCTGGTTTGGCCGCGAGTTCCTCAACGCCCACGACATCCAGGCCGGCATGACGCCGCTACTGGTGATGACCGCGGTGGCGCTGCTGTTCGGCGTGCACATGGTGATGGCCATCGGTGGCGCCGACATGCCGGTTGTGGTGTCGATGCTCAACAGCTACTCCGGCTGGGCCGC
>JBDTQF010000206.1:0-7332 GCA_039932275.1 Burkholderiales bacterium
GGACGGATGAAACTGGTACAGCCAGGTCTCGGACAGCGTGCGCCCGCCCAGACGCAGGTACAGCCGCATGTCCACCGGGCCGGCGCCGTCGGCCGTGAAGTCGAACTGGGCGCGCCAGTGCCCCGGCACCTCGTCGGGCACGGCTTCGGTGAAGACGTAAGAGAACTTGCCGCGGCCGGCCCACAGCACGGCCTCGGGCTTCGTGCCAAAGGGCAGTTCGGCCAGGGGGCCGCCGAGGAACTCGACCATGAACTTGTGCACCCCGGCTGGCCTGGGCTGGCCCGGCTGGCCGCCGCGGCCCAGTCGCGTGGCGACGCAGCGCGCCAGTGGCGTGGGGTAGGGCTCGTCTCGGGTCCAGTGCAGCCGGTAGGCCAGGCGGTGACTGCTGCCGGCGGTGGCCGGCGCCTTGGGCACCCAGCAGACGACGATGTTGTCGTGGATCTCGTCATCGGTGCGCAGTTCGATCAACTGCACCGCCCCTTCGCCCCAGTCGCCCTGCGGCTCGACCCACAGGTCGGGCCGGCGCTCGTAGGCCACGCCGTCCAGGTAGTGGTCGAACAGGCGGTCGCGTTGCAGCAGCCCGAAGCCGCGCGGGTGCGTGTCGGCGAACGCCGAGGCCTGCGTGGCCGGCGGGTTGTTCAGCGGGCGCCAGATGCGCTCGCCGCCGCCGGTCCACAGCGCCAGGCCGTCCGAGTCATGCACCTCGGGACGCCAGTCCACCGCGGTGGGTTTGACGGTCTCGGAGAACCAATACATCGAAGTGAGCGGCGCCAGCCCCAGCCGGGCCACGTCGCGGCGCAGGAACAGCCGGCAGTCCACGTCCATCACCACCGTGGCGCCGCGCCGCATCGCGAAGCGGTAGGCGCCGGTGACGCTGGCGCCTTCCAGCAATGCGTAGACAACCACCTCATTGCCGCCGTCGGCGGGCGGCTCGAAGTAGAAGTGGGTGAACGACGGGAATTCCTCCGGCCGGTCCGGCATGGCCACGTCGATGGCCACGCCGCGCGCCGACAGGCCGTACTGGTACAGCTCGCCGATGGCGCGGAAGTAGGACGCGCCCAGGAACGCGACCCAGTCGTTGCGGCGCCAATCGAGCTTGCCCTGGTCGCCGGTGCGGCTTTCCTGGAACCTGAAGCCTGCGAAGCCGGCGCCTTCGGGCAGGCGGCGCGCCGGGCTGTCGGCCGGCATGTCGAAGTAGCTGGGCGAATACAGCACCTCGCTCGAGGTGGTCGCGGTGCCGCTGTTGCCCTTGGCCGTCAGCACATGCATGTGCACCGGTGTCTGGAAGTAGCGGCCCAGGTGGAAGAACGTTACCGGGAACGGCCCTGGCCCGTCTTTGAACAGCGCGCGGCGGGTGTCGTAGCGGATCTTGCCGTGGGCCTCGTAGTCGATGCGTTGCAACACCTCAGCCGGCAGTGACGTG
This sequence comes from Burkholderiales bacterium, assembly GCA_039932275.1. Taxonomy (GTDB): domain Bacteria; phylum Pseudomonadota; class Gammaproteobacteria; order Burkholderiales; family Burkholderiaceae_C; genus Sphaerotilus. The sequence continues at coordinate 1,424 of JBDTQF010000206.1, forward strand.
GCGGGCTGGGCCGGTTGGCGTGCCAGTGCCTGGGCGCGCGTGACCAGCGCATCGAACGAAAACGGCTGGGCAGGGCCCCGCTTGAGCAAGTCGACCGAGGCGCCAGGCAGCGCCTTGCCGGCAGCCGCTGCGTAGGGCGAGGCGCCCAGGGCCGCCAGCGACAGGGCGGCGCTGCCGGCGCAGATGAAATGACGTCGGTCGAAGGCAGGAGGTGTGCTCACGAAGCGATGGCCCTGTAGGAGAGACCGGCGCAGCCCGCAGGCATGCCGGCGCGCGGTTTCAATGGAACGTCGGCCCAGGATAGTGCAGCCGGCGCATGCCACTGTGAAGACCTGCAAGCGCGACGTCGCTGCGGCACGGGCCGCGGGCAACGGCCGGGTTCGTTAGACTGCCCTATTTCACCTGACCACCCAACTGCCGTGCCCATGACCTCGCCCACCGAAGCTGCCCTGCTTGCCGAACTGCAGACCGTGATCGACCCCAACACCGGGGTGGACCTGGTCACGGCCCGGCAGGTGAAGGGCCTTCGGATCGATGGCGGTCGGGTCTCGTTCGAGGTGGTGCTGGGCTATCCGGCGCGGAGTCAGGAGCGCCTGCTGCGCGACTTGCTGGTGGCGGCCGCGCGCCGGGTGCCGGGCGTCAGCGACGTGGTGGTGCAGGTGCGCAGCGTCATCACCGCGCATGCGGTGCAGCGCGGCGTGCAACTGCTGCCGGGGGTGAAGAACATCATCGCCGTGGCCTCCGGCAAGGGCGGCGTGGGAAAGAGCACCACCGCGGCCAACCTGGCGCTGGCGCTGGCGGCCGAAGGCGCCAAGGTGGGCGTGCTCGATGCCGACATCTACGGCCCCAGCCAGCCGACCATGATGGGCGTGAGCGGCCGGCCCGAGAGCGAAGACGGCAAGACCATGGAGCCGCTGCTGGGCCATGGCGTCGAAGTCATCTCGATCGGCCTGATGGTCGAACCCGACCAAGCCATGGCCTGGCGCGGCCCGATGGCCACCCAGGCGCTCGACCAGCTGCTGCGCCAGACCAACTGGCACGACCTCGACTACCTCATCGTCGACATGCCACCCGGCACCGGTGACATCCAGCTCACGCTGTCGCAGCGTGTGCCGGTGACCGGTGCGGTGATCGTCACCACGCCGCAGGACATCGCGCTGCTCGACGCCCGCAAGGGCCTGAAGATGTTCGAGAAGGTGGGCGTGCCCATCCTCGGCATCGTCGAGAACATGGCCATCTACTGCTGCCCCAACTGCGGCCATACCGAACACATCTTCGGCGCCGATGGCGGCAAGAAGATGGCGGCCGAGTATGGCGTCGACTACCTCGGCGCCCTGCCGCTGACGCTCAAGATCCGCGAGCAGGCCGACGCCGGTCGACCCACCGTGGTGGCCGAACCGGATGGCGAGATCGCCTTGATGTACAAGGCCATCGCGCGCCAGGTGGCTGTCAAGATCGCCGGCCAGTCGAAGGACTTCAGCGCGAAATTTCCCACCATCACCGTGAGCAAGGACACCTGAGGCGGCGAGCCGCGTCGATGCCATGGCCTCGATGAACCTGCTGGAAGCGCTGCGCTACCTCGCAGCCCTCGACCAGCACCGCCATTTCGGCCGCGCCGCTCTGGCCTGCCACATCACCCAGCCGGCGTTGTCGAACGCGCTGCGGGCGCTTGAGGCCGAACTCGGCGTGGCCCTGGTGCGGCGCTCGCGCCAGTACGAAGGGCTCACTACCGAAGGCGAGGTGGTGCTGGCGCATGCCCACCGCCTGCTGCACGGCAGCGAGGCGCTGCGGCAAGACCTGGCCGGCCTGGCCGGCGCGCCGCGCGGGCGGCTGCAGTTGGGCGCTGTGCCCAGCGCGATGCCGGTGGCCGCGCAGTTCGCGGCGCGGCTGCGGGCGCGCCATCCGGGCATCCGGCCGGTGCTGCGTGCGCTCAGCTCGCAGGCGCTGGAGTCAGGCCTGGAAAGCCTGGCGCTCGACCTCGCGCTGGGCTACACCGGCCGCCCCGAAGTGGCCGCGCGCGGCCTGCGGGTGTGGCCTCAGTACACCGAGCGCTACTTCCTGCTGCAGCGCGTGCCGGCGAAGAAGAAGCAGGCGCCGGCCCTGCAGGTCGGCCCACCCCTGGCCTGGCGCGAGGTGGCGGGCCGCGCCCTGGTGATGCTGACGCCGGAAATGCACCACCGCACCATCGTTGACCAGGCCCTGCGCGAGGCCGGCGTCGAGTTGGAGCCGGCGATGGAGACCGACTCGGTGCTGGCGCTGCTGCAGGCGGTGCAGGAAAGCTCGGCAGGCGATGGCGCCGATACCCTTGCGGTGGTCCTGCCGGGTGCCCTGGTGGGTGTGGTGCGCGAGCACTCCGGCCTGCTGGCCCGGCCGTTGAGGGCGCCCGAGGTGCAGACCCCCATCGGTTTCATGACCGGCGCCGGCTCGCAGTCGGGCATCCTGGCTGCGGCCCTGGTACTGGCGCAGGATGCGGAGTGGCAGGCGCATATGGAGACGCATGCAGGGGCGTTGGGGCATAAGCAGGACAGGTTGGTGCGTCCTGGCACCAAGGCCCGAAAAACGCCGCTGAGTTGAGAGTCCGTTTGACGGCTTTGCGATGCGCTGGCAAACTAGTCAGATAACTGGTTTGTTTCGGGGAATTTCGATGCACTCATGGCCTGTTCAGGATGCGAAAGCGCGGTTCTCAGAGTTCTTGGACGCGTGCCTGTCCGAGGGGCCTCAGATGGTGACGAAGCGCGGCGCCGAGGCTGCGGTCCTGGTGCCGGTGAACGAGTGGCGACGCTTGCAAAGCACCGCGAAGCCGTCGTTGAAGCAATTGCTGCTTTCCGACGAGGTACGTGCCGATCTGATGGTGCCTTTGCGTGGCAAGGCTAGGCGGCGGCCAGTGCAATCACTGGGTTGACGCGCATGTACTTGCTCGACACCAATGTGGTGTCCGAATTGCGCAAGCCCAAGCCCCACGGCGGGGTGGTGGCGTGGCTGCAGTCGGTGGACGATGCCCAGATCTTTGTCTCGGCCGTTACGCTCGGCGAGATCCAGGCGGGCATTGAAACGACCCGCGAGCAAGACCAAGCCAAGGCCGGCGAGATCGAAGCGTGGCTCGAGTTGGTCGCGGTTGCATACAACGTCTTGCCGATGGACGCGGCGGCCTTCCGCATCTGGGCCAGCCTCATGCACCGCAAGTCAGACACGCTCTATGAGGACGCAATGATTGCCGCGACGGCTCGGGCCAACGGCTTGACGGTCGTGACCCGCAACGTGGCGGATTTCAAGGCGTTGGGCATCGAGACGTTCAATCCCTTTGCGAAAGCTCGCGGCATTTGATGAAAACATGCAGATCGCGCATTTCGGAGGCTTCATCGCAGTTCCCGCAGTAGCTCGAGCGCAGCCTTGGCCTTCCAAACAATGCCGAGATCAGATTCGGCATTGATGCATCAATTGGGTCCCTCACGCCCACGCGCCCGCCTAAACTCCGCCCCATGGCCCGTTCCCGGCACCTCTGGGTGCGCCTCTTTCTCAGCGTCGTGCTGGCGTTCGCGTTGCCCCTGCAGGGTTACGCGGCGGCGGTCATGGCGTTCTGCGGCGAGGGGGCTGCTGAAATGGTGATGCCCGTGGCTGCGGCCGACACTCCGGTATCGATGCACGATGCCGACGCGGCCCAGGCGCCTTGTCATGGCCATGAGATGGCGGCCGATCAGTCTGATGGCCCGTCGGCTCAGCCACCGCAGCCGCCGCACGGCAAGTGCAGCGTCTGCGCGGCCTGCTTCGCCAGCGTCGCGCTGGCGGCCACGCCGCTGGTGGTGGGTGTGCTGCCACCAGCGCCGAGCTACGGTGGCTTGGTGCTCGCGCCGCTCGACGGCGTGATCACCGCCGGCCTCGATCGACCTCCTCGCGCCGTGCTCGCCTGAGCACGCGCCGGCTGCATGCCGGCGTGAACCGCGCGTGCGCCTTGGCGCGACGCCGTTTCGACACCGCGAGGACTCTCATGAACACGCTGCTGAAAACATTCGCCGCCAGCCTGGCGCTGGCGCTGGCCCTGGGCATGCCGCACCCGCCTGCCGTTGCCCAGACCAAGACCACCACCGCACCCGCTGCCACCGACCTCACTGACGGCGAGGTGCGCAAGCTCGATGCGGCCACGGGGACGATCACGCTCAAACATGGCGAGATCAAGAACCTGGACATGCCGCCCATGACCATGGTGTTCAAGGTCAAGGACCGCGCCTGGCTGGCGCCGCTGAAGGTGGGCGACAAGGTGCGCTTCCGCGCCGAGATGAAGGGTGACGACATGGTCGTCACCGTCCTCCAACCCGTGCGCTGAGATGGGCGCCGCTCGTTCATGTTGGCGCTGTTCGATGGCGCTGGTGGCGCTGTGCCTGCCGCTGGCAGCCCACGCCGACCTCGGCTTCGACGATGCCACGCGGCTGGCGCTCGACCAGGCGCCGTCGCTGCTGGCGCAGGCCCATGCCGTGGCCGGCGCGCAGGCGGCGCAGCCGGCCGCGGCCACGCTGCCCGATCCGCGCCTGACGCTCGGCATCGACAACCTGCCGGTCAGCGGCGCCGACCGCTTTCGCCTGACGCGCGACTTCATGACGATGCAGCGCATCGGCCTGATGCAAGAGGTGCCCAACCGCGCCAAGCGCGACGCCCGCGCGGCCGGTGCCGAGGCGCGCGTGGTGCGTGAACGGGCCCAGCTCGCGGTGGCCCGGCTGGCGGTGCGGCGCGAGGCCGCGCTGGCTTGGCTGGCGGTGCACTTCGCCGAGGCCCGCGCCGCGCAGCTTGGCTCGCTCGAACGCGAGAACCAGTTGCTGCAGGACACGCTGAACGCCCGCATCGCCGCCGGCAAGGCGATGCCGGCCGAACGCACGATGGCGCGCCAGGAGGCGCTGGTGCTGGCCGACCGGCGCGACGAACTTGTGCGCGACATTGCCGCGGCCCGCGCCGTGCTGCGCCGTTGGGTCGGCCAGCGCGGCGACGAGCCGCTGGCCGGCGAGCCGCCCGCGCCGGCCCTGCAGCCCGACGAGGTGCGCGCCGACCTGCACCGCCATGCCGAGATCGAGCCGTATGAGGCCATGCAGGCCCAGGCCCGCGCCGAGATCGGCGAGGCCGAAGCCGAACGCCGCGGCGACTGGGCCTGGGAGGTGGTCTACAGCCGCCGCGGTGCGCAGTACGGCGACATGGTGTCGCTGCAGGTGGCGATGGACCTGCCGTGGCAGCGCGCCCAGCGCCAGCAACCACAGGTACTGGCCAAGCTGCGCGAGCTCGAACGCCTGGACGCCGAGCGTGAGGATCTGCTGCGCCAGCACCGCGCCGAAGTCGAGGCCCAGTTGGCTGAGCTGCAGGCACTCGAGTCGCAGCGCACGCGGCTGCAGGCGGCAGCGCTGCCGCTGGCTGACGAGCGTGTGGCGCTGGCGTTGGCCGGCTACCAGAGCGGCCGTGGCGACCTGGCCGCCGTGTTGGCGGCGCGGCGCGACGCCATCGAGACCCGGCTGCGGCTGACCACGCTGGATGCCCAACGCCTGGCGCTGCGGGTGCGCCTGACCACGCTGATCACGGAGTGAGCGACATGACCATCCCCGCTCGACGTCTCATCCTTCCCGTCGCCTTGCTGGTGGCGGGCCTGGCCCTCGGCTGGGGCCTGGCGCAGTGGCGCATGGCGTCCTCGTCGTCGCTCGCCAGCGCCCCCGCTGCGGCGGCATCGGCCGACCGCAAGGTGCTGTACTGGTACGACCCGATGGTGCCGACGCAGCGCTTCGACAAGCCTGGCAAGTCACCTTTCATGGACATGCAACTGGTGCCGCGCTATGCCGACGAGGCCGAGCCCGGTGGCAGCGGTGCGGGCAGTCTGGCGGTGTCTACCCAGGCACAGCAGGCACTGGGTCTGCGGCTGGCCGCGGTGCAACGCCGCA
>JBDTQF010000207.1:0-7314 GCA_039932275.1 Burkholderiales bacterium
CGGTCTACAAGGAAACCTTCGCCGCGCTGAAGCCCAAGTACGGCCACTGGGTCATCTTCGACCACTGCATGCCCTTCGACGTGACCCGTTGCTACGACGAGGCCACCCAGTTCCGCGACCCACGCATCTGGACGGCCGAGCGTGACCGCCAAATGTGGGAAACCCTGGAGGGCTGAAGCCATGGCACTGTCGTACCAGAGCGACGGCGCCGCGATCCAGCGCCACATCTACGACCACCGTCCCAGCCCCGACCCGGTCGCGGCCACGCCCGTGCGACACCCCGTGGTGGTGGTGGGCGCCGGGCCTGTGGGCCTGAGCCTGGCCATCGACCTGGCCCAGCGCGGCCAGCGCGTGCTGCTGCTGGACAACGATGACAAGCTGTCCACCGGCTCGCGCGCCATCTGCTTCGCCAAGCGCACCCTGGAAATCTGGGACCGCCTGGGCGTGGGCGACCCCATGTGCGCCAAGGGCGTGGAGTGGAACGTCGGCAAGGTCTTCTTCAAGAGCGAACAGCTCTACCACTTCGACCTGCTGCCCGAGCCTGGCCACGAGCGCCCGGCCTTCATCAACCTGCAGCAGTACTACGCCGAGGCCTACCTGGCGGTGCGTGCAGCCGAGCTGCCCAACATCGAGATCCGCTGGCGCAACACGGTGGTCGGCTGCAGCCAGACCGATGACGTCGTCAGCCTCGAAGTCGACACGCCCGATGGCCGCTACACCGTGCAGGCCGACTACGTGGCCGCCTGCGACGGCTCGCGCTCCCCCATGCGTGGCCTGCTGGGCCAGGAGAGCAAGGGCCGCATCTTCCGCGACCGCTTCCTGATCGCCGACGTGCGCATGGCGGTGGACTTCCCTGCCGAACGCTGGTTCTGGTTCGACCCGCCCTTCCACCCCAACCAGAGCGTGCTGCTGCACCGCCAGCCCGACGGCGTGTGGCGCATCGACTTCCAGCTCGGCTGGGACGCCGACCCCGAGGCCGAGAAGAGCCCCGAGAACATCAAGCCGCGTGTGGACGCCATGATGCGCGCCGCCCTCGGCCGCGAGGTGCCTTTCGAACTGGAATGGGCCAGCGTCTACACCTTCGCCTGCCTGCGCATGGACCGCTTCACGCATGGCCGGGTGCTCTTTGCGGGCGACTCGGCGCATGGCGTCTCGCCCTTCGGCGCACGGGGCGCCAACAGCGGCGTTCAGGACAGCGACAACCTGGCCTGGAAGCTAGACCTGGTGCTGCGCGGCACGGCGCCACGCGCGCTGCTCGACACGTATGGCCCCGAGCGCGAATACGCCGCCGACGAGAACATCCTCAACTCCACGCGCGCCACCGACTTCATCACGCCCAAGAGCCCCGTCTCGCGCCTGTTCCGCGACGCCGCACTCGATCTGGCACGTGCCCACCCGTTTGCGCGGCGCATTGTCAACAGCGGGCGGCTGTCGGTGCCGGCCACGCTGCACGGCTCCAGCCTGAACACGCCCGACCGCGACAGCTTCAGCGGCCCCATGCAGCCCGGCGCCGCGGCCATGGACGCCCCGCTGCCCGGTGGTGGCTGGCTGCTGCGTCAGTTGGCCGGCAACGGCTTTGCGGCGCTGGTGTTCGGCGGCGATGCCCGCATGGTGACCGCCGGGGCCGATGGCCTGGTGCCGGTGCAGGTGGTGCAGCTGCCGGCCGATGGCCTGGCCGCCAAACGCTACGACGCCAAGCCCGGCACCGTGGTGCTGCTGCGCCCCGACCAGCACGTCTGCGCCCGCTGGCGCGCACCCACCGCCGCTGACGTGGCCGCCGCGCTCAAGCGCGCGCTGGCACGCACCTGAGGAGACCTCCATGCTTCTGAACATCGAACCCAACCTGCAAGCGCCCGACCCTTTCTACGAGGCGCTGATCGACACCCACCGCGACCTGGACGAGGCCCAGAGCCACGCCCTCAACGCACGCCTGGTGCTGCTGCTGGCCAACCACATCGGCCGTCAGGACGTGCTGCTGGAAGCCCTGCAGGCGGCACGCGCCAGCGGCCGCACCACAGGGGCGCAGGCATGAGCGAACGCCAGTACCAGCCCGGCTTCGGCAACCAGTTCGTCAGCGAGGCCGTGCCCGGCGCACTGCCGCAGGGCTGCAACAGCCCGCAGCGCGCGCCCAAGGGCTTGTACGCCGAACTCATCTCCGGCAGTGCCTTCACCGCGCCGCGCCACCAGAACCAGCGCAGCTGGGTCTACCGGCGCCAGCCCTCGGTCGTCACCGGGGCCTACCAACCCTACGAGCAACCACACTGGAAGAGCGGCGCGGCCGAGGGCGAGGCCGCCCCGCCCGACCCGCTGCGCTGGAACCCCATCGCCATCCCCGACGTGCCGCTGGACTTCGTCGACGGCCTGCGCAGCATCGTCGTCAACGGCGACCCCGAGGCCCAGACCGGCATGGCCGCGCACCTGGTGCTGATGAACCGCTCGATGGACGGCCGCGCACTGGTCAATGCCGATGGCGAGATGCTCGTCGTGCCGCAGCAGGGCGAGCTGACCTTCGTCACCGAGTTCGGCGTGCTCGATGCCAAGCCCGGCGAGATCGTGCTGCTGCCGCGCGGCGTGGCCTTCAGCGTGAAGGTGCAGGGCCCGTCGCGCGCCTACGTCTGCGAAAACTACGGCGCGCCGTTCCGCCTGCCCGAGCTGGGGCCCATCGGCAGCAACGGCCTGGCCAACCCGCGCGACTTCCTGGCGCCGGTGGCCGCCTTCGAGGCCCAGCAAGACCAGCCCTACGAGATCGTGCGCCGCTACGGCGGCCGGCTGTGGCATTGCACGCAGCCGCGCACGCCCTTCGACGTGGTGGCCTGGCACGGCAGCCTGACACCCGTGAAGTACGACACCGCGAACTTCATGACCATAGGCTCGATCAGCTTCGACCACCCGGACCCGAGCATCTTCACCGTGCTGACCAGTCCCACCGACACCCCGGGCACGGCCAACTGCGACTTCGTGATCTTCCCGCCGCGCTGGATGGTGGCCGAAGACACCTTCCGCCCGCCCTGGTACCACCGCAACCTGATGAGCGAGTTCATGGGCCTGGTGCACGGCCAGTACGACGCCAAGCCCGAAGGCTTCAAGCCCGGCGGCATGAGCCTGCACAACTGCATGGTGCCGCACGGGCCCGACGCCGAGGCCTTTGACAAAGCCAGCAACACCCCGCTGGCGCCGCACAAGCTCGACAACACCCTGGCCTTCATGTTCGAAAGCCGCTGGCGCTTTAAACCCACCGCCTTCGCACTGGGCTGCGGCGCACTGGATGCGACCTACGCCAACTGCTGGACGGGTCTGAAGGATGGATTCAAGCCATGACTGACATCAACGCCACGCACGACCCGGCGCTGCGCAGCTGGGTGGAGTCGGCCAACGCCGCCGACACCGACTTCCCCATCCAGAACCTGCCCTTCGGCCGCTTCCGCGGCCCGGGCGACAGTGCCTGGCGCATCGGCGTGGCCATTGGCGACCAGGTGCTGGCGCTGCGCGCCACCGGCCTGGTGGACCATGACGACATGCCGCGCCTGATGGCCCTGCCCCCGGCCGCGCGCCAACGCCTGCGCCTGGCCCTGTCCGAAGGACTGCGCGAAGGCAGCGTCACCCAAGCCGTGTGGCGCCCCGCACTGCAGCCGGTGGCTGCAGTGCAACTGGGCCTGCCCTGCCAGATTGGCGACTACACCGACTTCTACGTCGGCATCCACCACGCCACCGCCGTGGGCAAGCTGTTCCGGCCCGACAACCCGCTGCTGCCCAACTACAAGTGGGTACCGATCGGCTACCACGGCCGCGCCTCGACCATCCTGCCCAGCGGCCAGCCCTTCGTGCGGCCACAGGGCCAGTTGATGCCGCCGGGTGCTGCGCAACCCACCCTGGCGCCGACGAAGCGGCTGGACTTCGAGCTGGAGCTGGGCATCTTCATTGGCCGCGGCAATGCGCCGGGCCAGCCGGTGGCCATCGACGAGGCCGAGTCCCATGTCTTCGGTCTGGCGCTCTTCAACGACTGGAGCGCGCGCGACGTGCAGAGCTGGGAGTACCAGCCGCTGGGCCCCTTCCTGTCGAAGAACTTCGCCTCCACCGTGTCGCCTTGGATCGTGACGATGGAGGCGCTGGCGCCCTTCCGCCGCCCCTTCACGCGCCCCGACGGCGACCCCGCCCCCCTGCCCTACCTGGACAGCGCGGCCAACCGCGCCGCGGGCGCCATCGACGTGGCGCTGGAGGTGCTGCTACAGACCCCGCGCATGCGCGAGGCCGGCCTGCCGGCGCAGCGCATCAGCCACTCCAACTTTGCCGACGCCGCCTACTGGAGCGTGGCCCAGCTCGTTACCCACCACACGGTGAACGGCTGCGCGCTCAGCAGCGGCGACCTGCTCGGCACCGGCACGCTTTCGGGCGCGCAGCCCGAGCAGGCCGGCTCGCTGCTCGAACTGACGCAAGGCGGCAAGCAAGCCATCACGCTGGCCAACGGTGAGCAGCGCAGCTTCCTCGAAGACGGCGACCTCGTGGCGCTCACCGGGCGCTGCACCAAGGCTGGCTTTCGCAGCATCGGCTTCGGCCCTTGCGCGGCCACAGTTCTACCTTCGGGAACGACATGAGCAACACCGCCGATCTGATCGCCCGCCGCCGCGCACTCCTGGGCCCCAACGTTTCCACCTTCTATGCCGACCCGGTGCACATCGTGCGCGGCGAGGGCGTGTGGCTGTGGGATGCCGACGGGCGCCGCTACCTCGACTGCTACAACAACGTGCCGCACGTGGGCCACGCCAACCCGCGCGTGGTGGAGGCCATTTGCAAGCAGGCCAGCACGCTGAACACGCATACGCGCTACCTGCACGAAGGCATCCTCAACTACGTCGAGCGCCTCACCGCCACCTTCGACGAGCCGCTGCGCACCGCCATCCTCACCTGTACCGGCTCCGAGGCCAACGACATCGCGCTGCGCATGGCCGAGGCCATGACGGGCAAGCGCGGCATCATCGCCACCGACGCCACCTACCACGGCAACACCACGCTGGTGAGCCACCTGTCCAAGAGCAACGAGCCCGAGGTGGGCTTCGGCCTGGGCCAGTACGTGCGCCACGTCGAAGCGCCCGACAGCTACCGCATCCCCGACCCCGACGGCAGCCGCTTCGCCGGCCACGTCAAGCGCGCGATTGCCGATCTCGAAGCCTCCGGCATCGGCTTTGCGGCGCTCATCGTCTGCCCGCTGTTCCTCAACGAAGGTTTCCCGGCGCAGAACCCGGGCTGGCTGCGCCCGGCCGCCGAGGCGGTGCGCCGTGCCGGCGGCCTGCTGATCTGCGACGAAGTGCAGTCGGGCTTCGCACGCTGCGGCAGCCACTTCTGGTCGCACCAGAAGCAGGGCGTGGTGCCTGATGTGGTGACCATGGGCAAGCCCATGGGCAACGGCCACCCGGTGGCCGGCCTGGTCACTTCGGCCGAAATCATGGCGCGCTTTCGGAATTCGTTCCGCTACTTCAACACCTTCGGCGGCAACCCGGTCTCGTGCGCTGCGGCCATGGCCGTGCTCGACGAAATCAAGGACCGCGACCTGCAGACCAGCGCCGCGCGCATCGGCCGCCTGGCGCATGAGCGGCTGTCGGCCATGGCCCTCAAGTACGAGGTCATCGGCGACGTGCGCCAGAGCGGCATGGCCTTCGGTGCCGAGTTCGTGCTCGACCGCGGCACCAAGGCCCCGGCGCCGGAGTTCGCCGACAAGGTGGTCAATGCCATGCGCCAGCGCGGCATCCTGCTGTCCAAGCTGGGCCGCCACAAGAACGCGCTGAAGATCCGCCCGCCCATGCCCTTTGGCATCGAGCACCTGGAACTGCTGATGAACACGCTGGACGAAGTGCTGGCCGAAGTCACGGGGGCCGCGTGAGCACGCAAGGCACAGGCGAAGTCAGCGCCGAACTCAGCGCCGCGCTGGCCGCCTGGGGGCTGCAGCAGGCCCAGGTGTCCTTCGTGGCGGGCCGCGAGAACCGCGTCTACCGCGTGCAGGGCGGCGGCACGCTGTACGCGCTGCGCCTGAAGCGACCCGGCTACCGCAGCGACGCCGAGTTGCACGCCGAGCTGGCGTGGATGGCCGCGATGGAACAGGCCGGCCTGCAGGTCCCGCGCCCGCAGCCATCCAGCCAGGGGCGGCTGCTGGAAATCATCGACGGCCAGCGGGTCGACCTGCTGAGCTGGCTGCCGGGCCAGTCGCTGGGCGCCAGCCGCGCGCCGCTGGCGCTGGCCGACGCGCCGGCCGTGTTCCGGCGCCTGGGCCATGAAACCGCGCGCCTGCACCAGGCCTCCGACGCCTGGGCCCGCCCGGCCGGCTTCACGCGCTGCGCTTGGGACATCGACGGCCTGGTCGGCGAGGCGCCCGTGTGGGGCTGCTTCTGGGAGAACCCGGCGCTGGACGCGCCCACACGCCAGCTGCTGCAAGCCTTCCGTGGGGCCGCCCGACGCACGCTGGAGCAGCACCTTGGCACGCTCGACTACGGCCTCATCCACGCCGACCTGGTGCGCGAGAACGTGATGGTCGACGGCGAGCGCATCGGCATGCTCGACTTCGACGACGCGGGCTTCGGCTTTCGCCTCTTCGACGTCGCCACCACGCTGCTGAAGAACCTGGCCGAGCCCGACTACCCGGCGCTCAAGGCCGCGCTGCTGGCCGGCTACACCCAGGTGCGCCCGCTGGACACCGAGCTGCTGACGCTGTTCATCGCGCTGCGCGCCACCACCTATGTCGGCTGGATCGTGCCCCGCATGGCCGAGGACGGCTCCCAGGCGCGCAACCAGCGCTTCATCGACGCCGCGCGCCAGCTCTGCGCGCCCTTCGTCTGACGCACCCGAGGTTTCTTCATGCTCAAAAGGCAAGAGCGCACGCGTCACCGGCTGCACCAGCGGCATCAGGCTGGCCATCGCCGAGAAGGCTGGCCGAAAGCGGCTGCAACGCGTGGCCGTGCTGGTCAACAACGCCGGCATCCTGCATGTCTCGCCGAACCTTCCCGGAGAGACGGTGACGACAGTGACTCTGGTTCAGACCTCGGGCAGAACTGAGTTGAACGTTGTGCGAGAAGCAGATGCGCAAGCTGTGGGGCTGAGTCCAGCGTGCAGCGCCTGCCCCAGTTGCAACTGCGCCAGCCTCGCCGCACCGATCCCGCCGGCCATGCTGATGAAGCCATGCGCCAGGCCCTGGTACTCGACGATGCTCACCGCATTGCCGGCCGCGAGCAGCGCCTCGCCGTAGGCCAGTGCCTCGTCGCGCAGCGGGTCGTGCGCGGCCAGCATCAGCAGGGCCGGCGGCAAGCCGGCCAGGCTTTCAGCCAGCAG
>JBDTQF010000208.1:0-7285 GCA_039932275.1 Burkholderiales bacterium
GGTCACGCGCGCAGTCGTGGTCTTGCCGGCAACCTTGCCGGTGTGCGTCGATGCCCTGCTCTGGAGCGCCATGGGATTCCCTTCGATAACTGCATCACGGGCCCGTGCACCGGGTCGGTGAACAGGCGTCTTCCACAAAGTATGAGCAGAATCCGTACCACGCATGAAGGAAGTGTGTCGCTTGGCCATCCAGTGATGGGAGCAGCAACCGCTGCCGACACTGAGTCACCTGCGCCAGATGACGGTGGGCATCAGCAAGCCATCCTTCGCAGTCAACAGGAGCACCCGGTCATCAAACACAAATATCGGGGGCGTGGTTGCGGTGCCGTAGGGCAACCGCACCTTCATTACCTCGCTGACGTTTCCAGCAACAGCGCCAGCGCCTGGAGAATATTCGGCATAGGTCAGCCAACTGGTGTTCACCGGATCTTCCGGGAAGAGCTTCCCGAAGCCTTGCCCGGTTAGGAACCAGCTTCCTGAAACGGCTGATGCTGTGCGGGTCCACGCTCCTTGTATCTCGTCGTCAAGGATCGAAGCCACTGATGCAGTCAACCCCGGCACATTGTCAGCAACACCAACAAAACTGGCCGACGCATCAAGCCGTACCCCATGCGGAACATCTGCGGTGGGACTGCTGACCGTCGGCCCATTCCAACTAAGCCAGAGATTCACGCCATCACTCAACAGCCAATCTCGAGTAGACGGCCAGCTTGCCGAGGATCTTTCGCTGCTTGCCCCGCTAGCGTTCAGGCTGATCCAACGGGCGTTGGTCACACTGCTCGTGTTGGTTTCCCGTATCAACAAGACAGCTCCGGCAACTCGGGCAGACAACTGCACGCTAGATGCGGTTGAGCCGGACGTGAGCACAGTGACGGCTTCGGGCGTGACGAAGCTGCCGTCCAGACCCACGGCCCTCACGACGATCTCATTGGTCGGATTGCCCGCCACCGAATAGCTCCGCTGCCACCAGAGCCAGATTCGATCCTTTGACGGCGCCAGCACAAATCCCATCAACGACTCGAACGAACCCGATGGACCATGTCCAGCCCAATCGGCCACCTTGGGCGCAGCCCCGGTAAGTACCCCATCAGAATCTAGGTCATGCAGCTTGATGCTTGTGTCCGTCAGTTCGATGGCGCGCAGGCCTATGGTTGTTTGTACCCACTGCGATATCCGCACGGCGCTTGAACCTGAGGTCGACTTGAAGGCCACCACGCGGCCATTTCGGTCCAGCCGGAGTACCTGACCCCACCCTGAGTCGAGCAATATGCCGCCAGCTGTCTGAACCGTTGAACCAGGTACGGTGCCAACATCCAAGCCAGTGGACGTCTGTACCTTCGGCGCTGTGAGGTAGCCCCATCCAGTGGGACCACCGTCATACCCAAGCAACACTTGATCAGCGTCGAATGCCCTTGTCACATCCGTACCAGCAATCGCTTGGCGGACGATTCCAATGGAGGGGGCGTACCAACTCATTAATCGGGACGTGACGGTTTGTACTGCCGCTCCAGAGCTTGGCTGTACACGAGCCACAAGATGGGTATCGACCCGCACCGCAGACAAGGCGCTGGCGCTGTTGGGAAGGGACACAGCTTCCGGGCCCACCACGACACGCCAGATTGCAAGGTCAACCGGGTCGGTCTTGCCATCGCCGTCCACATCCAAGCCAGACGCTGCGATTCGAGCGTCATGCACAGTCCATTGATCATTGATCCGAACGGGGGATCGCAACTCCGGGGCTGTCAGCAGTATCTTGGACGCACCTGGTGCCAATTCAAGTTCGGTGACGTTGATGACTGCACCCGAAGAATCGATAGATACCGTGCTGTCACTCGCACCATCGAGGGTGGATGCTTCGTGCTCGATGAACGAACCGCTGCTGCCGTTGGTTTGGGTTACGACCGTTGTTCCGTCGCTCCGAATCGTGTAGTCGTAGGATCGATACACCCACTTGAAGCCGGAGCCGAGAGGTCTCAGCACCGCAGCCTCGGCATAGATCTCGGCCCCAACGGCCGCCGGAGTCGGGATCAAGCCTGTCGACGCGGACGGAGGGGGGGTCGGGGTGCTGCCGCCTCCCGCTGTATTCCCACCACCACCGCCACAGCCGGTCAGCAACACAACTGCTGCGAACGACCACGCGCTTAACACTCCGACGAGCGACTTCCCAGCAACTCGGTGCTTCATTTTTTATTCCTCCCTCACAACACAAGCCGATGAGCATACGGCACGGATCCGCACTATCGCGGCTTGAACCTCCGCCTGATCGGGGGAGAAAGCACACCCGTTCGTTCAGCCCGGCAGCAGGTCTTTCACCAGCTCGGGCGGCCGGCACAGGCGCGTTCCCTTGGGTGAGACGACGATGGGCCGGTTGATCAGCACCGGGTGGGCCAGCAGGGCGTCGATCAGTGCGTCGTCGCTCAGCGCCGGGTTGGCCAAGCCGAGTTCGATGAACACAGCCTCCTTCTCGCGCATCAGCGTACGCACCGGCTGGCCGGTGGCGCGGATCAGCCGCAGCAGCGTGGCGCGGTCGGGTGGGTCGGCGAGGTAGTCGATGATCTGCGGCTCGATGCCGGCTTCGCGGATGAGTGCCAGCGCGCCGCGGGAGTTGCTGCAGTGGGGGTTGTGGTAGATCGTGATGGCGTTCATGCGAGCCTGCGACAGCTCGGTGCGCTGCGGCACCTTCTTGCGGCCACGCGCTTCTTTCTTGGCCGTGCGCGCGGCCTCCTTCACCTCGGCCGCCGCGGCCCACTGGGCAAAGTCGTCGGGTGTCTCGGCCGTGAGGCGGCCCCAGGCGCCGGCGCGGAAATCGTTGATCACCACCTCCGCGCCCTTGTGCAGGTCGAGCGCGCCGCCAGCGCGGCGGCCACCGCGGCGCTGGGCGATCTCGACCAGCAGTTGGTCGTCGCTCAGGGCGCCGATGTCGCCCAGCTTGTAGCGCGCCTGCAGCCGCTCGGCATACGAGCCGCGCACCAGGCCCAACAGCACCAGCGCCACCTCCTGCTCGTCGTAGGCATTGCGCCCGACCGCGCCGCTGGCCGCGAGCAGGTAGCCGCTCTGCTCGACGCTGATGCGCGGCCACAGCATGCCGGGGGTGTCGAACAGGTAGGCATCGCTGGCCAGCGTGATGCGTTGTTCGTTCTTGGTGATGCCGGCCTCGTCGCCGGTCTTGGCCTTGCGTTGCCCGACCAGGGTGTTGATCAGCGTGGACTTGCCGACGTTGGGGATGCCGCAGATCAGCACCCGCAGTGGCTTGACCATGCCGCCGCGCAGCGGCGCCAGCGCACGGCAGGCTTCGACCAGCCGGCGGGCCGGTGCGGCTTCGCCGGCATCCAGCCCCAACGCGTTGGTACCGGGCTGGGCCTGATAGTGCGCCAGCCACAGCGCGGTGCGCTCGGCATCGGCCAGGTCCTGCTTGTTCAGCACCTTCAGCGCCGGCTTGCCGCGGGTCAGCTCGGCCAGCAGCGGGTTGGCGCTGGAGCCGGGCAGCCGCGCGTCGAGCAGCTCGATCACCACGTCGATGTCGGCCAGCCGCTCGATGAGCGCCTTCTTGGTCGAGTGCATGTGACCCGGGAACCACTGGATGGGCATGTGTCGGCGCTTTGAGGACTGGGCAATGGAGGGGGCCTGCGGGGGCAGGCACGGCGCCGGATTGTGCCGGCCCCGCGCCGACCGTCAGCGCTGCGGCATCGCGAAGCCCTTGCACGGGTCGTCGCGCGACACCGCCGGTGTCACCCACAGGTAGGTGAAGGGAGCGTTGTCCGATGCATCGCCAGGCTCCGTGAAACCGACGCTGACGATGCGCGCGCCCGGCTGCCGCGCCGCCAGCAGCGGCGCCACGCCGTAATCCTGCCGCACATGCCCGTTGCCGGCCAGCAGCACCGCCGGGGCGCCGCCCGAGGCTTGCAGCGCCAGCGCCATCGAAGCATCACGGGCGCGCTGGGCCCAGCGCAGGCCGTCGAGCCGCGGGCCGGCGCTCAGGTGGCCGCAGTGGCCCTGCACCAGATCGGCATCGAGCGCGGCCCGCGCCACCGGCGGCAGCGGCCCAGCGGCCTGCAGCAGCGCGGCAATGTCAGGTGGCAGCGCTGCTTGGCCTTCACGGGCGATGCGGCGGGCGTCGTCGCGCGGCAGGTTGCCGCCGCTGAGCGGCAGACCGCGCTCGGCCAGCGCGGCAAACAGCGGCCGATGCAGCGGCCAGCCCCAGGCCTGCGGCTCGAAGCCGGCGGCCGACAGGCTGGCCAGCAGGTCGGGCCCGAAGGCCACGCGGCTGCCGCGCGGCAGGTGCTCGGCCACCACCGCGGTGCCGGGCACCAGCGCCCGCAGCAGCTCAGCGCGGCGGGCATGGTGATGCGGGTTGTCATGCTGTTCGCCGAGCAGCACGAAGTCGCTGGCCCGCAAGGCGTTCAGCAGTTCAGCGCGCGTGATGCTGCGGCCAGTGCGGACTTCGATGAGGCGGTTGTCCGGCGGCATGTCGCCCCCAACACGCAGTGGCGCATCGGTAAGCGCCAGCCAGGCCAGCGATGCACGGCGGCTGGGGCTCATGCCATCGACCTCAGCACACCCAGCAGCACGACCACGGTGATGGCGAGCGCCACGGTGCTGATGTGTGAAGACGATTTGCTGCACATGCTGCGGCGCCGGCCGGTCAGTCCCGGTCCGGTGCCCCCAGCGGGAAGAACGGCCGGAACGGGCGCGCTTCGTCCACCGCGCGGGCAAACGACGGGCGCGCCAGCAACCGGCGGCGGTAGGACGAAAACGGGTGGAAGTACAGCACCGGGGCCTTGTTCATGCGGAGATCTCCTTGATTGCGTGGCTGTGAGCAGGCGGGTGCCTGACGTATCCGGTCGACGAACAACGGCTCGGAAATTCGACCTCGGAACAGCCCACACAGGTTGAAACATCATGGCACCGCGCCGACACCTTCCGGCCCTCGGCGCTGATGACAATGAGGCGCGCCCCGCAGCACGAGGGGCACGCCTCAGGAGTCTCACATGTCCATCCATCGAACCACCACCTTGCTGACGGCTTGCCTGCTGTCGGTGAGCGCGCCCGGCCTCGTCAGCGCCCAGGAGATGCCCAAGCGCAAGCCCGGCCTGTGGGAGATGACGATGGAGATGCAGGGCGGCGCGCGCATGCCGCCCATGGCGTCCAGCCAATGCGTGGACGAGACCTCCGACGCCGCCATGCAGCGCCGCGCGCTGGCCGGCCAGCCCGGCACCGAGTGCAGCAAGCCCACCTCGAAGCGCATCCAGGGCGGGGTGGAGGTGCAGGCCGAGTGCACCGGCCCCGAAGGCAAATCGCAGGTGGTGGGCAAGATCACCGGCGACATGCAGGCCACCTACGCGGTGGACAGCCTGATCAAGTTCACCCCGCCGCGGCATGGCATGAGCGAAGCGCACATGGTGATGCAGGGCCGCTACGCCGGCCCCTGCCCGGCCGGCATGAAGGGTGGCGACATGCGCGTGGGAGGCATGACCCTCAACCCGTCACAAGCCGCCAAGCCCGGCGTGTCACCCGGCATGCCGCCCGGCCTGGACGCCGCGCAAATTCAGAACCTGACACCGGCGCAACGGCAGCAACTGATGGAACAGATGAAGAAGATGCGGCCGCCCTCGACACCTTGATGGATGCCGGCGGCACCCGGTCAACGCCCATTGGGTACGCCGTTTGCCCTGCCGTCGAATGCCCCACGTCGGGCCGGGAGTTTTCATGGCAAGTCAGCCCCACGGGTTCACACCCTCTTCCGCCCCCGCGGCCGGGGCCTCCACCTCCACGCAGGGCGCCACCGGGCCGCTGCGCCGCTGGAGCCCGGCAGCCTGGGAGGCTCGTCTGCTGGCCGATTCGCTGCGCAGTGCCAGCGTGGTGCTGCTGCATGGTGCCGAGGCGGCCGATCGGCGCGCCTTCGTTGAGCAAGCCCTGCTGCCGCTGCTGAGCCGGCGGGTTGAAGACCATGCATCCATGCCCGGCCCGGTGCCGCGCGCCCTGCCCGCGGTCGAGCGCCGCGGCAACGATGCCGGCCGCGCCGGGCCGGTGGACCGCGATGCGGGCAATGCCGAGACCGTGCTGCTGCTGGATGACTGGGGGCCGCCCCAGGCCGCCGAGCCCGGTCAACGCCTGGTGCCGCTGGCCGAGCGGCTGCGCGGCGCCGGGCTGTCAGCGAACCCTGTGGCGATGGGTGAAGAACCCAGCCGTGTCCTGCTGATCCTGCTCGGTTTCGAGGCCGCCTTGACCGACGCCGCCACCGCCCCGCATCCCGATCCGTTCTGGGTCGAACTGGCGCAGCTGCCCCGGCACAGCGCCCACGACATACACCTGTTGCTGGTCACCAGCGACGCTGCGCACTCCCCCGGCATGGCTTGGTTGAAGCAGCTGCTGCCTGCGCTGGGTGAACACTCCTTGAGGCTCGATCATCCAGCCCCGGCGGTGGTGCCGCCATTGGAGACTCTGCTGCCGATGGGGTCGCCGGCGCCGAACACCGCGAACCGCCCGGCATCACACCACCCCCCTCGCCCCGGCGCCGCCCTGGCCGACGACGAGTGGCTGAGCTCGGTGCGCCAGGCCGTGCGCGATGTGGCTGCAAAGAGCCGCCTCGACCAGGCACCGGTGCCCGACAGTGCGGCGCCACCGGCGTCGCTGCAGCCGGCTGCAGCGGTTTCATACCGCGCGGCCACGCCGTCGGTGGCTGCGGCGTCAGTTGCAACATCGGCTGCAGCCGTCGCTCCCGTCACGCGCCCTGCAGCGGCCACCGACGAACCGCTCTGGGAACATTTCGCCACCGACGCCTACGACGAGAACGACGACGACGGCAGCAGCGATGACTGGGCCACCCCCGTTCGGTACGTGCCCGATCGGTCGGCCAAGGCACGCTCGACCGCCCCGCCGATGGTGTCGATGCCCGCCCCAGCCTCGGGCTCGCGGGCGGTCCGGATCGGTGCCGGTGCGTTGTTGCTGGCAGGCGTGGCCGCGGCCGTGGGCTGGTGGCTGCGCCCGCTCATGGTGAATGACTTCGCCCCCGTCAGCGCGCTCGTCACGCCGGCAGACCGGCCTGGTGCAGACCGGCCTGTTGCAGACCGGACGGCAGAACCGGCCCCAGGCCCGGCGGCGCCGCCCGCGGCCACCGCCCCCGTCGACCCGGCCACGCCTGCACGGACCCCGGGGGCCATCACGGCCATGTCACCAGAGGCCGAGCTGAACGCCGCGCCACCGGCGGCCGGCCAGGTGGTGGCCTCAGCGCCCGCCATGCCTGCCGCCGCGCCGCCCGCTTCGGCAGCGGCTCCCACAGCACCAC
>JBDTQF010000209.1:0-7246 GCA_039932275.1 Burkholderiales bacterium
GCTTGCATGGCATGCAAGAGGTCAGCGGTTCGATCCCGCTTACCTCCACCAAGAGCAAGGCGACAAGCCAAGCTCTACGGTGGCGCGCAGTTCAAGTGGGTGAAAGATGTGGACCCCTTCGTCTAGAGGCCTAGGACACGACCCTTTCACGGTTGTAACAGGGGTTCGAATCCCCTAGGGGTCGCCAACCAAGTTGGCGCAAGTCTGGCAGCACTTGTGGCGTAAGCCGAAAACGTTGCTACCGCGTGGAGTGGTAGTTCAGTTGGTTAGAATACCGGCCTGTCACGCCGGGGGTCGCGGGTTCGAGTCCCGTCCACTCCGCCAAGTTTTTCAAAGGGCTGCACCGCAAGGTTGCAGCCCTTTGTTTTTGCTCACGGGCATCGGCGCGTACAGTCGCGGCTCTGTTTGCTTCGGGCCGCCGCGGCGGCCCCGTCTTGATGATCGGGTTCAAGAACTTCACCTTGCCGGCCACTCGGCGCGGCAAGGTCCTGGCCAGTCTGCTGCTCGTCGCGGCGGTGCTGGCTGTGACATTGGCGGTGTTGTGGTTCCAGCTGCCGCGGCTCGACAAGGCGGTGGATTACCGGCCGCGCCAGGCGTTGCAGGTGTTCACCCAGGATGGCGTCTCGATTGCCCAGTTCGGCGCCGAGCGCCGCCAGTTCGTGCCGATTGCCGAGATGCCCAAGCGCCTGCAGGACGCCGTGCTGGCGGTGGAGGACAGCCGCTTTCGTGAACACGCCGGCATCGACCTGCGGGGCCTGCTGCGTGCCGTGGTGGCCAACCTCACCGGCGGCATGCGCCAGGGTGCCTCGACCATCACCCAGCAGGTGGCGCGCACCTTCTTCCTGACGACCCGGCGCACGCTGGAGCGCAAGGCCAAGGAGGCACTGCTGGCCATCAAGCTCGAGCGCCAACTCAGCAAGGACCAGATCCTGGAGCTGTACCTGAACCAGATCTACCTGGGCCAGCGCAGCTACGGTTTTGCAGCGGCGTCGCAGGCCTACTTCGGCAAACCGTTGCAGGCGCTGTCGATTGCCGAGACCGCGATGCTGGCCGGCCTGCCGCAGAACCCGGTCTACGCCAACCCGATCAGCAACTTCGAACGCGCGACCCAGCGCCAGGCCGTGGTGCTGCAACGCATGGTCGCCACGGGGGTGATCAGCGAGGCCGAGGCCGTTGCCGCGCGGGCCGAGAAGCTGCAGATCCGCTCGCCGCTGCAGGTGGAGGTGCATGCCGAGCATGTGGCCGAGATGGCGCGCCAGGCGGCGTTTGAACGCTTTGGCGACAAGGCCTACACCGAGGGCTACAAGGTGTTCACCTCGCTGCGTGCCGCCGACCAGCAGGCCGCGTGGGAGGCCCTGCGCCACAGCGTGATCGAGCATGACCGGCGCCAGCCCTACCGTGGTCCGGAAGACCATGAATCGCTGCCCGATGACGACAGCGAGGCCGAGAGCGCCATCGCGCAGACCTTCAAGGAGCACCGCGATGATGAAGACCTGCGCCTGGCCATCGTGCTGCAGGCGAGCCCCAAGCAGGTGAGGGCGCAGCTGGCCAGCGGTGAAGTCATCGAGTTGGCGGGCGAGGGCCTGCGCTGGGGCCAGGCGGCGTTGTCGCCCAAGGCCGGGGCGGCGCGGGCCATCCGCCGCGGTGCCGTCATCCGAGTGCAGGGCGTGCCGCGCCGCAAGGCTGCGCCGGGCTGGACGCTGGCGCAGTGGCCCGAGGCCGAAGCTGCCTTCGTTGCGCTCGACCCGCTCACCGGCCGGGTGCGGGCGCTGGTGGGTGGCTTCGACTTCACGCACCAGCAGTTCAACCATGTCACCCAGGCTTGGCGCCAGCCCGGCTCCAGCTTCAAGCCGTTTCTCTATTCGGCTGCGCTGGAGCACCGCGTGATGCCTGCCACGCAGGTCAACGACGCGCCGCTGGAGCCCGGCGGCGACCAGCCCTCGGGCTGGGACCCGCGCAACTCCGACGACCAGTACGACGGCCCGATCACGTTGCGGCAAGGCCTGGCCAGGTCGAAGAACATGGTCAGCATCCGCGTGCTGCAGTACATCGGTGTGCCGGCCGCGCGCGAGTGGGTGGCGCGGTTCGGATTCGATCTGGCCAAGCAGCCCGACTCTCTCAGCCTGGCGCTGGGCACCGGCAGCACCACGCCCATGCAGCTGGCCCAGGCCTATGCGGTGCTGGCCAACGGCGGCTGGCGCATCGAGCCGGTGGTGATTGAGCGCATCACCGATGCCCATGGCCAGGTGCTGTTCGAGGCGCCGCCCGCGGCGCCGCTGATGGAGGCGAACCGTGCCGTGCCGGCCCGCAATGTCTTCGTGATGGACAGCCTGCTGCAGGAGGTGACCCGTTCGGGCACCGCCGCCAAGGCCCAGGCGCAGCTGCAGCGGCCCGACCTGTACGGCAAGACCGGCACCACCAACGACGCGGTCGATGCCTGGTTTGCCGGCTTCCAGCCCAGCGTGGTGGGCGTGGCCTGGATGGGCTATGACACGCCGCGCAGTCTGGGCAGCCGCGAGTCCGGCGGCGGCCTGGCGCTGCCCATCTGGATCGGCGCGATGAAAACCATGCTCAAGGGCGTGCCGGTGGCCCAGATGGCCGTGCCCGAAGGTGTGCAGCGGGTCGACGATGACTGGCGCTACAGCGAATGGGCCGAAGGCGGTTATGTCGAAGGCATCGGCCTGCCGCAAAGCCTGGTCGAGCGAGTGACCGAGCCGTTGAAGAACTGGCTGCAGGAGCTGTTCTCGCGCCCGAAGGCCGCCAGCAGCCCCTGAACCAGCGCTGTGCTGGATCGCTGCTCGTTTGGGGTAAAACCCTGGCTCCGATCGAAGGGGCCCCATGGACGACCAGAACCTGTTCACCGCGTTGCGCGCGGCCTTCCCGGCCGACCTCGACGCCATGGCGATCGAGACCGACGACGGCCACATCTACAGCTGGCGCGACCTTGACCGTGCGAGTGCGATGCTGGCCAACCTGCTGGCTTCGCTCGACATTCCGGCCGGCTCGCGCATCGCCGCGCAGACCGACAAGTCGGTCGAGGCGCTGCTGCTGTACCTGGCCACGCTGCGTGCTGGCTTCGTCTACCTGCCGCTGAACACCGCGTACCAGCAGGCCGAACTTGACTACTTCATCGCCAACGCCGAACCGGCGGTGGTGGTGTGCACCGGCCGCGCCTTCCCGTGGCTGTCGAAGCTGGCATTCAAGGCCGGCGTGGCGCATGTGTTCACGCTGAACGACGACCGCACGGGCACCTTGCTCGACCGCGCCGCGCAGTTCGGCGACCAGCAGGCGGTGGTACCGCGCCGGGCCGACGACCTGGCGGTGATCGTCTACACCAGCGGCACCACCGGCCGCAGCAAGGGCGCGATGCTCAGCCACGGCAACATGCTGTCGAACGCGCTGATGCTGAAGGACTACTGGGGCTGGCGGCCCGGCGACGTGCTGATCCATGCGCTGCCCATCTTCCATGTGCACGGCCTGTTCGTGGCTATCCACGGCGCGCTGATCAACGGCAGCCCGATGCTGTGGCTGTCGAAGTTCGAGCCGCGCGCGGTGATCGAGCGGCTGCCGCGTGCCACCGTCTTCATGGGCGTGCCCACGCTGTATGTGCGGCTGCTGCAGGAGCCGGGCCTGACCGGCGCGGCCTGCGCCCACATGCGGCTGTTCATCTCGGGCTCGGCGCCGTTGCTGATCGAGACCTTCCGCGACTGGCAGGCCCGCACCGGCCACACCATCCTGGAGCGCTATGGCATGAGCGAGACCGTCATGCTGACCTCCAACCCGTGCAAGCCGGCGCCCGGTGAGACGCAGGCGCGGCGCATCGGCGGCACCGTCGGGCCGGCGTTGCCGGGCGTGGGCGTGCGGGTGGTGGACGATGCCGACCAGCCGCTGCCGGCCGGCGGGATTGGCAACGAGCAGGTCGGCAACGTGCAGGTGCGCGGCCCCAATGTCTTCAGCGGCTACTGGCGCATGCCGGAGAAGACGGCCGAGGAGTTCACCGCCGACGGCTGGTTTCGCACCGGCGACGTGGGCCGCTTCGACGCCGCGGGCTACCTCACCATCGTCGGCCGCAGCAAGGACCTGATCATCAGCGGCGGCTACAACGTCTACCCGGCCGAGGTGGAAGGGTTCCTGAACGAGCTGCCCGGCGTGGCCGAATCGGCCGTCGTCGGCGTGCCGCACGCCGACTTCGGCGAGGGCGCGCTCGCGCTGGTGGTGCCGCGGCCGGGCGAGCCGCCGCAGGCCGACGATTTGATTGCTGCGCTGAAGGCCCGCATCGCCGCCTACAAGGTGCCCAAGCAGGTGTTCGTGGTGAGCGAGCTACCCCGCAACGCCATGGGCAAGGTGCAGAAGAACCTGCTGCGTGAACAGCACAGGGCCCTGTTTGAGCCCTGATCCGGATTACTTGAGCAGGTGCCGCGCGATCATGTTGCGCTGGATCTCCGAAGCACCTTCGTAGATGCGCAGCACGCGCAGGTCGCGGTAGACCCGCTCCACCACCATGCCGCGGATGTAGCCAGCACCGCCGTGGATCTGCACCGCCTTGTCGGCCGTGCGGCAGGCGGTCTCGCTGCAGAACACCTTCACATACGAGGCCTTGAGCCGCACGTCCTGGCGGTTCTGGTAGCTCCAGGCGGCTTCGAGCAGCAGCAGCCGCGCGGCATGCTGCTCCATCGCCATGTCGGCAATCATGTGCTGCACCGCCTGGTGGTCGCCCAGCGGCACGCCGAAGGTGATGCGCTCCTGCGCATAACGAATCGTGTGTTCGAGCGCAATGTCGCCGCCGCCCAGTGACTGCGCCCCCACATTGATCCGGCCTTCGTTGAGGCCCTCAAGCGCGTAGTAAAAGCCGCGGCCTTCCTCGCCGAGCAGGTTCTCGGCCGGGATCTCGCAGTCGTCGAACGACACGTCGAACAGGCCATCGACCATCCAGCCCATGGTCTTCATCACCTTGCCAATGCTGAAGCCTTTGGCCGAGGGCTCGACCAGGAAGGCCGAGATGCCATTGCGTCCGAGTTCCGGATCGGTCTTGGCGAAGACCACGAAGATGTCGGCCTTGTTGGCGTTGGAGATGAAGGTCTTCGAGCCGTTGAGTACCCAGCGGTCGCCCTTGCGCACCGCGGTGGTCTTCATCGAGGCGATGTCGCTGCCCGCACCGGGTTCGGTCAACACGAAGCTCACGCGCTTGGCGCCGCTGGCGATCTGCGGCAGCCACTGGCGCTTCTGCGCCTCGGTGCCGTGTTTGGCCAGTGCGTGCGGCATGGGCCCGAGCGCCGAGCGGATCAGTGGCCAGAACTGCGGTGGCAGGCGCGCCAACTCCAGCTGGACCAGCGCGCTGGTGACCTTGTCGATGCCGGTGCCGCCGTATTCCGGCGAGATGGCCATGCCGTAGTAACCCAGCTGGGCCAGCGTCTCGTCCACCCCGGCTGGCACCACGTCGTTCTCGTGGAACTGGGGTTCCAGCTTGAGCAGATCGTCCACCACCTCGCGCGTGGCGCGCTGCATGGCCTGGGCATCGGGCGATAGGGTGAAGTTCATGGTGGTTGTGCGGATCGATTCGCCAATGGTTGAACCTAGACTCAGTATAGTCAGCGCAGGTGCACGCCTCGCGCTACGACAACAAACCACTGGAGACTGCCTTGTCCGATGCCGCCGATTCATTGACCAGCAGCGCGGCGCGCTCGCCGGAGACCTTGATCCGCCTTTACTGGGACGAGATCTGGAACCGCGGCCATGTCGAGCTGATCCGCGAGATCTGCGCCGACCCGATCGTGCGCCACGACGCCGGCAGCACCACGCCGCTGTCGCACGATGAGCAGATCGCCCGCGTGCAGCACGCGCGCCAGAAGATCCAGCCGCACTTCACGCACGAGGTGCTGTGCGGCGATGGGCAGCACGTCACCTCGGTGTGGAACATGACCGGCGTCGGCCCCGACGGCCAGCCGCTGCCGCTGTGCGGCATCGAGACGTTCCGTGCCGAGAACGGCCGCTTCACCGACTGCTGGAACTCGTCGTACATGAATGGGCACTGGGGCCGCACCGACGACGTGGTGCAGGCACCGCCGCCGCCCGAGGTGCTGCGTTCGGCTGACCAGATCAATGAAACCTGGTTGCACCGCGCGCTGTGCGCCAGCGGCCAGACCGTGCCGCGCGTGGGCAAGATCTACGAGGTCGCGCCGGTGGGCAATGGCACGGCCGCCAGCACCTGGCGCGTGCGTTTCGGCTACAACGGCATGGGACAGGGGCTGCCCGAGAGCGTGATCGTCAAGCTGCCGCGGCCCGACCACCTCGATGCGGACGCGGCCCACCTCGACCTGCTCGGCTACGAACGCGAGGTGGCGGCCTACCGCTTCTTCGGCGATCAGCCGCCGATGCGCATTCCGCGCTGCCATTTCGCCGCCGCGAGCAACGGCTCGTTCAACCTGGTGCTGGAAGACCTGACCGACCGTGGCCTGCCCGGCAACCAGATCGCGGGCTGTGACCCGCTGCATGCGCAGGCGGTGACGCGCGAGTTCGCGGCCATGCACACACGCTACTGGCAGGCCCCCGAACTGCAGACACTGACATGGGCGGTGCGCCTGGCTGAGCGGGGCGATCTGCGCGCGCACTGGTACGACATCGGCGTGCAGGTCATGCGCTCGCAGCATGCTGAACTGGGCGAGGAGGCGCTGGCGCTGATCGAGTCGCTCGCACCGCTGGTCGGCCCTTGGCACCGCGCCGAGCCGCGGCATGTGACGCTGATCCACGGCGAGCCGCGCGTCGACAACATCTTCTTCGAGACCGCTGGCAACACGCTGCGTGCCTGCCTCCTCGACCTGCAACTGGTCACCGTCGGGGATCCGATGATCGATCTGGCGTACTTCCTCAGTGGCAGCCTCTCGCCCGAGGACCGGCAGGCCTGCGAGCGCGGACTGGTCGAAATGCATGTGGGCGTCCTGCGCGCTGCGGGCATCGACTACGACGTTGATGCGGCCTGGCAAAGCTATTGTGAACATGCGGTCTGCGGGCTGATGATCACGGTGATCGCTGCCGGCTTCCTCGGCGAGATGCCGCAGACATATGAGTTGATCCGCACGCTGGCCCGCCGCAACTGCGCCACCGTGCGCCATCTCGACGGGCTGGCTGCGGCCAAGCGCCGCATCGCCCGGCCTTTGTGCTGGTGATCCGCGCGTTGCTGCGGCGCAGCCCGGCTTAGCGGCCGGCCTGCGGCTACTCGATGTTCTGCACCTGCTCGCGCAGCTGCTCG
>JBDTQF010000210.1:0-7221 GCA_039932275.1 Burkholderiales bacterium
GACGAAGGGGTTGCCGTCGCGGTCGCCGCCGATCCAGTTGCCCATGCGGAAGAAGCTGGCGATGGCATGGCCGGGCAGGGCCTGCTCGATCTCGCGGTACAGCCGCGGGATCTGGCGCAGGAAGGTGGCGTGGTAGTAGCTCAGCGCGTTCTCGATCTCGTCGGCCACCGTCAGCTTGGTATAGCGCAGCATGCGGGTCTGCCACAGCTGCGTCACGCGGGCGCCCAGCAGCGCTTCGTTGTCGCGCTGCTGGGCTTCGATCACCAGGCTGTCGCGCTGGCCGATGAGTTCGGCAATGGCACGCTCGGCATCGAGGATGCTCTTGCGCTGCACTTCGGTGGGGTGGGCGGTGAGCACCGGCGAGATGAAGGCCTGCGCCAGCGTCTGCACGATGTCGGCGGCGCGGATGTCGGCCCGCGCCAGGCGCTCGAAGCACAGCGCCAGCGAGCCTTCCTGCAGGTCACCGAGGCGCTCGTGGTGCTCGCGCCGGCGCACATGGTGGCGGTCTTCGGCGATGTTGGCCAGGTGCGAGAAGTAGCTGAAGGCGCGGATCACGTCCACCGTCTGGTCGCTCGACAGGTTCTTCAGCAGCCGGTCGAGCGATTTGCCCGCGCCGGCATCGCGCTTGAGGCGGTACGCCACCGACAGCTGCCGCACCCGCTCGATCAGGTCGAAGGCGGCCTGGCCTTCTTGTTCGCGGATCACGTCGCCCAGGATGCGCCCGAGCAGCCGGATGTCCTCCACCAGCGGGCGGTTCTTCTCGGCCGCATCACCGCGGCTGCGCTCGGGGCGCGGGGTCTTCGGGCGGGCAGACACGGTGGGCATGGGTGGCTCTCGACGGTCGGGCATGGGCGGCGCAGCAGTGCAGCAAGTTCGAGGCCTGCGCCATCGCTGACAATTGAAGCATGAGCCAGCCCGTTACCTCCTGCACCATCGCCACCCGCGAGAGCCGCCTGGCGCTGTGGCAGGCCGAACATGTGCGCGCGCTGCTGGCCGAACGGCTGGGCTGGTCGGTCAACCTGCTGGGCATGACCACCCGCGGCGACCAGATCCTCGACCGGGCGCTGTCCAAGGTGGGCGGCAAGGGCCTGTTCGTCAAGGAGCTGGAGGTGGCGCTGGAAGAGGGCCGCGCCCAGCTGGCCGTGCACTCGCTCAAGGACGTGCCGATGGTGCTGCCGGAGGGCTTCACCCTCGCGGCCGTGCTTGTGCGGGAGGACCCGCGCGACGCCTTCGTCTCCAACCGCCACGCCAGCCTGGCGGCGCTGCCGCAGGGCGCGCGCGTGGGCACCTCCAGCCTGCGCCGCGTGGTGCAGCTCAAGGCGCTGCGGCCCGACCTGGACGTGCAGCCGCTGCGCGGCAACCTCGACACCCGGCTGCGCAAGCTCGACGACGGCGAGTACGACGCCATCATCCTGGCCACCGCCGGCCTGCTGCGGCTGGGGCTGGCGGCTCGCATCCGCGCGTCCATCGACCCCACCGAGATGCTGCCCGCCGCCGGGCAGGGCGCGCTGGGGCTGGAGGTGCGCAGCGACGCGACAGCGTTGATCGAGGCGCTGGCCGCGCTGGGCGATGCACCGACATGGCTGGCCGTGCACGCCGAGCGGGCGGTGTCGCGTGCGCTGGGCGGCAGCTGCAGCATGCCGCTGGCGGCTTATGCGCAGTGGCAGGGCGGCACGCTGTGGCTGCAAGCCCTGCTGGGCCATCCCGAACGGGCCGACGTGCCGCTGCTGCGGGCACAGGCCCGTGCCACTGTTGCTACCACCGCCGAGGCGGAAGCGCTGGGCCTGCAGGTGGCTGCAGCCTTGCGCGACGGCGGTGGCGACGCCCTGCTGGCACAGCTTCCCCCGGCCTGACTTTCGCCATGTCCGACGCGCCTGCGCTCATACCCGACAGCGCCTCGACGACGGGCCGGTGCGTGGTCGTCACGCGCCCGCAGCCGCAGGCCGATGCGTGGCTGGTCCGCCTGCAGGCCGAGGGCGTTGGGGCCATCGCGTTGCCGCTGCTGCACATCGTGCCCGACCCGGCGCTGACCCCCGCGCTGCGGCGCACCTGGCACACGTTGGACCAGCAAGCGATGGTGATGTTCGTCAGCCCGAACGCGGTGCAGGCGTTCTTTGCCCACCGGCCGCAGGCTCTGGCCTGGCCGGCCGGCGTGTTGGCGGGCGCCACCGGCCCGGGCACGGTGGCGGCATTGCAGGCGGCCGGGGTGACGGCCACCGCCATCGTGGCGCCGCGGGCCGATTCGGACCGTTTCGATGCCGAGACGCTGTGGACCCAGGTGCTGGCCGCACGGCACTGGGCCGGCGTGCCGGTGCTGATCGTGCGTGGCGAGAGCGGCCGCGACTGGCTGGCCGACACGCTGCGCGGGGCCGGCGCCGAGGTGCAGTTTCAGGCCGCCTACCGGCTGTGCCCACCGCGCTGGGAGGCCGACGCGCGGGCCTGCCTCGACCAGGTGCTGGCGGCGCCAGCGCGGCATGCCTGGCTGTTCAGTAGCTCGCAGGCGGTGCGCTACCTGGTCGAGTACCTGGAGCGTGACGCAGCGGCACTGGCCGCCGCGCAGGTGGTGACGGCACTGGCCACCCACCCGCGCATTGCCGAGACCGTCCGCGCGGCGGGCTGGCCGCGGGTGATCGCGGTGCAGCCCGACCCGGCCGTGGTGGCTCGCGCGGTGAGCCAGTGATGGGCCGCCAGTGATGAGCCCGAGGCACGGCACGCACAGGCCAGTCGATAGAATCAATCAGCCCTTTACCTCCCGCATGACGACACTGGCCTGCCCGTGACCGATCCCCTGTCCAGCTCCGGTGTGCCGGCCGCCCCGCCAACGGTGGCGGCCGTGGCCGCCGAGCCCGCCGTCCCGGCGCGCGAGAACCCCGCGGTGGATGCGCCCCAGCCCGCCGCGCCGCAGCCGGCGGCTGCGGTCAGCGGGCCACTGCCGCCGGCCTCGCGCTGGCTCCTCGGCGGGCTGCTCGCGACCCTGCTGCTGGCCGTGCTGGCGCTGCTGCTGGCCTGGCAGGCGAGCAGCGACATGCACGGCCTGGAACTCGACCTGGTGCGCCGCCAGCAGCTCAGCGGTGAGCAAGCGGCCGAGGCGCGCATGCTGGCCAAGCAGTCGCAGGAGCTGGTGCGCGACACCGCGGCCAAGGTAGCCTTGCTGGAGACGCGCCTGTCCGAGGTGGCGCTGCAGCGCACGCAGCTTGAAGAGCTGATCCAGTCGCTGTCACGTTCGCGCGATGAGAACCTGATCACCGACATCGACGCCGCCATCCGTGTGGCCCTGCAGCAAAGCGCCATCACCGGCAGTGCCGAGCCGCTGGTGGCCGCGCTGCGCAGTGCCGACGAGCGCCTGGCGCGGGTCAGCCAGCCGCGGCTGGAACGGGTGCGCCGCGCCTTGGTACGCGACCTCGAGCGGGTGCGCGCGGTGGGGGTGCCGGAAATCGGCGCGCTGCTGATCAAGCTCGACGAGGCAGCCCGCCTGGTGGACGAATTGCCGTTGCTCGGCGATGCGCAGGCGATCCGCCGGCCCGATGCGGCCCGCACTGCGCCGGCTGCCCGGCCGGCAGGTGCTGCCGCGTCGTCTGCCGGCGACTGGTGGGCGCAGCAGCGCGACGACTGGGGCCGCGCCGGCAACCGGGTCTGGACCGAGCTGCGCCAGCTGCTGCGGGTCACGCGCATCGACCAGCCCGAGGCCGCGCTGATCGCGCCCGAGCAGTCGGTGTTCCTGCGCGAGAACGTCAAGCTGCGGGTGCTGAATGCGCGGCTGGCGCTGCTGTCGCGTCAGCCCGAGGCGGCGCAGGGCGACCTGCAGATGGCCGCCAGCGCGGTGCAGCGTTACTTCGACGGCAGCGCCCGGCGGACCCAGGTCACGCTCGAGCTGCTGCGCCAAGCGGCGCAGCAAAGCCGCCAGGTCGGCGTGCCGCGACCCGACGAAACCCTGGCCGCCATTTCGGCCGCGGTGGCGGGCCGTTGAGCGCCGCTGGCCGAAGCAAGGCGATACCTTGATGCGCAGCGTGCTCGGACTGTTGCTGATCGGCGCGGTGGCCGTGCTGGCCGCCACGACCCTCGGCGCCAACGACGGATTGGTGTCGATCTACTGGCGCGGCTGGCGGGTCGACCTGTCGCTCAACCTGTTCCTGCTGCTGGCGGTGGCCGGTGGCCTGCTGGGCTACCTGCTGGTGCGCACCACCACCGCGCTGGTGGGTTTGCCGCAGCGGGCCCGCGAATGGCGCCGGCAGGTGCGCGAGCGCGCCGCGCAGCAGGCGCTGCGCGAGGCCCTGGCGCTGCTGCTGGCCGGCCGCTACAGCCGTTCGCAGCGGGCGGCGCAGCGCGGCATCGACATCCGCCAGCAGGCCGGCCCGGTGGAGCGCGATGCCGAGTTCGCCGCGCTGGCGCACCTGGTGGCGGCGGTCTCGCTGCACCGTCTGCAGGACCGCAAGCGGCGCGACGAGCAGCATGCCCAGGTGCTGTCGCTGCTGCAGCGCCTGCCGCCGCCCGCGCCGCTGCTGGAAGGCGCCAGCCTGCTGGCGGCCGAGTGGGCGCTCGACGACCGCAACGCCCGCCTGGCCCTGCAGCGGCTGGAGGCACTGCCCACCGGTGTGGCGCGGCGCACCCATGCCCTGCGGCTGAAGCTGCAGGCCGCTCGGCTGGCGCGTGAACCCTTGGAAGCCCTGCGCACCGCGCGCCTGCTGGCCAAGCACCAGGGCTTCACACCCGCCGCGGCGGCCGGCCTGCTGCGAGCGCTGGCGGTGGAAGCACTCGACCAGGCCCGCGATGCCGAGCAGCTGCGGCGCTTGTGGGCCCAGCTCGATCCGGCCGACCGGCGCGACCCGCTGGTGTGCGCGCATGTCGCCCGGCTGGCCTGCGGCTTCGGCGCGCATGGCGACGCGCGGGCCTGGCTCAAGCCGCACTGGACCGAACTACCGCGCCTGAGCGAGGCCGAGCGCCAGGCGGTGCTCGATGCCTTCGTGTCGGCCTGCGAGGGCCTCACGGTGGACTGGCTGCCGCTGATCGAAGCGGCGCTCAGCGCCTTGCCGGCCGACCCGCAGGTGGCGTATGCGGCGGGCGTGGCGATGGCCCAGCGCGCGTTGTGGGGCCGCGCCGCGCGGCTGCTGGAAGGCGTGACGCAGACCGCCGACGCCCCGGCCACGCTGCGGCGCGACGCCTGGCTGCAGCTGGCGCTGATCGCCGAGCGCGAAGATGACACCGAACGGGCCCAGCGCTGCCACCGCGAGATCGCCCGGCTGCTGCTCGCGGCACGGCCGAACGCGCTGGCCTGAGCCGGCTCCGCCGAGCATGTCCGAGCTGCTCCCTGTCAGGGTGCTGCCGCGGCCGCGCTGGCAACGCTGGCTCTGGCTGCTGGCCGGCGGGCTGAGCCTGCTGCTCGGCGTGATCGGCATCTTCCTGCCGTTGCTGCCGACCACCCCGTTCGTGCTGTTGGCAGCGGCCTGTTTTTCGCGGGGCAGCGAACGATGCGAGCGCTGGCTGCTCGACCACCCGCGCCTGGGGCCGATGGTGCACGACTGGCGCGCCCACCGCGCCGTGCCCTTGCGCGCCAAGCAGCTCGCCTCCGTGATGATGGCCCTGGGCAGCCTCTCGGCATGGCTGGCGCTGCCGCGCCTGCGCTGGCTGCCGGCACTGTGCTGCGTGGCGGTGGCGGTGTGGCTGTGGCGCCTGCCGACGCGAGGGGCCGGCGCGGCTCAGGTCTCGCCGTCGCCATCGTCGCCGAACAGCGACCGCGTGTAGTTCGCCGCATCGTCGGCCGCACCGGCCGGGCGGGGCCCCTTGGGCGCAACCGCCTTGCACGGTTTCACGGGCAGCAGCGGTGCAGTGGCATCGGTGCGCACCAGCGTGCCGGCCCGCACCCCCAGCAGCCGCAGCCGGCGCGACAGCGTGATGCGCTTGAGGCAGGCGCGCGCGCCTGCCAGCACTTCGGCCGCATCTGCCGTTGCCGTGCCGGGCGTGTGGTCGCGCGTGACGGTGCGGAAATCGTCGAAGCGCAGCTTGATGCCGATGGTGCGGGCCAGGTAGCCCTTGCGCTGCAGGTCGCCGGCGACGCGTTCGCACAGCCTTGTGAGCACGGCGCTCAGCGTCTCGCGGTCGGTGCGCGGATGCAGGTCGCGCTCGAAGGTGGTTTCGCGGCTGATCGACACCGGCTCGCTGCTCATGACCACCGCGCGCGCATCGCGGCCGTGCGCGGCTTCAAACAGCCAGCGGCCGTAGCTGGGGCCGAATTCCGCCAGCAGCAGCGCCGGCTCAGTCCGGGCGAGATCGCCCAGGCTGGCGATGCCCAGCTCGTGCAGCCGCGCCGCGGCCTTGGGGCCGATGCCGTTGAGCTTGCGCACGGCCAGCGGCCACACGCGCGCCGGCACATCGTCGGCCGTCAGCACCGTCAGGCCGTCGGGTTTGTCGAACTCGCTGGCCAGCTTGGCCAGCAGCTTGTTGGGCGCCAGGCCAATCGAGCAGGTCAGGCCGGTGCGGTTGAAGACGTTGTTCTTGATGTCCAGTGCCAGCGCCCGCGCGCCGCCCAGCGGGTCGTGGCCGATCGGCTCGCGCGCACCGGGCAGATCACCCAGGTCGATGTAGATCTCGTCGATGCCGCGGTCCTCGATGGCCGGGGCCAGCTCAGCCACCGCGGTTTTGAACAGCTTGGAAAGGCGCCGGTATTCGTCGAAGTCGGCCGGCAGCAGCAGGGCCTGCGGCGCCAGCGCGGCGGCCTTCATCAAGCCCATGCCTGAGTGCACGCCGAAGGCCCGCGCCTCGTAGGTGGCGGTGGTGACGACGCCTCGGCCGGTGTAGTCGGCCAGCCGCTGCCCGGGCGCACCGCCGGCCGCGCGCGAGCCACCGATCACCACCGGCAACCCGCGCAGTGCAGGTTGCCGCAGCAGCTCGACGCTGGCGTAGAACGCGTCCATGTCGAGGTGTGCGACCAACCGTGCGGAAACTGCCGTGGAGGCTGCCATGTCGCGATTGTGGTGGGCTTCCAGCTCCTTGGCTGCATGCCAGAATCAGCCCATGATTTCGCGCGAACCGACTCTGGAGCGGCTGGCCACCGCCGGGCAGCTGCTGCTCGAACCCTACGGCTTGACCCAGGCGTCGATGACGCTGGCGCTCAACACCATCGCCGCGCACCGTGTCGATGATGCGGACCTGTACTTCCAGTACACCCGCAGCGAGGGCTGGAGCCTGGAGGAGGGCATCGTCAAGAGCGGCAGCTTCAGCATCGAC
>JBDTQF010000211.1:0-7121 GCA_039932275.1 Burkholderiales bacterium
GGTCTGCTCGGTGATGTCGGAGATCAGCTCGGTGATCTCGCCGATCTCCTGCGATGACTCGCCCAGGCGCTTGATGCGCTTGGAGGTTTCCTGGATCTGGTCGCGGATGGCGTTCATGCCGCCGATGGTGTCGGTGACGGCCGCCAAGCCCGAGGTCGCCGCGGCCAGCGAGTGGCGCGCCACCTCGGCCGACTGAGTCGCGTGGGCCGAGACCTGCTGGATGTGGCCGGCCATCTGCAACACGGCCTCGCCGGTCTCGCGGATCTCGCGCAGCTGCTCGTCGGAGGCAGCCAGCAGCTCGGTGGAGGTGGCCTCCACCTGCTGCGTGGTGTCGGTCACACGGGCCGCCGTGCCCTGCACCTGCGCCACCAGGGTGCGCAGTTCCTCGACGGTGTAATTCACCGAGTCGGCAATGGCGCCGGTGATGTCCTCGGTCACCGTGGCCTGCTGCGTCAGGTCGCCCTCGGCCACCGACTGCAGTTCGTTCATCAGGCGCAGGATCGCCGCCTGGTTGGCATCGTTGACCCGCTTGGCCTCACGCTCCTGCCGCTCGGCCTCGATGCGCTGTTCCTCGGCCACGAAGGCGCGCTGGCGCTGGTCGTGCGTGAACACCAGCAGCAGGCCCACGCCGCCCACAGCACCCAACAGCAGCGAGACCCCGAACAACACCACGTTGAACCAGCCCATGCCGCCGGCACCGGACAGCCGGTCCTGCACCTTCTCAAGCCCGACGCGCAGCGGCTCGGTATCGGC
Source organism: Burkholderiales bacterium (assembly GCA_039932275.1). GTDB lineage: Bacteria > Pseudomonadota > Gammaproteobacteria > Burkholderiales > Burkholderiaceae_C > Sphaerotilus. The sequence continues at coordinate 754 of JBDTQF010000211.1, forward strand.
AATCACCGCAGCCTGCGCCTCGCGCGCCGACACCAGGCCCTGCAGGTTGCCGAGGATGGCCGCACCCTGTGTGCGCATGGCCTCGAACGAACGCAGCAGGCCCTGCAGCCGCTCGCGCGTGGCGACATCGCGCGAAGGCGGCAGCCGAAGCTCGGCACTGCCGTCCAGCAGGCCCTGCGCCAAGTCGTGCAACGCATTCAGATCCTTGCCGAGCAGGAACACCGCCTCGGGTGACACGCCCTGTACCGTCAGCGATTCGTTGGCCGACTTGCCGATGCGCTGCGTCAGCATCATCAGCTGCCCGGCCGTGGCCAGCTCGGGCGCGGAGGCGTTCTGCTGCAGCTTGATCTGCAGCACCCCCTCGGCCTGCGCCAGCATCTCGGCTGACTGGCGGTTGATGGTGCGCAGCGCCTGGCCCACCTGCGTCAGCACCTTTTCCTGACCCAGTACGGTGCGGGCGTTCTTGTCGGCCTTGTCGACCAGCGGCAGGAGCGGATCGAGCAACGCGTCCACCGACCCCGGCACCGACGTGCCGCCGCCTTCTTCGCGCAGTTCGCGCACGTTGCGCACCAGCACGTCGGCCGATTCGCGCACCTCGGCAAATGCCGGTGGATGACCCACCAGCGCCTGCAGCACCGACTTGGCCAGCCGCTGCGACTGCATCAGCGCATGGCCCACCGCACCCACCTGCGCCGCGCCCCCGCTGGCAGAGCGCACCGCGAGCACCGACGCCAAAACCAGCCCCAGCACACCGATGCCGAGCAGGGCGGCCAGCATGCGCTGCTGACGTTCGGACGACAGATGGCCGATCAGCGGCAGCTCCGCACCGGCGCTTGGCACCCACGGCCGTCGCGCCTCGGCGTGCGTGCTCGCCCGGTGTGCCGCCGCATAGGGCGACACACGCCCGGACGGCGTCGACTCACTGATGATGGCGTCATCCGACAGCGTGGAGCCGATCTCGGTCGGCCGGCCGCCGTGGTCGTAGTCCTCGTCATTGATGGAATCGGCGCCGGCATACGACATCTGGTCGGCCAGCTCCGCAGCCGTCGGACGGGAGTTGCCGCGCTTGAACCTGTCGAGAAAACCCATGCGTGCCTTTGTAAGCAGGCCCGTGCCGTGCGCCTCAGGCGCCTGCCGGTGTCTGCATGAATGCGGAGGATGCCTGCATGCTCAGTCCTCCGCGACGATGTTCAAAAAGCGTTCGTCGCGCGCCAGCAAGGCCAGCCGCAACTCCTGCCAGACGCGCCCGGCATCGTCGCGCAGGCGACGCCCGGCAAAGCCCGGCAGCGCCGGATCGACGTCGGCCGCGATGCTCAGCTGCTCGGCGTTGCGCAAGCCGGCCAGACGGTCGATCAGCAGGGCCGCATTCACGTCCAGCGCCGGATTAAACGCCACCAGCCGCGAACCCTCAACCTCGGCTGCCGGACGCTGCGTCAGGCCGAGAAAGCCGGCCAGATCGGCCACACCGGTCAGCACGCCGCGCAGGTTGGCCACGCCAGCGAACCAGGTGGCCGTGTGCGGCACCGGCGCGACCTCGGCATCCTGGAAGATTTCGCCCGCCTCGGCCAGCGGCAGCAAGAAGCCCTGCCCAGCGCACTCCACGGCCAGCCAGCCCGCCGGCCGTTCCGCGGTGCGGGCCTCCTGCAGGCGCTGGGCCAGCCGGGCCTGTAGATCGCGCAGGGCTTGTTTGTTGGCCATCAGCCGAACGCCCGAATCTTCTGCACCAACTCGTCCGGGTTGACCGGCTTGACCACGTAGTCGCTCGCACCCTGGCGCATGCCCCAGACCTTGTCGGTCTCCTGGTTCTTGCTGGTGCACATGATCACCGGCACATCAGCGTACTGCGGGTCGCGGGTGATGGCGCGGGTGAGCTGGAAGCCGTTCTGCCCGGGCATCACGACATCCATCAGGATCAGGTCAGGTTTTTCCTCGGCAATGCGGCGCAGGGCCTCTTCGCCGTTCTCGGCCGTGCGCACGCGAAAGCCCTGCCGGATCAGCACCTCCGACAGGAAGTGCAGTTCGGTCTTCGAATCATCGACCAGCAGGATGCTCAAAATCGGCATGCAGGGGTTCCTTGGTGGCCGTTCTCAATGCGTGTGGGGACAACGCGGGCGTCGATCCGCCTGGGAGGCCCCGGGCGCCGCGCAACATGGTCAAGCTGCCACCCGGCGATGCTGCCGCACGGCATGCAGCAGCTGATCTTTGGTGAAGGGCTTGGTGAGGTAGTCCTGCGAGCCCACCATGCGGCCCCGCGCCTTGTCGAACAGCCCATCCTTGGAGGACAGCATGATCACCGGCACTGACGCGAAGCGCGGGTTGCGCTTGATGATGGCGCAGGTCTGGTAGCCGTCGAGCCGTGGCATCAGGATGTCGCAGAAGATCACGTCGGGCAGGTGGTCGCTGACCTTGGCCAGCGCGTCGAAGCCGTCTTCGGCCAGCACTACCTCGCAGCCGCCCTGCTTCAGGAAGATCTCGGCGCTGCGCCGGATGGTGTTGCTGTCGTCAATGACCAGCACCCGCGTGATCTGCGGGTCGCGTTCGCTCTCCGAGGGGTTCGAAGCAGGTTCCACTTGGGGCATCCGTTGTTCCGGCTCGGCCATTGCCAGTTAGATCGCGACCATTTCAAAATCTTCCTTGCGCGCACCGCATTCAGGGCAGGTCCAGTTCATCGGCACATCGCCCCAGGCAGTGCCCGCTGCGATGCCATGCTCCGGGTCGCCGGTGGCCTCGTCATAGATCCAGCCGCAGATCAAACACATCCAGGTTTTGTTGTTGTTGCTCACGTCCGGCGCGCCCAGGGCTATAGCATGTCTACAATGAAAAATGATTGTAGCGAGCGCTCCTGCGAGGAATGCAAGCGCATCAGGGCACCTACCTAAGATTTCCCAGAAACTCCTCGAGCTTTCGCCCACCCTTGCACACCCCGCGCGTTCCATTGCGTTGCGCGACGTGCCCGCGCCGCGGGCACTGTTACCAGCCTGCATGAATTCCCCTTCCCAAGCCCCTGACATCAGCGACACCGAGGCCACCGAGCCCCAGGATGTGCCTGCGCCCGCCTGCGTGATGAGCTTCAACGCCAGCGATGCCAGCGGGGCCGGTGGCATCGCTGGCGACATTGCCACGATCGCGGCCATGGGGGCGCATGCGTTGCCGGTGGTGACCAGCATCGTCATGCGCGACACCGCCGAGGTGTTCGACCAGCATCCGATCGATGACGAGGCCGTGGTCGAACAGGCCCGCGGCATCCTCGAAGACGTCACCATCGCGGCCTGGAAGGTGGGCTTCCTCGGCACCGCAGAAAACGTCGGCGGTGTGGCCGAGATCCTCTCTGACTATCCCGACATCCCGCTGGTGACTTACCTGCCCAGCCTGTCGTGGATCGACAGCGAAGATGACTCGCAGTCCTACCACGACGCGCTGCGTGAACTGGTGCTGCCGATGACCGAGGTGCTGGTGGGCAACCAGAAGACCCTGGCCGACTTCCTGCTGCCCGACTGGGACTCGGAACGCGCGCCGTCGGCCCGCGAGCTGGCCGTGGCTGCTGGCGAACACGGCACCAAGTACGTGCTGGTGACGGGCATGCAGTTGCCCAACAGCTTCATCGACAACGTGCTGGCCTCGCCGCAGGGCGCCATCACCGGCGAGAAGTTCGAGCGCTTCGAGACCAGCTTCATCGGCGCCGGCGACACGCTGTCGGCCGGCGTGGCGGCGCTGCTCGCAAGCGGGCAGGAGCTGCACATCGCGGTGTCGGAGGCGCTGGCTTTCCTCGATCAATCGCTCGACGCGGGCTTCCGCCCGGGCATGGGCAATGTCATTCCGGACCGCTTCTTCTGGGCTGCCACGCCCGACGAAGATGGCGAAGAAGGCACCGCCGATGCGATCGACGAGATGCTCGCCGATGCGGGGCAGGCGCCCCCCAACTCGCGCAACATCCACTGATCCCAGCCCGCTGCGCGGGCCGTTCGTCTCCTCATCATGAACAACATCGATCTCTTTGCCCGGGCACAGCGTGTGATCCCGGGCGGCGTCAATTCCCCGGTGCGCGCCTTTCGCGCCGTCGGCGGCACGCCGCGTTTCATCCAGCGCGCGCAGGGTGCCTACCTGTGGGACGCCGAGGGCCAGCGCTACATCGACTACATCGGTTCCTGGGGGCCGATGATCCTGGGCCATGGCCATCCGGCGGTGGTCGAGGCCGTGCACCGCGCAGTCGACGAGGGCCTGAGTTTCGGTGCGCCGACTGAACGCGAGATCGAACTGGCCGAAGCCATCCTGGCCCTGGTGCCTTCGTGCGAGCAGATCCGCCTGGTCAGCTCGGGCACTGAAGCCTGCATGAGCGCCATCCGCCTGGCACGCGGCGCCACCGGCCGCGCCAAGCTGATCAAGTTCGAAGGCTGCTACCACGGCCATGCCGATGCGTTACTGGTCAAGGCCGGGTCGGGCCTGGCCACCTTCGGCCACCCGACCAGCGCCGGGGTGCCGGCCGAGGTGGTGCAGCACACGCTGGTGCTCGAGTACAACAATATCGAGCAGCTCGAAGCCGCGTTCAAGGTGCATGGCAATGAGCTGGCCTGCGTGATCATCGAACCCATCGCCGGCAACATGAACTTCGTGCGCGCCAGCCTGTCGTTCATGCGCCGCCTGCGCGAGCTGTGCACGCAGCATGGCGCGCTGCTGGTGTTCGACGAAGTGATGACGGGCTTTCGCGTCGCGCTGGGCGGCGCGCAAAGCCTGTATGCGCAGCAACTGCCGGGCTTCGCCCCCGACATCAGCGTGTTCGGCAAGGTCATCGGCGGCGGCATGCCGCTGGCAGCCTTCGGCGGCCCGCGCAAGATCATGGAGCAGCTCGCCCCGCTCGGCCCGGTCTACCAGGCCGGCACGCTCAGCGGCAACCCGGTGGCCACGGCCTGTGGCCTGGCCACGCTGCACGAGATCGCCAAGCCCGGCTACTTCGACCAGCTCGCGGCACGCACCCGCACGCTGGTGCAAGGCCTGGCCAGCGTGGCCCGTGAAGCCGGCGTGCCGCTGGTGACCGAGAGCGAAGGCGGCATGTTCGGCTTCTTCTTTGCCGACCAATTGCCGCAGCACTACAACGCAGTGCTGGCCACCGACAAGGAGCGCTTCAACCGCTTCTTCCACGCCATGCTGACGCAGGGCGTGTACCTCGCCCCGGCGCTGTACGAAGCCGGCTTCGTCAGCAGCGCCCACAGCGCGGACGACGTCGAGGCCACACTGGCTGCGGCGCGCGTGGCGCTGCAGGCCTGACGCCATGATCAGCGCACCCACCGGCCTCATTGAAGTCAACGGCCAGCCTGCCGTACAACTGCGCGCGCCCGACGGTGCCGCCGCCACCGTGCTGCTGCATGGCGCGCACATCGTCTCGTGGGTGCCCGCCGGCAGCGAGGAACAGCTCTACCTGTCGCCCGCCACCCGCTACGGCGAGGGCCATGCAGTGCGCGGCGGCGTGCCGGTGTGCTTCCCGCAGTTCTCCGACCGCGGCCCACTGCCCAAACACGGCTTCGCGCGCACACGCGCCTGGGCCTTCGATCAGGCGCAGGTGCGCGGCGAACATGCCTTCGCCGTGCTGCGGCTGGTCGACGACGCGGCCACGCGTGCGCTGTGGCCCTTCGCCTTTGCCGCCGAGCTGACCATCAGCGTGAGCGGCGGGCGCCTCGACATCGAGCTGGCGGTCACCAACACCGGTGACGCGACCCTGGAATTCACCGCTGCGCTGCACACCTACCTGCACAGCTTCAACGTGCTCAAGACCCAGCTCGAGGGCCTGCAGGGCGCCACTTACTACGACCATGTGGCCGGGGTCGACGGCAAGCAGCAGTGGATCGACGTGCTCACCGTTGCACAGGAGATGGACCGCATCTACTGGCAAGCACCGCAGCCGTTGTTGCTGCGCGAACCGGGCCGGCGCGTCGAGATCACCACCGAGGGCTTCGAAGACACCGTGGTCTGGAACCCGGGACCGCAGAAGTGCGCCCTGCTGGTCGACATGCCGCCCGAGGGCTGGCGCGACATGCTGTGCGTCGAAGCCGCGCAGATCGGCGCGCCGGTCCGGCTCGCGCCCGGCCAGGAATGGGCCGGCATGCAGACGTTGATCAGCCGGGTCTGAATCCCGGCCCGGCGCCTCAAGCGTCGCCCAGGCACACCCCGATCTCGCGCGCGCACTGCAGCAGCGGGTGGTCCAGCGGCACGGTGCGGTTCTGTCCCGCCACCGCCGCCAGCGGCACGCTGTCGAGTTGCCCGCGCTGCAGCGTGACCATGCGGTTCCAGCGGCCCTGGCGGATCAGTTCCACCGCGTGATGGCCGTACTGCGTGGCCAGCACGCGGTCGAAGGGCGTGGGCGAGCCGCCGCGCTG
>JBDTQF010000212.1:0-7060 GCA_039932275.1 Burkholderiales bacterium
CGGCGGCATGAGCGTCAACGGCCTGGGCAACATCCGCCGCGCCTACGAGCCGCTGCTGCCTGGCTGCTTCCACGTAGACACCCCGTGGCCTTACCACAACCCCTACACCGATGACCCCGAGGAGCTGGCGCGCATCTGCGCCGACCAGCTCGAGCGCGAGATCCAGTTCCAGGGCGCCGACACGGTGGCCGCCTTCATCGCCGAACCCATCCAGGGCTCGGCCGGCGTCATCGTGCCACCCGACAACTACTGGAAGCTGATTCGCGAAGTCTGCGACCGCAACAATGTGCTGCTGATCGCCGACGAGGTGGTCACCGGCTTCGGCCGCGCCGGCGCCATGTTCGGCACCCGGTTGTGGGGCGTGAAGGCCGACATCTGGTGCCTGGCCAAGGGCATCTCCTCGGGCTATGTGCCACTGGGCGCCACGGTGCTGGGCAAGCGCGTGGCCGATGCCTTCCGCGCCGACGAAAGCGGCGCCGGCACGATCGCCCACGGCTACACCTACAGCGGCCACCCGGTGGCGGCCGCCGCGGCGCTGGCCACGCTGGACGTGATCGAAGCGCAAGACATCCCGGGCAACGCCGCCCGCGTCGGCGCGCACATGCAGGCCCGCCTGGCCGAGTTCGAGCGCAAGTACAAGTGCGTGGGCAACGTGCGCGGGCGCGGCCTGATGACCGGCATCGAGATGGTGACCGACAAGGCCAAGCGCACGCCGGTGCCGCGCACCAGCGACGTGCCCCAGCGTGTGGCCCGCGAGGCCTACCAGCGCGGTGCCATGGTACGCATCTCGGGGCCGAACATGATCCTGTCGCCGCCGCTGGTGATGACGATCGAAGAAGTGGACCACCTGGTGGATGTGCTCGACGCATCCTTTGCCGCCGTGGATGCGGCGCTCTGATCAACCCGCACCGAACATGAGCCTCACCGCACCCACCATCCTGCTGATCGGTACCGTCGACACCAAGAGCGACGAAATGGCCTACCTGCGCGACTGCGTGCAGCGCCAGGGTGGCCACGCCCTGGTCTTGGACGTGGGCGTGCTGGGTCGCGGCAGGTTCACCCCCGACATCCCCAACACCGCCGTGGCTGAGGCGGCCGGTGTGACCTTGAAGCAGATTGTCGACAGCGGTGACGAAAACAGCGCCATGGTGCTGATGGCGCAGGGCGCCACGGCCATCGCGATGCGGTTGCGCGCCGAGCGCCGCATCGACGGTCTGCTGGTGCTGGGCGGCACCATGGGCACCGATCTGGCGCTGGACGTGGCCAACGCGTTGCCGCTGGGCATGCCCAAGGTGTGTTTGTCCACCGTGGCCTATTCGCACCTGATCCCGCCCGACCGCATTCCTGCCGACCTCATCATGCGGCTGTGGGCCGGCGGGCTGTACGGCCTGAACCGCCTGTGCCGCGCGGCGCTGGCGCAGGCCGCGGGTGCGGTGGTGGGTGCCTGCCTGGCGAGCGCGGCCACGGACGAGGCCGATGCGCGCCCCGTGGTGGGCATGACCTCGCTGGGCTCCAGCGCGTTGCACTACATGAAGCTGCTCAAGCCGGCGCTGGAGGCACGAGGCTACGAACTGGCGGTGTTCCACACCACCGGCATGGGCGGTCGCGCCTTTGAAGATCTGGCGTCCAAAGGCTACTTTGCGGCGGTGATGGACTTCAGCCTGCAAGAGCTGGTGAACCACCTGCTGGGCTCCTGCGTCACCGCCGGGGCCGACCGCCTGCGTGGTGCCGGCCGCGCCGGTGTGCCGCAGATCGTGGCCCCCGGCGCCACCGACATGGTGGACTACCCGAGCTGGACGCGCTGCCCGGAACGATTTGCGCAGCGGCCCGTGCACGTGCACAACCGGCTGATTTCCTCTTCGTGCATCGATCCCGACACCCGCCGCACCGTGGCGAAGGCCATCGGTGAACGCCTGGCCGAAGCCACCGGCCCCACCTGTCTGCTGGTGCCCTGCCAGGGCATCGAAGGCTGGGACCGCCCCGGCCAGCCCCTGCACGACCCCGAAGGCCTGGCAGCGCTGCTGGATGAGCTACCGCGCCACGTGGCCGCCAACACCCAGCTGCAGATGCTGGACGCGCACATCAACGACCAGGCATTCGCCGACGCCGCGCTGGCCGTGTTCGATCAATGGGTGCGCGAGGGCAAGGTACGCGGCGGCCTGCTTCCCAACGGCAGCTGATCAAGCCGGAGGACGGAGGGACTCATGAGCTGGAGCACGTGGTTGCGGCCCAACGGCCGAGCGGCAGCACCAGTGCCGCATGAGCCCGAACTGCCGGTGCTTGCCGACCGTGTGGTCATCATGGACACGCGCCTGAACAGCGCCGTCGATCTGAGTGGCGCACTCTTGCTCGCGCTGGACGAGGCGCCCGCCGCTCAGGCGCAGGCGTCACTCAAGGTGCTGGAGCAGCGCCACCTGGCGGGGGCCTTGCGGCCGGGCGGCGCAGCCAGTCGCGGGTCGCAGCGCACGCTGCGCGTGGCCGTCGAGCCGGCGTTCGTGGAGTTGTCCTTCTCGGAGCCCTATTCCAGTCACCCGCTGGTGCTGGTGCGCCGCCGTGGCGACCGGACGACTACCGGTCTGAGCAGTCGCCAACGTCAACGAATTCCTGCAGGCCTTCAAGGGCAGCGCGCCCCAGCGCGAGATTGAACGCCAGTGGCAAGGCACTTGACGAGAACCACATGATGAAGAACTCCTCTACCCAAGCCCTGGTGCTCGACTTCGGCGGCGTCATCAGCCGCACCTTGTTCGAGACCCACGCCCTGTCCGAAGCCGCCCTGGGCCTGGCGCCCGGCACGCTGACCTGGCAAGGCCCTTTCGACCCCGCCGACGACGCGCTGTGGCGCGACATGCAGGCCGACAAGATCAGCGAGCGCGACTACTGGATGACGCGCACCCGCGAGGTCGGCCGCCTGGTGGGCGAAGACTGGACCAAGATGGAAACCTTCGTGCAGCGCGCCCGTGGTGCCGACGTGCAGGCCGTCATCCGCCCCGAGGCGGTGGCTGCCATCCATGCTGCCAAGGCCGCCGGCTGCCGCCTGGCCATCCTGTCCAACGAGCTGGACCTGTTCTACGGCGCCGACTTCCGCCACCGCCTGCCGCTGCTGGGCCTGTTCGACGTGGTGGTGGACGCCACCCACACCCACATCCTCAAGCCCGACCCGCGCGCGTATGCCGAGTGCGTGGAACAGATCGGCTTGCCGGCATCGGCCTGCGTGTTCGTTGACGACCAGCTGCGCAACGTGCTGGGTGGCCAGCGCGCCGGCCTGCAGACCGTGCACTTCGACGTGATGCAGCCGCAAGCCAGCTACGACGAAGCCATGCGCCTGCTGGGCCTGCCCCCCGCACGCTGAATGGCCCAACCAGCATGACACTGCCCGTCTTCGGCCTGCAAGGGCGTGTCGCCCTGGTCACCGGCGCAGGCCGCGGCATCGGTGCGGCCATTGCCCAGGTGTTTGCCGCAGCAGGCGCCCGGGTGCTGATTGCCAACCGCACGGCCGAAGCCGGGCAGACCGTGGCCGACGGCATCAACGCCGCAGGCGGCCAGGCCTGCGCCGTGGGCTGCGACATCGGCCAGCGCAGCGAGGCCGAGCGCGCGGTGGCTGAAACCGTGGCTGCCTTCGGTGCACTGGACATCGTGGTGCACAACGCCGCCATCAACCCCTGGGCATCGCTCGACGCGGTGATCGACGCCGCGCTGCAGCAGACCTTTGCCGTCAACCTGCTGGCCTGCTTCTGGCTCACGCAGGCGGCCCTGCCGCACCTGCGGCGGGCGGGCAGCGGGCGCATCCTGGTCACCTCGTCGGTCACCGGCCCCCGCGTGGCCATGCCGGGCAGCGCGCCGTATGCGGCCAGCAAGGCCGGCGTCAACGGCTTCATCCGCAGCGCCGCGCTTGAATTGGCGTCCGACCGCATCACCGTCAACGGTGTGGAGCCCGGCTACATCGCCAAGCAGGGCGGCTCGCTGCTGTCCAACCCGGAGAAGGCCGCACGCATTGCACGCCACATACCGGCCGGCGCCTTGGGCAGCCCGAACGACATTGCGCATGCGATGTGCTTTCTGGCCAGCCCCGCGGCGGCTTACATCACCGGGCAGACCATCGTTGTGGATGGCGGCTCAACCTTGCCCGAGAGCCCGTTCTTCAACGAAATCTGAGTGCCCACGATGACCGCCCACCGCACCATGTCCTACGAAGAACGCACCAATTCCCACCTGGCCAAAGGCGTGGTCGGGTTTCCCACCGCGCTGGCGGCTTCCGTGGGCATCGTGATGGCCAGCCCGGTCATCCTGACCGCGACCACTGGCTTCTCCATCGGCGGCGGCGTCTTCGTGATGGCCATGTGCATCGCGATCTTCCTGATGGTCATGCAGACCATGACCTTCGCCGAAGCGGCGGCCATGCTGCCCACCACGGCCTCCGTCTACGACTACATCCACTGCGGCCTGGGCCGTGTGGCCGCGGTGGCCGGCACCATTGCTGCCTACCTGATGGTGCATGCCTTTGCGGGCACCGCCGAGACCATCCTCAGCGGCATCATGGCCACGGTCAACTTCGATGGCTTGCAATCGCTGCTGGTGCAGCACAACGCCACCTGGTCGGTGGGTGTGGGCCTGGTGCTGCTGTTTGCGGTGCTGAACTATTTCGGTCTGTCGGTCTTCGCCAAGGTCGAAATCGCGCTGACGGCGGCCATGTGGCTGACCTTGATGATCTTCGGCATCACCGGCTTGATGGAAGCGCCCACGGTGCCCATCGAAGGCCTGTTTGGTGCATCCACCGTGGGCAGCGACGCGTTCACCGTCATGTCACTGGTGGGCATGGCCATGTTCATGTTTCTGGGCGTCGAACTGGTCACACCCATTGCGCCCGAACTGCGCAACTCGCACAGCAACATTCCCAAGGCCATGATGCTCGGGATGACGCTGGTGTGGCTGTGCATGGTGATCTGGGGTGCGGCCATGCAGCGCCAGGTGGCGAACATCGCGCTGGACCCCAAAGGTGCGGTGCACCTGCTGGAAACGCCCGACGCCATCCCGGCCTTCGCGATGGCGGTGATGGGGCCGGCCGGCAAGCTGTGGCTGGGCATCGCCTTCTTGCTGGCCGGCGCGGCCTGCATCAACGGGCTGATGGCTGCCGTGCCACGCATCATCTGCGGCATGGCGCAGGACGGCTCGCTGCCCAAGGTCTTTGCCTACGTCCACCCCAAGTACAAGAGCCCGGCGGTGGCCATCCTGGCGGCCGCCATCATCCCCATCGCACACACGGTCTGGATCAAGGGCGACATCGACCGCATCCTGCCGCTGGTGCTGGCTGCCGTGTGCTCTTGGGGCGTGGCTTACTTGATGGTGACCTTGTCGGTGGTGTTGCTGCGCATCCGCCGGCCCGACCTGCCACGCGCCTTCCGCTCGCCCTGGTTCCCGGTGCCGCAGTTGCTGTCCTCGGTAGGCATCTTCATCGCCATCTGGTACATCACGCCGCCCCACATGAAGGCCTCTGACGTGTACGTGCCGTTTGGCGCGATGTTCTGCGCCACCGTGCTCTACGCACTGGTCTGGACGCTGCTCATCAAACGCCAGCCCGGCTTCACGCCCGCCAAGGTCGAAGACGTGATGGAACGCGAGTTCGAGCGCCATGGCAATTGAACTGCACCCGCCGCTGCCCGCCGCCACGCTGACCATCGACCTGGCGGCGCTGTGCGCCAACTGGCGCCACCTGGCCGCCCAGGGGCCGGTCGCCGGCGCCTGCGCCGCGGTCGTCAAGGCCAACGGCTACGGCCTGGGCGCGCGGCCGGTCGCAGCAGCGCTGTACGCGGCGGGCTGCCGGCATTTCTTCGTGGCGCTGGTGGACGAAGCCTTGCACCTGCGTCCGCACTTGCCCGCCGATACCCAGCTCTTCGTGCTGCACGGCGCCCTGCCCGGCGCCGAGGCCGACTGCGCCGCCCAGCAGCTGATTCCGGTGCTCAACAGCCTGGAGCAGATCGAGCGCTGGCGCGCACAGGCCGCGCGCAGCGGCCGGCGCCTGCCCGCGGCGCTGCAGGTGGACACCGGCATGGCGCGCCTGGGCCTGGTGCCCGACGAGTGGGCGCGTGTGGACGCGCAGGCGCTGCAAGGCATTGAGCCGGTGCTCTTGATGAGCCACCTGGTGAGCGCCGAGGACCCGGCCGACCCGATCAACGCGCTGCAACTGCAGCGCTTCCAGACGGCACGCCGGCACTGGCCCGGCGTGCCCTGCAGCCTGGCCAATTCGTCGGGTGTCTTCCTGGGCCCCGACTGGCACTTCGACATCCTGCGGCCGGGTGCAGCCCTCTACGGCGTGGCCCCCACGCTGGGGCGCGCCAACCCCATGCGGCCGGTGGTGAGGCTGCAGGCACCGCTGATCCGCTGGCACCGCGTGGAGGCCGGCGCCGGGGTGGGCTACAACCACATCTGGCAGGCACAGGGCCCGCGCCACATTGCCACGCTGTCGGTCGGTTATGCCGACGGCTGGCTGCGCAGCCTGAGCAACCGCGCCAGCCTGCGCTTCCAGGGCCAGACGGTGCCGCTGGTGGGCCGCGTGTCCATGGACACCATCACCGTCGACGTGACCGACGTCGCCCCCGACCGCCTGCAACCCGGCGTCGGCTTCGACCTCATCGACGAACTCCACGACATCAACGTGCTGGCCGCCGAAGCCGGCACCAATGCCTACGAAGTGCTGACCAGCCTGGGCCAGCGCTACCACCGGAACTACCTCGCACCATGAAGATCGCCATCCTCGGCAGCGGCGTCATCGGCACCACCGCCGCCTACTACCTGGCTCGCCAAGGGCACGCGGTCACGGTGCTGGAGCGCCAGAACGGCCCCGCACTGGAAACCAGCTTTGCCAACGCCGGTGAAGTGTCGCCGGGCTACTCAGCGCCCTGGGCCGGGCCGGGCGTGCCCGTCAAGGCCATCAAGTGGCTGTTGATGCACCACAGCCCGCTGGTCATCAAGCCCGGGCTCGACCCAGCCCTGTGGCGCTGGGGCCTGCAGATGCTGCGCAACTGCACCGAGGCGCGCTACCGCGTCAACAAGGCGCGCATGGTGC
>JBDTQF010000213.1:0-7040 GCA_039932275.1 Burkholderiales bacterium
ATGTCCTGGTACACCGAGCATTGGGACTTCGTCGACAACCTGATCCAGACCCACCCGCAGCGCGATGTGCTCTACAAGGACCTGTGGGAGGCCGTGTATGCCGCGAAACAGAAAGACCTGCAGCTGGTGCTGACCGGCGTGGCCGCGCTCAGCGCGCCGGGCCTGATCGACGAGCGGCGTGCATTGCTCAAGGAACGCCAGCAGAAGGGTGGTGCGCAATGAGCGAGGCTTCTTCGGCGGACGACTCCCACGCCATATTGGCGGCGGCCGCCGAGGCCTGGAGTGTCGCTGGCCGCACCTGGGACGCCGCTGGCCTGGCCGCAGGCTACACCGAGGATGCCGTGTTCTTTGGTGGCCGCCCCGGCTTGCAGCAGGGCAGTGCCGGCGTGCGCGCGTATTTCGATTCCCATGTCGGCACCATCACCCGTGCCAAGCTCACGCTGCGCGACCAGCAGGTCTTTCGGCTCGCACCCGACGTGATCGTGGCGCAGGGCTTCGGCCACTTCGCGCTGGGCTTTGCCGATGGCCGCAGCTCCGACGTTGTGCAGCGCGCGACCCTCGTGCTGGTGCGCCGCGACGGCCGCTGGAGCATCTTGCTGCACCATTTTTCTGACGAGCCCCAGTCGCCCCCACTCGGCCTTGACTGAATACCGACCCACACCTCTTCTGCGCTGCGACCCTATGCCCAACTACACGGATCTGTTCTACACCACCGACAACGGTGTGGCCACCATCACCATCAACCGGCCTTCGCGCATGAACGCCTTCACGGGCCACACGTTGGAGGAACTGAAGGATGCCTTCGAGCAGGCCGCCGCAGACCATTCGGTGGGCGTGGTGGTGCTCACAGGCGCGGGCGACCGGGCCTTCTGCGCCGGTGGCGACGTGGAATGGGAGGTGGATGGTGGCCTCAAGGGCCTCGACTTCCACCTGGGCCGCCAGATCGTCGAGCACCCCAAGCCCGTGATCGCGCGCGTGAGCGGGTACTGCGTCGGCGGTGGCAACCATGTGGCCTACTGCTGCGACCTGACCATCGCGGCCGACCATTCCATCTTCGGCCAGAACGGCCCACGTGTGGGGTCGCCGGCAGGGGGTTATCCGGTGGCGCATGCCATCAGCGTGCTGGGCCACAAGCGAGCGCGCGAGATGTGGATGCTGTGCCGCCGCTACTCCGCGCAGCAGGCGCTGGACTGGGGCCTGATCAACGCCGTGGTCCCGAAGGAGCAGCTCGATGCCGAGGTGCGCAAATGGGCCAACGAGTTGCTGGCCCTGAGCCCCACTTGCCTACGCACCGTCAAGACGTCGTTCTGCCACCACATGCACCACTACCTAGACCTGAACGTCTCGGACGTGGTCGAGATGGTGGCGCCCAATTACTTCGAGACGGGTGAGCAGTTGGAAGGCGGCACCGCCTTCCTCGAAAAGCGCAAGCCCGACTTTTCGAAGTGGCGCTGAGATGGCCCTTCTGAGACACCCCATGAGCAAGAGCATTTTTATCACCCAGCCGCACAAGGCTGCAGAGTACCGCGCCCAGGGCTTCTGGAAGGACGTGACGGTCTACGAGCGTGTGCGCCAAGCTGCGCTGCTCGAACCCGACAAGACGGCCATCATCGATTCGGGTCGCCGCTTCACCTATGCCGACGTGCTGCGCGTCATCGACACCCTGGCCGGCAACCTGCTGGCGCTGGACTTGCCCAAAGGTAGCGTGGTCGCCGTGCAATGCAAGAACGCGGCCGAGCTGCCGCTGATGCACCTGGCGTCGCAGCGCGTCGGCCTGCTGTACATCCCGCTGCACGACAGCTGGCGCGCCACCGAGGTGGAGCACACGCTTGCCCGCTCGGAAGCCCAGGTGCTTGTCATTCCCGGCGTGTACCGCGACTTCGACTACGGCGCCATGGTCCAGGAGATGATTGGCCGCCTGCCCCTGAAACACGTGTTCGTGCTCGACGGCAACCCGGGCCCCTTTCGTGACTTCGCCGAGCTGCACAAGCCCCATCGCTTCAGCACGGCTGATCTCGACGCGCAGCGCCCCGACCCGGACCATCCCGCCACTGTGATGTTGTCGGGCGGCACTACCTCCTTGTCGAAGATCTCGCTCTGGAGTTCCAACAACCTGCTCGATGCACTCGATGGATACGCCAGCGCTGTGGGGTATGGCCGCAGCGACGTGACAGCCGCCATCGCACCGGCCGGCACGGGCGCCACGGGCTACGTCTATGGCCTGCTGTCTCCGCTGCTCTTCGGTGGTACCTCTGTGATCCTGCCGCGCTGGAAAGACCCGGAAGAGGCCATCCAGATGATCCTGGAACACCGCTGCACACACGGCATCGGCATCCCCACGCAACTCACGATGATGGTTCCGGGCCTGCAGCAGCGTCAACCTGCGGACTTTTCCTTCTTCAAGGTGTTCACGAATGCCGGCGCGCCGCTGAGCACCGAGTCGGCCAAGCAGGTCGAACACCTGATGGGCTGCAGGATCCAGACGCTGTACGGCGCCACCGATGCGGCCACGCCGATCATGACCACCATTGAGGATCCGGAACAGAAGCGCCTGAGCACCGCCGGCCGCGTGGTGCCCGGTTTCGAGTGCATGTTGTGGAACGCCGAGGGCCTGGAGGTGCCGGTGGGCGAGCCCGGTGAAGTGGTATGGCGCGGGCCTTCGAAATCCTGGACCTACCTCAACGACCTGGTCAATTCGCGCGCCGTGTTCACGGCCGACGGCTTCTACCGAAGCGGCGACCTGGGCCAGTTCGACGACCAGGGCTACTTGCGCATCGTCGGTCGCATCAAGGACATGGTGCTGCGCGGTGGTCGCAACATCTCGCCGCGCTCCATCGAGGAGCCCATGATGGCGCACCCCGCTGTTCTGGAGATTGCGGTCGCCGCGATGCCCGACTCGGTGCTGGGTGAACGTGCTTGTGCCTTCGTGATGCTCAAGCCCGGCCAGAGCCTGAGCTTCGAGCAGATGATCGCCTTCCTGAGCGAGGCCAAGCTCGCCATCTGGCAGATGCCCGAGCGGCTGGAGATCGTCGAGGACATGCCGCGCTCCACGGGCGCGAAGATCGCCAAGGGCCAACTCACGGCGATGGTGACGGCCAAGCTTAAGGCCGAGGGCAAGTTGCCCGCCTGACCTTCCATGATCACCCAAGACATAGAAGCGGCCGTCATCGTGGACGTGCGGGAGGGGAGTGCCGCAACCACTAGACACAACCCGTTCAAGAAGGAGATCTGTCCGTGCCACGCGATGTCGTGATCGTCGATGCTGTGCGCACCCCCATCGGCCGCCGCAACGGCAGCCTGTCGGCGGTGCGTGCCGACCACCTGGCTGCCCATGTGCTCGATGCGCTGGTGCAACGCAACGGCCTGAGACCCGAGGCCGTGGAAGACGTGGTGCTGGGCTGCGTCACGCAGGTCGGCGAGCAGAGCGGCAACATCGCCCGCACGGCTGCGCTCAGTGCCGGCTGGCCCGAAAGCGTGCCGGGTGTAACGGTGGACCGTAAGTGCGGCTCGGGCGAGGCGGCCGTGCACCTCGCGGCATCGATGATCGCCGCCGGCATGCGCGACGTCGCCATCGCCGGCGGGGCCGAGACCATGTCGCGCGTGCCGATGGGCGGCAACCGCGACGTGCATGGTGCGGTCTTCGGCTGGGCGCTGACCGGGCGCTTCCCGCAGATCTCGCAAGGCGAGGGCGCCGAACGTATCGCCGAGCGCTGGAACATCCCTCGCGCCGAGATGGAGGCCTTCGCAGTGCGCAGCCACGAAAGAGCGGCCGCCGCGCAGGAATCGGGCTGGTTCCGGCGCGAGATCGTGCCGGTGCCGGTGGGGCAATGGTCGGAGACGCGCGACGCCGCCGAGCCGGAGTTCGCACGCGACGAAACCATTCGTCCGGGTACGCAGGCAAGCAAGCTCGCCGCATTGCAGCCCAGTTTCCGCCCCGAGGAGGGTCGGCTCACGGCGGGCACCGCCTCCCAGATCTCCGATGGCGCCGCGGCGCTGTTGCTGATGGATGCCGCCACGGCCGCGCGACGTGGCCTGCGCGCGCGGGCCCGCATCGTGTCCATGGCCACAGTAGGCTCCGATGCCACGCTGATGCTGACCGGCCCCATGGCCGCCACGCGCCGCGTGCTGGAGAAGGCTGGACTCACGACGGGTGACATTGATCTGTTCGAGGTCAACGAGGCCTTTGCCTGCGTGCCGCTGGCCTGGCAGCGCGAAATGGAGGTGCCGGCGGAGCAGCTCAATGTCAACGGGGGCGCCATCGCGCTGGGCCACCCGCTGGGAGCCACCGGCGCGCGCATCATGACCTCGCTGCTGCACGAGCTGGAGCGCCGCGGCGCACGTCGCGGCCTGCAGGCGATCTGCTGTGGCGGCGGCATGGCGACAGCGACCATCATCGAGAGGTTGCCATGACCATGGACATGCTCGTGGATGACGACGCGGCGCAGACGCGTGAGATGCTGCGCGATAGCGCCGCGCGCCTGCTGTCCGCCGACCAGGGCCTGCCCCATGCGCGCCGCTGGCGCTTCGAGGCGCCCGGTTTCGACCGCGCGCGCTGGTCCAGGTTCTGCGAGATGGGATGGCCAGGCCTGGCACTGCCGGAAGCGTCGGGTGGTGCCGGCCTGGGCCTGCGGGACGTCTGTGCGCTGATGGACGTCCTGGGCCGCGCGTTGGCACCCGAGCCGGCAGTGGCGGCCACCATGGCCGTGCGCCTGCTGGCAGACGATGCCTTGCAGGCCGTGCTCGCCGGCGAGCGCATCGTATTGCCCGCCTGGCAGGAGGATGCCCATGGCACCGACCTGGCAGGCGCCACGCAGCTGCGCGACGGCCGTGTCACGGGCCGCAAACAGTTCATCCTGCAGGCCGGCGGTGCCGACGCCTTCGTGGTGACGACGGTCCAGGGGGCCGCGTTGGTGGAGGCGCGTGCAGCGGGCGTGGCGTTGTCCTTACAGCCCACGCACGACGGCGGCCAGCTCGGTATGTTGGTGCTGCAGGACGCGCCGGCAATCCCGCTGAACGGCGACACGGCGCGCGTCTTCGACGAGGCTGCGCTGGCCCAGGCCGCCTACCTGCAGGGCGTGGCTGCGGCCAGTCTGCAGGCCACGCTGGACTATCTGCGCACGCGCAAGCAGTTCGGCCGTGCCATTGGCAGCTTCCAGGCGCTGCAGCATCGGGCAGTGGACCTGCACATCCAGCTGGCGCTCACGCGGGCCAGCGTGGAGGCCGCGGCTTCCACGCTCGACGCTGGCGCCGACGCGCTCGCCCGGGCATTGGCGGTCTCGCGCGCAAAGGCGCGGGCGTCCGAGACGGCGCTGCTCATCACGCGCGCATCCATCCAGATGCACGGCGCCATCGGCTACACCGATGAATTCGACGTCGGCCTGTACCTGCGCAAGGCCATGGTCGTGGCGTCGCAGTTCGGCAGCGCCGATGCGCACCGCGCGCGTTTCGCCGCGTTGTCGCCTACCACCGAGGAAGCGGGCACTGTCCATGGCTGAACCAGACGACCTGAATGCGTTGGACGATGTCCGCTTTCGGGCCACCGTACGGAGCTGGATCCGCGCGCATTACCCGGAGGAGAAGCGTTTCGCATTGAAGCGCCCGCGCCGTGAGGAAAACAAGTTCTGGTACGACACGTTGTCGGCCCATGGCTGGATCGCTCCAGGCTGGCCGCGTGAATGGGGCGGCATGGGCCTGTCCGCTGCCAAGCAGATCATCCTGCACGAGGAGATGGAGCACTACGGCTGCATGCGCCTCAACGACATGGGGCTGATCATGGTCGGTCCGCTGCTGCTGCGGCACGGCACGGAGGCGCAGAGGAAGTTCTTCCTGCCGCGGATCCTCAGCGGAGAACACATCTGGTGCCAGGGCTACAGCGAGCCCGACGCGGGCTCCGATCTTGCGAGCCTTCGCACGGAGGCCGTCCGGGACGGGGAGGGCTGGCGCATCAATGGCCAGAAGACGTGGATGACGCTGGCGCAGGACGCGAACTGGATCTTTCTGCTCGCGCGCACCGATCGCGACGCCAAGAAGCAGGATGGCATCAGCTTCCTGCTCGCGCCTCTGACGACACCCGGCATCACGGTGCGGCCGATCCGCACGTTGGACCAGCATGAGGAGTTCGCCGAGGTGTTCTTCGACGACGTGCGCGTGCCGGCCGACAGCCTGCTGGGAGAAGTGAACCAGGGTTGGTCCATGGCCAAGGCGCTGCTGGGCTTCGAGCGCATCTTCGTGGGCTCACCGCGCCAGTCGGCGATGGCGCTGAACCGGCTGGGTGCGCTGGCACGCCGGCTGGGGGTGTCCGACGAACCCGTGTTCGCCGACACCCTGGTGCGGCTACAGATGGACCTGGCGGACCTGGGCGCCCTGTACGAGGTGTACGTGGAGCAGGTGCGCCGCGGCCAGCCGCTGGGGCCGGATGTGTCCATGCTCAAGATCTTCGCCAGCGAGCTGTACCAGCACATCACCGACACGGCCTTGGCGCTGGCGGGCGCGCACGGCGCGCTGCTGGAACCGGTGGATGGCGACCGGCAACTGAACATCGGCAGTGCCTTTTTGCAGGCGCGGCCAGCCACCATCTATTCGGGCAGCAACGAGATCCAGCGCGGCATCGTGGCCAAGCACGTGCTCGCACTGCCGGACCGCTGAAGAAATTTCAACAAGTAGGCAGAACACCATGGACCTGCATCTGCGCGGAAAAAGCGCCCTCATCACCGGTGGCTCTAAAGGCATAGGGCTGGCTGTAGCGCGCGTGCTGGCCGAGGAAGGCTGCAACCTGCACCTGGCTGCGCGCGATGCGCAGGCGCTGGAGGAAGTGGCCGCGCGCCTGCGCGCCGATTACGGCGTGCAGGTGGCCGGCCATGCCGTGGACCTGCGCAAGAGCACCGACGTGGACCGCCTGGCCGAGGCCACGAAAGACGCCGACATCCTGATCAATAACGCAGGCGACATTCCCGGTGGGTCCATCGACAAGGTCGACGAAGCGGCGTGGCGCCATGCCTGGGACCTCAAGGTCTTCGGCTACATCAACCTCACGCGGCGCG
>JBDTQF010000214.1:0-6971 GCA_039932275.1 Burkholderiales bacterium
GGAGGAGATGAACAAGTCCTCCATGGTGACAAGTTCGGTGACCGAGAAGCAGTCGTGCACTTCCACCATGTTGACCTGAGTGCGAGGTTGGGTGATGCCTGCCTCCTCGTAGGCCTTTCTGGCCGCCACGCGTGCGGGCAGAAAGTAGCTACCGTCCCACTCCTGGGACTGCAACTCCCAGCCGTTGGACGCCGACACTTGCAGCGACTTGAAAGTCACCATGTCCTTCTTGCCCAGCGATCTGGCAATCTCGGGAGTCGTCAGGATCGCGCAGGCGGCGCCATCGGAGACGCCGCAACAGTCGAAGAGGCCAAGGGGTTCAGCGACGATCGGTGCGTTCAGGCACTGCTCTTCGGTGATCAGGCTGCGCAGATGGGCTTTGGGATTCTTGAACCCATTGGCATGGCTCTTTATCGAGATGTGAGCCAACGCCCGCTTCAGTGTCATCGCATCGAAACCGTACTTCTTGCGATAGGCAGTGGCCAACTGAGCGAAGTTTGCCGGCGGCACGGCGTTCGGGAACCACTGCGGGATGTAGGTGCCAACCAGCGCCTGAGGCAAGCCGCCGAAGCCGGTGTCCTTCAGTTTCTCGACCCCCATGACGAGAGCGAAGTCGACAACGCCAGCGGCGACCGCATAAGCCGCCTGCCGCAACGTATCGGTGCCTCCTGCGCAGAAATTCTCGACGCGGGTCACCGCGATGTTCGGCAAGCGCAATCCGATTGCCAGCGGCGTACCACCACGGCCCGTACCGATCTCCTCATAGTGAGTCGACCACCAGGCGGCATCAATCTGGGACTGTTCTATGCCCGCATCCGCGATTGCTTCGGTGAACGCTTCGATCATCAAGTCTTCAGGGCTTGCATCCCAACGTTCGCCAAATTTGCTGCATCCCATGCCGAGGATTGCGACTCTGTCTTTAATGCTCACGGCCATGGCTTAACCCTCTTGAGAAGTAATGGAACGAACAGGCGTGGCCTTCCAGAAATAGCGATTGAAGCCTCTGACCTCATCGATGTCCTTGATTCGGAAGACCATCTCCATTCGCGTACCGGATTCCACCTCCCCCTTCAGGATGTCGGTAAATTCCATCAACAGCCGGCCACCGCCTTCGAAATCGATTTGACCGTAGTACTGCGGCGGCGCGCGATAGAACGATAGGTATTCCGCCGACCACGAGAGCACTTCGCCCATCCTCTCAGCCAGGCAATACGGCTCTTGTGTATCGAGCGCCGGCGCGCCGGCGGTGTAGGAGTAACGCGTCGGCGGGAAATGCACCTCCCCGGTTATCCTGCAGCGGCCGCCCACCATGCCGAGCAACGTCTCGCGATGCCGATAGAGGGTTGTCAGCGCGGTTTTCTTGTCAACCTCGCCACGCATGCCGCGCTCCAAGCGCAGTTGCCCCTTGAACGACAAGAACTTGGTATAGCTCGTCTCTTCCACGGCACGGGCCAACCAACCCGAGACCCCGACTCTCGGCTTGAAGGACCTCACTGCTTCGGTGACACGGAAGACCATGGCCTGCGCACCGCTAGCGAATTGCGCCACCAGAATCGTCTGTCCGGGCTGCGCCCTTTCCAGCACATGCGCGATCAACAAGAGCGGGTGAGCAACGCCCGTATCTCCAACCCGATCGTTGAGATTTCCGACGATGACCCCAGGGTCAATGCCACACTTCTTGGCCACCTGCATGTCCATCTTCGCGAAGGTGCTGGGGAAAATGAAGTGGTCCACCTGGCTGGGCTCAACGCCGCTGGTCTTTAGCGCCGCGTTGATGGCTTCAGGCACGAGTTTGCTGATGCCCTCATCGCGAATCCAGCGGTCTTCCCACGTGTAGTCGATGTCCTGATTGGCTGCCCGGAAGTGATCGACGATATCCACCGTCACCGTACCCGACCCGAGATACTCGGCGATCACATCGCCCGGCCCGACGAGCAGTGCGGCAGCGCCGTCGCCGAAATTCAGCTCAGACGCCGAAGCGGGACGGGTCTTGCGGCAATCTGCGGCCATCACCAGCGTCATGCCGGTCGTGTGCGCCTTGGCCAGCGCTTCATGCAGCGCAGAGAGGCCGGCACGCTGGCTGCCACCAACGTCGATCGCGTCACAGGTACGCGCACAACGCAGAACCTCGCGAATGATTCCGCTGTTCAACCGCTCGGCAAACGGCGGCGTCGACGTCGCCAAGTGCAGAGCCTTCACATGACTGCGGTCGTCGGACGCCCCGAGACAGTCACGTGCCGCAGCGACGGCCATGGTGATGCTGTCTTCGTCCCAAAATGCCATCGACCGGGTGCCCTTTGCCCGCCCAGCAAACTCAGGTGCATACCAAAGGTTGGCATCGACAACCGCCTTGCGACTCAAGCGCAAGCGTGGCAAATAGCCCCCGTAACCAAGGATCCCGATCATCGCGCCTCCAGTTCTAGCCTGTCACTTTTGAACACGCGATCCTAAGTATCGTTCGTTCATCAGCCGACGTCCGATCGGACGCTTTTCACTGTCATCACCCCTGCATCGACCCGTGCATTTCTGTCCTTTTGGACGACGAGATCCCGCCCTCAGCTGACCACAATCGCCGCGTACCAATTCACCGAGGAACGTCGCCTTGGACCAAAGCATCAACACCCCCCCCGTGGTTGTGTCGCGCGAAGAAGAAATCCTGATCATGCGGCTGAACCGACCTGATCAGCGCAACGCGATGAACGCCGCGCTGGCGCAAGGCATCTCGGCGGCCATCGATCAACTGGAAGGTGACCCGACGCTGCGTGCCGGCATCCTGACGGGCAACGGGCCGGGCCTTTGCGCCGGCATGGATTTGAAGGCCTTGCTGAAGGGGGAAAAGCCGATCACTGACCGCGGATGGGGTGGCCTGGTCCGTAAGCCGCCCAACAAACCCCTGATTGTTGCCATCGAAGGCTTCGCTGTAGCTGGGGGTCTCGAACTCGCACTATCGTGTGATCTCATCGTCGCAGCCAAAGGGGCGAAGCTCGGCATCCCGGAAGTGCAGCGAGGGCTTGTCGCTGCCGCCGGAGGCCTGATCCGCCTGCCCAAGCGCATTCCCTATCACGCGGCCATGTACCTTGCCATCACTGGCGAAGCAATCACCGCGGAGCGCGCCTATGAACTGGGGCTGGTCAACGAGCTGTGCGAGCCTGGCGGCGCCTTCAGCGCGGCACTGAGGTTGGCGAAGCGTATCGCCGCCAATGCACCCCTGGCAGTCCAGGCTTCAAAGGCCATCGTCCGAGACTCGGTGGAGCTCGATGATGCAGCGGCGTGGGAGTTGCAAGACCGCGTCGGTTTACCCGTCATCCTTGAAAGCGAGGATGCCAAGGAAGGTGCACGCTCGTTTGCCGAGAAACGCCAGCCTGTTTGGAAGGGTCGCTGACCATGGATTTCCGCGATGCCCCCGAAGACGCGCACTTTCGCCAGCAGGTGCGGTCGTGGCTGGAGGTGGAGATTCCCAGACTAGGGCCAGCGCCCGCCGACCTCGAGGACCGTGTGGTGTGGTGGCGGCCCTGGCAGAAGGCCTTGCATGCCGCCGGATACGCTGGGCTGTCGTGGCCGGTGGAGTATGGCGGTCGGGGAGCCAGCGTCGTACAACAAGCCATCTTCCTTGAAGAATGCGACCGAGCCGGCGCACCGGATCGTCTGGACGGCATCGGGGCCGGCTTCGCCGGCCCGACCCTGATCGAGTACGGTACCGTGGAGCAGAAACGACGCTTTCTGGATCCCATCCTGACCGGAGAAGAACTGTGGTGCCAGCTGTTCTCGGAGCCCGGTGCCGGGTCAGACTTGGCGTCCTTGAAAACCCGTGCGGAGCGCGACGGCGAGGGCTGGCGGATTCATGGTCAGAAGGTGTGGACCAGCATCGCCCAAGTGGCCAGCTACGCCATCTTGCTGGCTCGCACGGGTGAGGGCGAAAAGCACCGAGGGATCAGCTTCTTCGTCATGCCGATGCACCAAGCGGGCGTCACCGTGCGACCGCTTCGCCATATGCTCGGCCGCGCCGAGTTCAATGAGGTTTTCCTTGACGGCGCTTACGTCCCGGACGATCTCATGGTGGGGCCGCTCCATTCTGGCTGGAAGGTGGCAATGTCCACTCTGGGCTACGAGCGGGCGCTGATCGCCACCGGCCGGGTGAATACCTTGCGCTTGCTGGACGATCTGACTGCGCTTGTGCGCCGAACACGTGACGCCGATGGCCGAGCGCTGTCCGAAGACTCGGCGGTGCGACAGAAAGTGGCGGAACTCTATGCGCGCATGGCCCTTCAGCGCCTGAATGGCAAGCGCATCCTGAGCGGCATGGCCGCTGGCGGGGCGCCAGGCCCCGAAGCCTCAACGGCCAAACTGTTCACGTCACCGCTGGTCGAAGACGTCTGCGATTTTGCTCTGTCGTTGCTCGGCCTTGCCGGGCAGGAGAACCCCGACGACTCGGCGTCGGATTACGCCCGATGGATGCGATTGGCCTATCAGGCTCGCGGGACGAGCATTGCAGGCGGCACGACGTTCGTCCAGCGCAACATCCTGGCCGAGCGAATCCTGCAGTTGCCCAAGGGCTGAGGAGGAGACTGTGCAATTTGCGTTCTTAGAAGAACAAGTCATGCTGCGGGAAATGCTCCGCAGCGCGCTACAACGTGAAGCGGGTCTGGACAAAGTTCGGCGCTGGGCTGAGTCTGCGGACTTGCGCGCATTCACAAAGATTGCTACCCGCAATGGCTGGAGCGGCATCGGGGTCGACGAGGATCTGGGTGGTCAAGGCGGAAGTCTGATCGAACAGGCGATTCTGTTCGAGGAGCTGGGGCGCAGTTGCGCTCCCAGTGGTGCACTGCTCGCCAGCGCGGCGCTCGGCTTCACAGCCGGCTTCGCGCCGACCGTCGTCGAGGCTTCAATGGAATGCGGCTACGCCCTCTGCGTGAGTGCGGCCCATGCGGCGGATGCCGGCGGGGACGACATACGCGAAGCTGATGGCAAATTGTCTGGCACCGTTCGGTTGGTACTCAACGCCACGGCTGCCGACAACTTGTTGGTACCGGTTGCGAGCGGAAGTGGCATCGATTTTTGGTCTGTGCCGACGAGGGGCTCCGGAGTCTCGATCACGCCGCGTCGGCTGATCGACATGACGCGAGAGTTCGGTGACGTCGTGTTCTCTGACACCCCAGCCAGTTATGTAGGGCGAGTGGATCGGCCCACCGCAGAACGGGCCAATGCCACGCTGGCGCTGATGGTGGCGGCGGAATCGTTGGGGCTCGCGCGACGCATGCTGGAAATGACCGTCAGTTACGTCAGTCAGCGCGTTCAGTTCGGCGTGCCGGTCGGGTCGTTCCAAGCGGTCAAACATGCGGCGGCGGAAGTGTTCGTTGACCTCGAAGCAGCCCATGCAGGGGTCTATTACACCGCCTGGGCGTTAGCAAACGCCGAGCCCGATGGGGTTTTGCACGCATGGATCTGCAAGTCGTTCGCGGGGGAGGCAGCAGTACGCGCCGCTGATTGCGCCTTGAGGCTCCATGGCGCCATTGGCTATACATGGGAATACGATCTACAGCTGTTCTACAAGCGGGCAAAAAGTAATCTGGAACTGTTCGGCTCGCCCCGCGGCTACCGCGAGCGAATTGCCTCCGCCGTGCTGTCTTCCTGAAGCTTCAGCACAGCCTAATACCCAACCTCATCAACATCGAAGGGAACACTCATGGAATACAGCGACGTCCTTTACACCGTGGACAACGGTTTGGCGACCATCGCCATCAATCGTGAAAAGAGGATGAATTCTTTTCGCGCCGAAACCGTCGACCAGCTGATCAAGTGCTTCAAGCGGGCCTGGTCCGACGAGAACGTCGGTGTCGTGTGCCTGACCGGCGCCGGCGATCGCGCGTTCTGCGCTGGCGGTGACCAGAAGGAACGTGCCGAGACGGGCAGTTACGGGAAGTCAGAAACTGGATTGTTCGAAATTCAACAACTACAGCGCGTCATTCGCGACATCCCCAAGCCGGTCATCGCTGCGGTCAATGGGCTCGCTATCGGTGGCGGTCACGTTTTGCATGTGATTTGCGATCTGACGATCGCGGCCGACCACGCCCGCTTTGGCCAGAACGGCCCTCGCGTCGGCTCCTTTGATGCCGGATTCGGCACGGGACTGCTTGCGCGCATCGTCGGTGAAAAGCGCACCCGCGAAATCTGGTACCTGTGCCGTCAGTACGATGCTCAGACTGCGATGAACTGGGGCCTGGTGAATGCCGTGGTGCCCGCTGCGCAGCTCATGGCAGAAGTTCGGAAGTGGGCAGACGAGATGCTGGCGATGTCGCCAACCACCCTCCGATTCCTCAAGCAGTCCATGAACGTGGACACTGAGCAGTTCGGCGCAACCGGCGCGCTCTCCGGTACAGGCTTGTACAACTTCGTTGAATCCGAAGAAGCGATGGAAGGTGTCAAGGCTTTCTCGGAAAAGCGCCCACCGAACTTCGGTAAGTACCGCGGACGGATTTCTGTGTAGCAGCACCGGCACGAGTGCGCCTCTGGCCAAAGGGGCTAACTGTCAAGTCCCCCCTGTTTATAAACGGTTTGTTTGAACAGGTGGGGCTTGCCGATCGACAGCAAGTGGGTCGAGAACCAGATTCGGCCGATCGCCATCGGGCGATCGAACTGGTTGTTTGCGGAACCACTTCGCGCGGGCAAGCGAGCGGCTACGGTCATGAGCCTGGTGCAATCGACGCGCATCAATGGCCTCGACCCCTCTGCGTACCTGCAGAACGTCCTCGATCGTCTGCCCGCGCTGCCGGCCAGCCGCATCGCCGAGTTGCTGCAACATCGATGGCAGCCCGCTGCGGTACCTGCCTGATCACCATCCCCGCCGTCAAGACGGGTTCGCCGGGCGCTTACTGCGAGCCGTCGCCTTGGTGATGTTGTACCGCTCGGCCAACTCGCCCACCCGAGTTCGACACCAACCGCTGTAAGTGCTTGATCCGTATAGGTCAGCCCTA
>JBDTQF010000215.1:0-6957 GCA_039932275.1 Burkholderiales bacterium
CGGTGGCCGCATCGGGCTGCACGAAGCTGCTGGTCAGGAACAGCGCCTCGGAGTTCTCGCCCCATTGCGAAGGCGGCAGGCCTTCGCGCACCGCCAGGGTATCGAGGCGCACATCGGCCGGCAACCGGGTGCGCGGCAGGCGTTTCTTGGAGTCGTTCATCGTGGGTGCGCCGTGTTATTCGGTCGCGCTTTGCAGCGTCAGGCGGGTGCGGGCGTCGGACGTTTCTTCCTCGTCGAGCTGCAGGCTGCGCTGCACCTGCATGGCTTCGAAATCAGCCGCGGTCACGTCGCCGGTGACGTAACGGCCATCGAAGCACGAGGCCTCGAAGTCAACGAGCCGCGGGTTGAGCTCGCTCACCACCCGTTTCATCGCCGCCAGGTCTTGGTAGATCAGCGCATCGCAGCCGATGTAGTCACGGATCTCGTCATGCGTGCGACCGTGGGCGATCAGCTCCGTCTTGGTCGGCATGTCGATGCCGTAGACGTTGGGAAAGCGCACCGGCGGCGCGGCCGAAGCCAGGTAGACCTTGCGGGCGCCGGCCTCGCGGGCCATCTGCACGATCTCCTGGCTGGTGGTGCCGCGCACGATGGAGTCGTCGACCAGCAGCACGTTGCGGCCCTTGAACTCACTGGCAATCACGTTGAGCTTCTGGCGCACCGACTTCTTGCGCACGCCCTGCCCCGGCATGATGAAGGTGCGGCCCACGTAGCGGTTCTTGACGAAGCCTTCGCGGTAGGGCTTGCCCAGTTTTTGCGCCAGCTGCATGGCCGAGGGCCGGCTGGATTCGGGGATCGGGATCACCACGTCGATGTCAGACGGGGCCAGCGTGTTGATCACACGCTGGGCCAACGTCTCGCCCATGTTCAGTCGCGCGTGGTAGACCGACACGCCGTCGATCACCGAGTCGGGCCGCGCCAGGTAGACGAACTCGAAGATGCATGGGTTGAGCACCGCGTTGGCCGCGCACTGCTGCGCGACCATCTGGCCATCCTCGCTGACGAACACAGCCTCGCCCGGGGCCACGTCGCGCACCAGCCGATGGCCCGTGCCTTCGAGCGCCACCGATTCGCTGGCCACCATCCATTCGCTGAAGCCGTCGGCTGCCTCGTTGCGGCCCATGCACAGCGGCCGGATGCCATGCGGATCGCGGAATGCAAGCAAACCATGTCCGGCGATCAGCACCACCACCGCGTATGAGCCGTGAACGCGCCGGTGCACCGCGGCCACGGCCTTGAAGATCTCGGCCGGGGTCAGTGGCAGGCCACGCGCAGCCAACTCCAACTCGTGCGCCAGCACGTTGATCAGCACCTCGGTGTCGCTGTCGGTATTGAGATGACGCCGGTCGATGGCAAACAGCTCCTGCCGCAGCACATGGGCATTGGTGATGTTGCCGTTGTGCACCAGCACCAGGCCGAACGGCGCGTTGACGTAGAAGGGCTGCGCCTCTTCTTCGTTGTACGCGTTACCCGCGGTCGGGTAGCGCACCTGGCCCAGCCCAGTGCTGCCCGGCAGGGCGCGCATGTTGCGGGTGCGAAACACATCGCGCACCATGCCGCGCGCCTTGTGCATGAAGAACTTGCGGTCCGCCACCGTGACGATGCCGGCCGCATCCTGGCCACGGTGCTGCAGCAGCAGCAGCGCGTCGTAGATCAGTTGATTGACGGGCGACCTGGAAATCACCCCGACGATGCCACACATCGTTCACTCCATCCGCATTCGTTGCTCGCTCACCTGCTCGCCCGGCCACGCCGACCTGGCTGCACCCTGTCCGGGCCGCCACCAGTCACCGGGCAGCACGGGTGCCAGCCAATTCAGCATGCTCTGGGCCCAGCGGATGCTGGGTGCAGAGCGCCACGTCTCACGCTGTGCCAGCGGCGTGAAGCTCACCAGCATCACCATCGCCAACACCATCACCACTCCTCGCAGCACACCGAACACACCGC
The DNA here is from genome assembly GCA_039932275.1 of Burkholderiales bacterium. GTDB lineage: Bacteria > Pseudomonadota > Gammaproteobacteria > Burkholderiales > Burkholderiaceae_C > Sphaerotilus. The sequence goes on from JBDTQF010000215.1 coordinate 1,945, forward strand.
CCAGACCCCGGTCCACCGGTGCCAGCGGCGAGGCCCGCAGCAGTTGCTGCAACAACCAGGTCACCAAGCGCCACAGCACCAGCGCGGCAATGAATGCGCCGGCCCATCCCAGTGTGTTGCGCCACACCGGCTGCCAGTGGCTGCCGAGCACCGCAGCTCCCAGGGCCTCGCCCGCATATTGGGCCGCCAACCAGGCAATCAACCAGCCGGCCAGGGACAGCACCTCGTATACCACGCCGCGCCAAAGCCCCACGATGGCCGACAGCGCCAGCAGCCCCAGCACCACGGCATCGAGCCAGCTCAGGGAATCCATCGTGTGGCTTGCTGCCAGGGTGCCGCATCAAAGCGGCAGGATGCCGGCATTGATGCCGCTGGCACGCAGCTTCGTCAGGGCTTTCTCAGCCTCTTCCCGGCTCGAATAGGGCCCCAGCCGCACCCGGATGCGCTTGCCCTGCGGTGTCACCAGTTCCTGTTGGAAGGTGTGCAGGCCCAGCTTCTCGACCCGTTGCCGCACGTTGCGGGCTGCGGAGGCCTGCTCGAAAGCTCCGACCTGCACAACAAAACGGGTCGGCGCCTCGGCCGACTTGCTGGCGGCCTTGCCATCGAGCATGGCCAGCGCCCGTGCAGCATCTTCCTTGTGGCCGCCCGCCTGGGCTGTTTCAGCGGCGCGGGGTTTGGCGGCTTCAGGCTTGCGCTCGGCAGACGGCTTGGGCTCCGGCTTGCTCACGGCCTTCGGTTCGGGTTTGGGCTTGTCCTTCGCCGCCGGCTTGGCGTCGGGTTTGGGTTCGGCCTTGGGTGCAGGCGGCGCCGAGGCCGGCTCAGCCGCCGCGATCACCACCGGCGCTGCCGGCGATGCGGCCTGTGGCGTGGTGTTGCCGGTGGGCGCCGGCGCCTCAGGCGGGTCTGCCGCGGCCACGGTGGGGTTGCGCGGCGGTGGCACAGCCACCGGCGCAGCGGCATCGCGTTTCGGGATCTCGATCGGGATGTCCACCGGCAAGGGCCGCGGCCTGCTTTCAAACACCATCGGCAGCAGCACCACCGCCAGCACCACCAACACCGCCGAACCGATCAGGCGGCGGCGGGCGCGGGTGCGGATGGCCTCGGGGCTGGTGCTGTCGGGCACCGCCGCGGCGGTGGCCCCGTCGGCTGGCGACTGACGCTTCAGGAAGGAAAGCAAACCCATGGATGTGAGGCGGAGGAAGTGGCGACGGCAGCCCGCACACGGCCGTCAATGACACCCCATGCGCATGAGGATCAAGGTGTAGCTTGCCCCGGCGGGGCCGCTGAAGAGCCTGCATGCTCGGCCTGCAAACGCGGCAACCCTCGCTGCAGAACCCCACCCACGGTGTAGAACGAGCCGAAGACCAGAATTCTATCAGCGGGGTCTGCTGCAGCCAGTGCGGCATCGAGTGCCGAAGCCGGGTCAGCATGGGGGGTGGCGCGCGCCTGCGGCAGGGCCGTGGCGATCTGCATGGCCAGGCTGGCGGCGGTGGCCGCACGCGGTGTGGGCAGGTCGCAGCAGTACCAGTCGTCGACCAGGTTCAGCAGCGGTTTGAGCAGCCCGTGCAGGTCTTTGTCGGCCATCGCACCGAACACGGCATGGGTGCGCGGGAAAAACCCCATCTGGTCGAGGTTGAGCGCCAAGGCCGCCGCCGCGTGCGGGTTGTGCGCCACGTCGAGCACCAGTGCCGGCTGCCCAGGCACGATCTGGAAGCGCCCCGGCAGCTCGACGAAGGCCAGCCCGCTGCGCACCGCCTGCATTGGCACCGGCAGGCGCTCGCGCACCGCCTCCAACGCCGCCAGCACCGCCGCCGCATTGAGCAACTGGTTAGCGCCCCGCAGCGCCGGATACGCCAGCGCGCTGATGCGCCGGCCCCGGCCGGACCAGCCCCACTGCTGACGGTCGCCCTGGAAGTTGAAATCCGTGCCAAGCCGCCACAGTTCGGCGCCGATCGCCTGCGCATGCGCCAGCACGCTGGCGGGCGGCACCGGGTCGCCAACGATGGCCGGCCGGCCGGCGCGGAAGATGCCGGCCTTTTCAAAGCCGATGCTCTCGCGGTCGTTGCCCAGGAACTCCTGGTGGTCCAGGTCGATGCTGGTGACGATGGCGCAATCGGTATCGATGGCATTGACCGCATCCAGCCGGCCACCCAGGCCCACTTCCAGCACCACGGCATCGAGGCCCTGCTGGCTCAAGCAGTGCATCAGCGCCAGCGTGGTGAACTCGAAGTAGGTCAGCGGGGTGTCACCGCGCGCTGCTTCCACCGCCTCGAAATGCGGCAGCAGGGTCTGTGCCTCGACCACCTGGCCCATCAGCCTCAACCGTTCTTCAAAGTGAACCAGGTGCGGCGAGCTGTACACGCCGACGCGGTAGCCGGCCTGCAGCAAGATGGATTCGAGCATCGCGCAGGTTGAACCCTTGCCGTTGGTGCCGGCCACTGTGAACACCAGCGCTTCGCCGAAGCCCAGCCCCAACGCGTCGCGCACCGTGGCCACACGTTCCAGACCGAGCACGATGGTCTGGCCATGCAGGCGCTCACAGTGCGCCAGCCAATCGTCCAGCGTGCGAGGAAGCGTCGGTTCAGGTTGCGACATGAGAGCGGGGAATCAGCAAAGAAAAAGAGGCGCCTTGCGGCGCCCCGGTTGTGTCGCGAAAGACGCGGCTCAGGCCACCGCGTCAGCGCTCTGGCGCTGCAGCATGGCCAGGGCGCGGGCCACGGTCGAGCGCAGTTCGCGGCGGTCGACGATCATGTCAAGCGCACCCTTCTCGAGCAGGAACTCGGCGCGCTGGAAGCCTTCGGGCAGCTTCTCGCGCACGGTGTTCTCGATCACACGCGGCCCGGCAAAGCCGATCAGCGCCTTGGGCTCGGCGATCACCACGTCGCCGACGAAGGCGAAGCTGGCCGAGACACCGCCCATCGTCGGGTCGGTCAACACACTGATGTAAGGCAGCCGAGCCTTGGCCAGGCGGCTGAGCGCGCCGTTGGTCTTGGCCATCTGCATCAGCGACAGCAGACCTTCTTGCATGCGCGCACCGCCGGTGGCGGTGAAGCAGATGAACGGCACCTTCTGCTCCATCGCCGCCTCGACGCCGCGCACGAAGCGCTCGCCCACCACCGAACCCATCGAACCGCCCATGAACTCGAATTCAAAGCAGGCCACCACCAGCGGCATACTCATCACCGCGCCACCCATCACCACCAGCGCATCGGTCTCGCCGGTGGCCTCCAGCGCCTCTTTGAGCCGATCGGGGTACTTGCGGTTGTCCTTGAACTTCAGCGCATCGATCGGCATCACCTCCTGGCCGATCTCGTAGCGGCCTTCGCCGTCGAGGAAGGCATCGAGCCGTGCGCGCGCGCCGATGCGGTGGTGATGGTTGCACTTCGGGCAGACGTTAACGTTCTGCTCCAGATCGGCCTTGTACAGCACGGTCTCGCAGGCCGGGCACTTGACCCACAGCCCTTCCGGCATCGCCCGGCGTTCGCTCGGGTCGGTCTGCTGGATCTTGGCGGGCAGGAGCTTGTCGAGCCAACTCATGCGTTTACTCCTTCGACTAGCGTGTCGAGCGCGGCACGGATCTCGTGCAGGAAGGCGCTGGCCACTGGCACCACGCGATCGCGCGGCTCATTTTCGATGAGCTGGATGATACGGGAACCGATCACCACGGCATCCGATACCCGGGCCACGGCCACGGCGCTGGCGGCATCACGGATGCCGAAACCCACGCCCACCGGCAACGGCACATGGGCCTTGATGCGCGGCACCATGGTGGCGACCGCCTCGACATCCAGGTGGCCCGCGCCCGTCACGCCTTTGAGCGACACGTAGTAGACATAGCCACTGGCCACCCGGCCGACGGCGGCCATGCGGGCTTCGGTGGAGGTAGGCGCGAGCAGGAAGATCGGGTCCATGCCGGCAGCCTGCAGCTGTGCCGCGAAGGCTTCGCATTCCTGCGGCGGGTAGTCGACGATCAACACGCCGTCCACGCCCGCTGCAGCCGCATCCAGCACGAAGCGGTCGGCGCCGTAGCGTTCCACCGGGTTGGCATAGCCCATCAGCACCACCGGCGTGGTGTTATCGGTCTCGCGAAAGCCGCGCACCATCGCCAGCACGTGGCGCAAGCCGATGCCCTTGGCCAGCGCACGCTCGCTGGCATGCTGGATGACGGGCCCATCGGCCATCGGGTCGGAGAACGGCACGCCGAGTTCGATGACGTCGGCACCCACCTTCGCCAGGCCGTGCATCAGCTCAACGGTGACATCGGCATACGGGTCGCCCGCCGTGACGTACGGAATCAGCGCCTTGCGGCCGCTGCGGCGCAGGGCCTCGAAGGTGACGGCAATGCGGCTCATCGTGCACCTCCGGTCAGCGTGATAGGGGATTCGCCGCCCTTCACGCTCTGCCCCTGGCAGGACGGCCGGCAGTAGAAGCTGGCGCCCGAGAGGTCGGCCACCGTGCCGATGTCCTTGTCGCCCCGGCCGGACAGATTGACCAGGATGTGCTGGTCGGGCCGCATGGTCTTGGCCAGCTTCATCGCGTAGGCGATGGCATGGCTGGACTCCAGCGCCGGGATGATGCCCTCGGTGCGACACAGGTAGTGGAAGGCGGCCAGCGCTTCTTCGTCGGTGATGCCCACGTATTCGGCCCGGCCGATGTCCTTCAGGTACGCGTGCTCGGGGCCGACGCCGGGGTAGTCGAGCCCGGCCGAGATCGAATGGGTCTCGGTGATCTGGCCGTTCTCGTCTTGCAGCACATAGGTGCGGTTGCCATGCAGCACACCCGGAAAGCCGGCCTGCAGCGAGGCGGCGTGCTTGCCGCTCTCCAGGCCCTGGCCGGCCGCTTCCACACCGATCAGCCGCGTCTTCTCATGCGGGATGTAGGGGTAGAAGATGCCCATCGCGTTGCTGCCACCGCCCACGCAGGCAATCACCGCATCGGGCTGGCGGCCCGCCATCTCGGGCATCTGCACCAGGCATTCGTCGCCGATCACGCGCTGGAAGTCGCGCACCATCA
>JBDTQF010000216.1:0-6929 GCA_039932275.1 Burkholderiales bacterium
GCGGTCACCCCGGGGCGGAGCGCGTCGAGCGCTGCCTGCTGCCCTGCGAGCAGCAGGCTCCTCCTTTACCTACGTCGGAGGGCCCCCGACGCCTTGTCGTTCACTCACTCGTGCGGTCCAACAGCATCGCGTCGCCGTAGCTGAAGAATCGGTAGCGCTGCGCGATGGCATGCGCATAGAGCGCCTGCACGTGGGCATGGCCGGCGAAGGCGCTGATCAACATCAGCAGCGTGCTGCGCGGCAGGTGGAAGTTGGTCAGCAGCCGGTCGACCACGTGGAAGTTGAAACCGGGGGTGATGAACAGCTCGGTCTCCTGCGCGCCGGCCATCAACTGGCCGCTGCGCGAGGCGGATTCGAGCGCGCGCAGCGTGGTGGTGCCCACCGCCATCACGCGGCGGCCGGCGGCGCGGGCCGTGCTGACGGCCTGCACCGTGGCCGTGGGCACCTCAAACCATTCGCGGTGCATCTTGTGGTCTTCCAGGCGCTCCACGCGCACTGGTTGAAATGTGCCGGCGCCCACGTGCAGCGTCACGCTGGCAGTGTGCACGCCGCGCTCGTGCAGCGCGGCCAGCACCGGCTCGTCGAAATGCAGCGCCGCGGTGGGTGCGGCCACCGCGCCGGGGCGGCGGGCGAACACGGTCTGGTAGCGGCGGGCGTCGTCGGCATCGTCCGCATGCGTGATGTAGGGAGGCAGCGGCACATGGCCGTGGCGATCGAGCAGCGCCAGCGGCTCGGCGGGCAGGCGTAGGTGAAACAGCGCGTCGTCGGGTCCGCAGCGGCCCAGCACCTCGGCGCTGAACTCGGCGCCGTCGGCCGCAGCGAAGGTCACTGTCGAGCCGGCGCGCGGCGACTTGCTGGCGCGCAGATGCATCCAGACCTCGTGGCCGGGCCCGGGCAGCACCCGTTCGACCAGCGCCTCCACCGCACCGCCGCTGGCCTTGCGACCGTACAGCCGGGCCTTGATCACCTGGGTGTCGTTGAACACCAGCAGGTCGCCGGCCTGCAGCAGCGTGGGCAGGTCGCGGAACACGCGGTCCACCGGCTGCGCGCCAGTGCCGTCGAGCAGCCGGGAGGCGCTGCGCTCGGCCGCCGGATGTTGCGCGATCAGCTCGGGGGGCAGGTCGAAATCGAAGTCGCTCAGCGTGAAGCGATGCAAGTCGGAGGAGGTGGGAGACGAGGTCATGGCAGCAGGCTGGACCGGCCTGTGAGGATGAAGGCGCGAAGAAGGCGCGAGGAGGGGCAGAATTGTTCCATGCCCGCCGCCACCTCCCCCGACGCTGCACGCCATGACGACGCGGCCGCGGGTGAGGGCGCTGCAGCGAAGAAGCCGGCCCAGAAGTCCGCCCCGCAGAAGGCCATGGAAAAGCTGGGCCTGCGGCGCGACATCGACCTCGCGCTGCACCTGCCGCTGCGCTACGAGGACGAGACCCGCCTGACACCGCTGGCCGCTGCGTACGAAGGCCAGACGGTGCAGATCGAAGGCCTGGTGCAGGACTGCCGCATCGAGCAGCGGCCACGCCGCCAGCTGGTGGTGCGGTTGCAGGAGCAACCCCCCGGCGATGCGCCGGGCCGGCCGCAGGTGTTGGTGCTGCGCTTCCTGCACTTCTACCCCTCGCACCAGAAGACCTTCGCGCCGGACGCGCGGGTGCGGGTGCGCGGTGAGCTGCGGGTGGGCTTCTTCGGCCGCGAGATGGTGCATCCGCAGTTCAAGGCGGTGGACGACGCTACGCCGCTGGCCAGCGCGCTGACGCCGGTGTACCCGACCTCGGCCCAGTTGCCGCAGGCCTACCTGCGCAAGGCCATCGCCTCGGCGCTGGGCCGCGCGCCGCTGGACGAGGTGCTGCCGCCCGGCACCGTGCCGGCCGAGCTGCCCACGCTGCGCGAGGCACTGGACGTGTTGCACCACCCGCCGCCCTCGGCCGGGTTGATGAGCCTGGAGGACCACAGCCATCCGGCCTGGCAGCGGTTGAAGTTCGAGGAGCTGCTGGCGCAGCAGTTGTCGCAGCTGGCGGCGCAGCGCGAGCGCGCGCGGCTGCAGGCGCCGGTGCTCTGCTCCTCAGACGCCCAAGGCTTGCCGCAGCGGCTGCTGGCCGCGTTGCCCTTTGCGTTGACCGGCGCACAGCAGCGCGTCAGCGCTGAGATCGCCGCCGACCTGGCCCGGCCGCAGCCGATGCACCGCCTGCTGCAGGGCGACGTCGGTTCGGGCAAGACGGTGGTGGCCGCGCTGGCGGCCACGGTGGCCATCGACGCCGGCTGGCAGTGCGCGCTGATGGCGCCCACCGAGATCCTGGCCGAGCAGCACTTCCGCAAATTGGTGCAATGGTTGGCGCCGCTGAACATCGGCGTTGCGTGGCTCACCGGCAGCCGCAAGGGCAAGGCGCGGGCGGAGATGCTGGCGCGGGTCGCCTCGGGCGAGGCCATGCTGGTGGTCGGCACCCATGCGGTGATCCAGGATGATGTGCACTTCGCCCGCCTCGGCCTGGCCATCATCGACGAGCAGCACCGCTTCGGTGTGGCGCAGCGGCTGGCGCTGCGCCGCAAGCTGGTGGAGCAGGCGGGGCCCATCAGACTGGAGCCTCATCTGCTCATGATGAGCGCCACGCCGATACCCCGCACGCTCGCGATGAGCTACTTCGCCGACCTCGACGTGAGCACGCTCGACGAGCTGCCGCCTGGGCGCACGCCAGTGCTGACCAAGGTGTTCGCCGAGCACCGCCGGGCCGAGGTGGTCGAGCGCATCCGCGACGAGATTGCGCAGGGCCGGCAGGTGTACTGGGTCTGCCCGTTGATCGAAGAAAGCGAGACGCTCGACCTGCGCAACGCCACCGAGACGCATCAGCAGCTCTCAGCCGCGTTGCCCGGCCGCCTGGTCGGCCTGCTGCATGGCCGCATGCCGGCGGCCGAGAAGGCGGCTGTGATGTCGCTGTTCACCGACGGACAGATGCCGCTGCTGGTGTCGACCACCGTGATCGAGGTGGGTGTGGACGTGCCCAATGCCAGCCTGATGGTGATCGAGCACGCCGAGCGTTTTGGTCTGAGCCAGTTGCACCAGCTGCGCGGCCGGGTGGGGCGTGGCGCGGCGGCCAGCGTGTGCGTGCTGCTGTACAGCGGGCCGCTCTCAGCCACCGGCAAGGACCGGCTGCGTGCCATGGCCGAGACCAGCGACGGCTTCGAGATCGCCCGCCGCGACCTGGAGATCCGCGGCCCCGGCGAGTTCATGGGCGCGCGCCAAAGCGGCGATGCGCTGCTGCGTTTTGCCGACCTGGCCGAGGACGCGCCGCTGCTGGCGCAGGCACGGCGCGTGGCGCCGTTGCTGCTGGAGCGCGCGCCGGCCGCGGCGCAGGCCCATGTGACCCGCTGGCTGGGTGCGCGGATGGAGTTCCTGAAGGCTTGATCAGGTGGGCGGCGGTGGTGGCGGCAGCGCGCCCGCCAGCGCCAGCAGCCCTTGCAACTGCCCCAGCACGCGGGCCTCGGCGGCATCGAGTTGGTCGTCGTCGAGGGCATGGCGCGGGTCCAATAGGAAGTCGCGGCTGAGCCATTGGCCCAACAGCAGCGTCAGCGTTGCCAGCAGCGCCGGGCGCTGCGCGGGGTCGGCCGGCAGCGCCAATCGAACCAGGGTGTCGTGCAGGGCATGTTCAAGCGCCTGGGTGGCAGCAGGCCACTGGGTTTCGAGCCGGTGGTTGCGGGTCAGCAGCTCGTTCTGGTCGCGCTGCAGGAAGCGGTAGTCCCAGGCCAGCGCCACCAGCTCGCGCAGCCAGGCATGCAGGGTGGTGGGGTCGTGCACCTGCGGGGCCTGTCCGACCAGCGCCGTTTGTGCCGCCAGGTAGTGGTCGAACAGCGCCTCCACCAGCAGCGCCTTGGCCGGGTAGTGGTAGTGCAGCTTGCCGGGGCTGATGTGCAGCGCGGCGGCCAGCCGCTGGGTCGACACCTCCGGCTCGCCATAGCGGTTGAACAGCACCAGCGCCATGTCGAGGATGCGCTGCGCGGTGCGGCGCGGGGCCTTGTGGCGCGGCGGGAGGGCGTCGGGCATGGCGGGCGGATGAGAGTACCCCCAGACCTGTCGCTTCGCGCCAGGTCCCCCCGAGGGGGCGAGAAAACTTGGGGCGGCCCGGCGTCTTCTCAGGGTGTTCGAAATCTATCACCCGTCAGCACCAAAACGGTGGGCTGCCTACAATCCGCCCCGCCATGCAGCCAGCGATTTCCTTCCAGCACGTCAGCAAGACCTTTCGCAGTGCCCGCGGTGAAGTCAACGCGTTGAACGACGTCAGCTTCGACATCCAGCCAGGCGAGTTCTTTGGCCTGCTGGGGCCCAACGGCGCGGGCAAGACCACCTTGATCAGCATCCTGGCCGGCCTGGCGCGGGCCAGCGGCGGGCAGGTGACGGTGTTGGGTCACGACGTGGTGAATGACTTCGCCGCGGCGCGCCGGGCCCTGGGCATCGTGCCGCAGGAGCTGGTGTTCGACCCCTTCTTCACCGTGCGCGAGGCGCTGCGTCTGCAAAGCGGCTACTTCGGCGTGAAGAACAACGACACCTGGATCGACGAGCTGCTGAGCAGCCTGGGCTTGGCCGACAAGGCCGGTGCCAACATGCGCCAGCTCTCCGGCGGCATGAAGCGCCGGGTGCTGGTGGCGCAGGCGCTGGTGCACCGCCCGCCGGTGATCGTGCTCGACGAGCCCACCGCGGGTGTGGATGTGGAACTGCGCCAGACCCTGTGGCAGTTCATCGCCCGGCTCAACAAGGAGCAGGGCCACACGGTGCTGCTGACCACCCACTACCTGGAAGAGGCCGAGGCGCTGTGCCAGCGCATCGCGATGCTCAAGCATGGCCGGGTGGTGGCGCTGGACCGCACCTCCAACCTGCTGGCCGGCACCGCCAGCACCATGCTGCGCTTCAAGACCGACCAGCCGCTGCCGGCCACACTGGCCGCGCAGGCGCGCGTGACCGGGCGCATCGCGCAGATCAAGGCACACGACGCGACGGAGGTGGAAGGCATCCTGTCCACGCTGCGGGCTGCGGGTGTGAAGGTCGAAGATCTTGAAATTGGCCGGGCAGACCTTGAAGACGTGTTCCTGGAAATCATGGGTGCAGAAGCATGAGCCCGACGCCGGGCCGCCCCAAGTCGGGCGACATCCCCAAGGATCGCGCAGCGGGCCCTCACGGTCCCGGGGATCGCGTGCGGTACTCCGCTAGCGAGGGGCTCACATGACCGGCTGGCAAGCCCTGCTGTACAAGGAAGTGCTGCGTTTCTGGAAGGTGAGCTTCCAGACCGTTGCTGCGCCGGTGATGACGGCGGTGCTGTACCTGCTGATCTTCGGCCATGTGCTCGAAGACCATGTGCAGGTCTACCAGTCGGTGCCGTACACCGCCTTCCTGATCCCCGGGCTGGTGATGATGAGCGTGCTGCAGAACGCCTTTGCCAACACCTCGTCGTCGCTGATCCAGAGCAAGGTCACCGGCAACCTGGTGTTCGTGCTGGTGACGCCGTTGTCGCACTGGGCCTGGTTCACGGCTTATGTGGGCGCGGCCATGGTGCGTGGGCTGGTGGTGGGGCTGGGCGTGTTCATCGTCACCTCGCTGTTCGTGCTGCCGTCGATGGCCGAACCCTGGTGGGCGCTGGTGTTCGCGGTGCTGGGCGCGGCGATGCTGGGCTCGCTGGGGCTGATTGCCGGCCTGTGGGCCGAGAAGTTCGACCAGATGGCGGCGTTCCAGAACTTCCTGATCATGCCCATGACCTTCCTGGCCGGGGTGTTCTATTCGATCCACTCGCTGCCGGCGTTCTGGCAGGCGGTGAGCCGGCTGAACCCGTTTTTCTACATGATCGACGGCTTCCGGCGCGGCTTCTTCGGCGTCAGCGATGTCTCGCCGTGGACCAGCCTGGCCGTGGTGGGCATCAGCTTCGTGGTGGTGGCCGGCGTGACGCTGCGGCTGCTGGCCAGTGGCTACAAGCTGCGCCAATGATCGAGCGCGGCGCCTGCCCGCGCCGCAGCTTCTAGAATCTCGCCACCATGGCCCTTCCGACCCCCGCCCAAGTTCAAGACCTCATCGCCGCCGGGCTGCCCTGCGAGCATCTGGCAGTTGAAGGTGATGGTGAGCATTTCTTCGCCACCATCGTCGCGGCCGAGTTCGACGGGCTCAGCCGCATCAAGCGCCATCAGCGGGTCTATGCCGCCTTGGGCGATAAAATGCGTGTCGAAATCCACGCGCTGTCGATGAAGACGCTGACCCCGGCCGAATGGCAGCAGGCCGGGCAGCAGGCGGCCAGCGCCACTGCGGCTCCTCACCACCACCCCTGAACCTTCCCTGCGGCCGGGCGCTGCGGGTGGCGCCAATCGGTCCTGTGACGGTTGTGTGCGCACCTTCCCAGCAGCGCGCCGTGGGCTCAACAGCCCCACGATGGACAAACTCCTGATCCGCGGCGGCCAGCGCCTTGCTGGCGAGATCAAGATCTCCGGCGCCAAGAATGCTGCGCTGCCCGAACTGTGCGCGGCGCTGCTTACCGACGAGCCGGTGGCCTATGCCAACGTGCCGGCGCTGCAAGACATCAACACCATGATGAAGGTGCTGCGCAACATGGGCGCGCAGGCCGAGCGTAGCGCCACGCAGACCGACCAGGTGGTGATCGACAGCAGCACGTTGACCTCGCCCGAGGCGCCGTACGACCTCGTGAAGACCATGCGCGCTTCGATCCTGGTGCTGGGGCCGCTGCTGGCCCGCCTGGGCGAAGCCACCGTCTCGCTGCCGGGCGGCTGCGCCATCGGCTCGCGGCCGGTGGACCAGCACATCAAGGGCCTGCAGGCCATGGGCGCGCAAATCAGCGTGGAGCATGGCTACATCCTGGCCAAGGCGCCGCGGTTGAAAGGCGTGCGCATCACCACCGACATGGTCACCGTCACCGGCACCGAGAACCTGCTGATGGCCGCCACGCTGG
>JBDTQF010000217.1:0-6917 GCA_039932275.1 Burkholderiales bacterium
GCCACATCCTGATCTTCAAGCAGGGCATCAAGAGCTACCGCGACCTGCCGCTGCGTTTCGGCGAGTTCGGCCAGTGCCACCGCAACGAGCCCACCGGCGGCCTGCACGGCATCATGCGGGTGCGCGCGTTCACGCAGGACGACGGCCACATCTTCTGCACCGAAGACCAGATTCAGGCCGAGGTGATTGCCTTCACCACGCTGCTGCAGAAGGTCTACAAGGACTTCGGCTTCACCGACATCCTCTACAAGCTCTCGACGCGGCCTGAAAAGCGCATCGGCACCGAGGAGAGCTGGGATCGCGCCGAGGCCGCATTGGCCGAAGGTCTGAAGGCGTCAGGTTGCGACTTCGAGTACCTGCCGGGCGAGGGCGCCTTCTACGGCCCGAAGATCGAGTACACGCTGAAGGATGCGCTGGGACGGCCGTGGCAGTGCGGCACCATCCAGGTCGATCCAAACATGCCAGAGCGGTTGGATGCCGAGTTCGTCGGCGAGGATGGCGGCCGCCACCGCCCCATCATGCTGCACCGGGCCATCGTCGGCAGCCTGGAGCGTTTTATCGGCATCCTGATCGAGCAGCACGCCGGCGCGCTGCCGGTCTGGCTGGCGCCGACACAGGTGGTGGTGCTCAACATCACCGATGGCCAGGCTGACTTCGCACGGTCTGTTGTCGAGATGCTGCAAAAACAAGGACTTAGAGTGGTTTGCGATTTGCGGAACGAAAAAATCACCTATAAAATCCGCGAGCATTCGTTGCAAAAGGTGCCGTACCTTCTCGTTGTCGGTGACAAGGAGAAGGCTGCAGGTGCCGTCGCGGTGCGCGCCCGGGGCAATCTCGACCTCGGCGTGATGGCCCTACAGGCCTTCTCCGAGAAGATCGCAGGCGAAATCGCTGCCAAGACTTGAGTCTCGGTCAGCGTCGTTTGTCTTTGTCGGCGCCACCTTGGATTGATCAGCGGGCTTGATTGCCCTGGGGGATACGCACCATCGCTACTTTTCTCGACCGTCGCACGCCGAATGCGGAGCGCAAGCATCGGCTGAACCGGGAGATTCTCGCGCCTGAGGTCCGCTTGAACGGGCTTGAAAACGAGCCCTTGGGCGTCGTGAGCATCCAGGAGGCGCTTCGTCTCTCGACCGAACATGATGTCGATCTGGTTGAAATTTCCGCCACTGCCGTGCCCCCTGTGTGCCGGCTGATGGACTACGGCAAGTTCAAGTACCAGGAGCAGAAGAAGGCCGCCGAAGCCAAGGCCAAGCAGCACGTCATCGACGTGAAGGAAGTGAAATTCCGGCCAGGCACAGACGAGGGTGACTACCAGATCAAGCTGCGAAACCTGCGGCGGTTCCTGGAAGAGGGCGACAAGGGGAAAGTAACCTTGCGATTCCGCGGACGCGAAATCACCCACCAGGAAATCGGCCTGCGGTTGCTGGAGCGGGTGCGCGACGAGTTGACGGATGTCTCGCTGGTGGAGCACATGCCGAAGCTCGAAGGGCGCCAGATGATCATGGTGCTTGGGCCGAAGAAGAAGAAGTGAAGTGAGTTTCGATGAGTGGCTTGCCCTTGGCGAGCAGCTCATCAAAAGGGTCGGATGCGGTGGTTTGGTCGCCGCCGCGTCGACAGTGCCTGTAGGCCCCCAAGACCGCGAGCAGTTCGCGGCGCCTCACGGGAACAACATTAGGAGCAGTCATGCCCAAGATGAAGACCAAGAGCAGCGCGAAAAAGCGTTTTCGCGTCCGTCCGGGTGGCACCGTCAAGCGCGGTCAGGCGTTCAAGCGCCACATCCTGACGAAGAAGTCCACGAAGAACAAGCGTCAGCTGCGCGGCTCGGTGAGTGTGCATGAGACCAATATGGGTCACATCGCGCAAATGCTGCCGTTCTCCGGCCTGTAATCCACCAAGACTGAAGGAGTTCTCACATGCCTCGCGTCAAACGTGGTGTTACCGCACGTGCTCGTCACAAAAAGATCCTGGCCCTGGCCAAGGGCTACCGTGGTCGTCGTAAAAACGTCTATCGCATCGCCAAACAGGCGGTGATGAAGGCTGGGCAATATGCCTACCGCGACCGCCGCAACCGCAAGCGCGTATTCCGCCGCCTGTGGATCGCTCGTATCAACGCCGCTTCGCGTTCGCTCGGCCTGACCTACAGCAAGTTCATGGCCGGCCTGAAGAAGGCGGCCATCGAGGTGGACCGCAAGGTGCTGGCTGACCTCGCCGTCAACGACCCGGCTGCCTTTGGCAGCATCGTCGACAAGGTGAAGGCCCAGCTCGCCTGAGCGTGAGTTTGAACGCACTGCCGGCTCCTCGGCTGACGGTGTGCACAAGCAGGAAAGGCCGGGCAGCTGTTCGGCCTTTTTTTTGCCCTTTTCGTCCCTCCTGTTTTACCGAACCGTCTCGATGAACGATCTCGATCAGTTGGTCCAAGCCGCGTTGCAGGATTTCGGCGCCACCGGCTCGCCCGCTCAGTTGGAAGATGCCAAGGCGCGCTACCTCGGCAAGGCCGGGCAGCTTACCGAGTTGCTCAAGGGCATGGGCGCCTTGTCGCCTGAAGAGAAGAAAACCCGCGGGGCGGCGATCAATGCCACCAAGCAGCGCATCGAGATCGCCCTGAACGAGCGTCGGCGGGGTTTGGCCGACGCCGAGCTGGCCGCCCAGCTGCGCGCGCAGGCGCTCGATGTGAGCCTGCCGGGTCGGCGCCGCGGTACGGGCGGCTTGCACCCGGTCTCGCGCACGATGGAGCGCATCGAACAGATCTTCGGCTCAATGGGCTTCGATGTGGCCGATGGCCCCGAAATCGAGACCGACTGGTATAGCTTCACCGCGTTGAACAACCCCGAGAACCACCCTGCGCGCTCGATGCAGGACACCTTCTATGTCGACATCAACGACGCCGAAGGCCGGCCGCTGAACTTGCGCCCGCACACCTCGCCAATGCAGGTGCGGTATTCGCGTGCCCATGCCGCCAAGCATCGTGGCGTGGACCCGATGCCCGAGATCCGCGTGATCGCACCTGGCCGCACCTTCCGGGTCGACAGCGATGCGACGCATTCGCCGATGTTCCACCAGTGCGAAGGCCTGTGGATCGGCGAGAACGTCAGCTTCAAGGATCTGAAGGTCGTCTTCACCGATTTCTTTCGCACCTTTTTCGAAACCGACGACCTGGAGCTGCGCTTCCGGCCCTCGTTCTTCCCGTTCACCGAACCCTCGGCCGAAGTGGACATTGCCTTCCCCAGTGGTCCGCTGAAGGGCCGTTGGCTGGAAGTGGCCGGCTCGGGCCAGGTGCATCCGAACGTGGTGCGCAATTACGGGCTCGACCCGGAGCGCTACATCGGCTTCGCCTTCGGTATGGGCCCGGACCGCCTCACCATGCTGCGCTACGGCGTGAACGACCTGCGGCTGTTCTTCGACGGCGATCTGCGGTTCTTGAGCCAGTTCCGGTGACGCTGAGCGCGTTACCAATCAGTCCATCCGTCTCACCAGTTCTTTGTCGGTTCAGCATTGAACGACGCACGAAGGTTCGAGCATGCAATTTCCTGAGTCGTGGTTGCGGGAGTTCTGCAACCCGGATCTGAACACCCAGGCCCTCGCCGATCTGCTGACCATGTCGGGCATGGAGGTCGAGGAGCTACGGCCGGTGGCCCCGGCGTTCAGCGGCATCGTCGTGGCCGAGATCATCGAGGCCGTACCGCACCCCAATGCCGATCGCCTGCGCGTGTGCAAGGTGGACGCGGGAGTGCACAGCGCCGCCGGGCCGCTGCAGATCGTCTGCGGCGCACCGAACGCGCGCCCGGGCATCCGCGTGCCGCTGGCCATGGTGGGTGCGGCGCTGCCGCCGGGCGAGGACGGCAAGGCCTTTGCCATCAAGGTGGGCAAGCTGCGCGGGGTCGAGAGCTTCGGCATGCTGTGTTCGGCCAAGGAGCTGCAGCTGGCCGACGATCAAGGTGGCCTGCTGGAGCTGCCGGCCGATGCCCCGCTGGGCGCCGATCTGCGCGATGTGCTGCGACTCGATGACACGCTGTTCACGCTCAAGCTCACGCCCAACCTCGGCCACTGCCTCAGCGTCTTCGGCATCGCCCGCGAGGTGGCGGCACTGACCGGTGCGCCATTGCGGGCGCCTGACATCGAGCCCCTGGCGCCGCAGCATGATCAGCGGCTGCCGGTGTCCATTGACGCGCCGGACCTGTGCGGCCGCTTCTCGGGCCGGGTGATCCGCAACATCAACCCCGCGGCGAAGACGCCGGCCTGGATGGTGGAGCGGCTGGCCCGCTGCGGGCAGCGCCCGGTGAACGCGCTGGTCGACATCTCGAACTACGTGATGTTTGAGTTGGGGCGTCCGACGCACATCTTCGACCTCGACAAGATCCATGGCGGGTTGACGGTGCGCTGGGGCCGGGCCGGTGAAACGCTGGAGCTGCTCAACGGCAACACCATCGCTCTGGATGAACAGGTGGGCGTTATCGCCGATGCGCTGGCGGTCGAATCACTCGCCGGCATCATGGGCGGCCAGGCCACGGCGGTGTCCGACGACACCCGCAACGTTTACGTCGAAGCTGCGTTCTGGTGGCCCGAGGCGGTGGCTGGGCGCTCGCGTCGTTTCAACTTCTCGACCGATGCAGGGCATCGCTTCGAACGCGGTGTGGACCCGGCGCAGACGGTGGCACACATCGAGCGCATCACTGCGTTGATCCTGGCCATCTGCGGCGGCGAGCCGGGCCCGGTGGATGACCAGACCACGCGTTTGCCTGAGCGCCGGCCCGTGACGCTGCGCATCGAACGGGCTGCCAAAGTGATCGGTATGCCGGTGTCGCGGGCCCAGTGCGCGACGGTGTTGCGCCGCCTCGGCCTCGACGTGGACGAGGAGCCCGGGCGCTTGCTGGTGACCCCGCCCAGCTGGCGCTTTGATCTGGCGATCGAGGAGGACCTGATCGAAGAGGTGATCCGCGTCATTGGCTTCGACCAGTTGCCATTGACGCCGCCCCGAGCGCCCGTCGTGGCTCGCACCCGGATCGAGACCCAACGCAGTCCGCACGCCGTGCGGCATGCCGTGGCGGCGTTGGACTATCAGGAGACCATCAACTTCAGCTTCGTGGAGGCACGCTGGGAGCACGAGCTGGCCGGCAACGATGACCCGATCCGCCTGCTCAATCCGATTGCTGCGCCACTGGCGGTGATGCGTTCCAGCCTGATCGGCGGCCTGGTGCAGGTGCTCAAGCACAACCTGGCGCGGCGCGCTGGCCGGGTGCGGGTGTTCGAACTCGGCCGGGTGTTCCGGCGCGATGCCAGCGTGGGCGACAGCGAACAGTCGGTAGCCGGCATCGCCCAGCCGCAGCGGCTGGCGGGGCTGGCTTATGGCTCGGTGGATACCCTGCAGTGGGGGGCGCCCGAAAGGGCCGCGGACTTCTTCGACGTCAAGGGCGATGTCGAGGCGCTGCTGGCGCCTCAGACGGCGCGTTTCGTGCCGGCGGAACATCCTGCATTGCATCCTGGCCGCTGCGCCCAGGTGTTGCTGGATGGCGTGGCGATCGGTTACGTCGGCGAGCTGCATCCGCGCTGGCGGCAGGCCTATGAACTGCCGCAGGCGCCGGTACTCTTCGAGCTCGAGTTGCCGGCTCTGCTGTGCCGGCCATTCCCAGCTTACGCGCCGGTGGCGAGACAACAGGGCGTGACGCGCGACCTGGCGTTGATCGTCGGCGATGCTGTCAGCCACGATGCACTGATCGACTGCGTCCTGGCGGCACCCACCGGCGGTCTGGTGCGACAGGCGCAGCTGTTCGACGTCTACCGCCCCAGCCAGGCCCAATCGGGCATGGCTCTCGGCGAACACAGTGTGGCCGTGCGGCTGGAACTGCTGGACCCGTCTGCGCCGTTGACCGACGCGCGCAGCGACGAGGCGATCCAAGCGGTGGTGGGTGCCGTCAACAAACAGTTCGGCGCTCGCCTGCGGGGCGCGTAGTCCAAGTCCTGACCCCGAACCTGACCAGAGAGCCCGACCAAAAAGACGATATGGAACGTGTCTTCCTTCCTTCCATCGAGACGCCGACACTGACGAAGGCCGAGCTGGCCGAGCTGCTGTTCGAGCGCCTGGGCCTGAACAAGCGCGAGTCCAAGGACATGGTCGAAGCCTTCTTCGAGTTCATCCACGACTGTGTTGTGCGGGGGGAAGACGCCAAGCTGTCGGGCTTCGGCAACTTCCAGGTGCGTCGCAAGGCGCCGCGGCCCGGACGCAACCCTCGCACCGGCGAGCTGATCCCGATCCGGGCCCGCAATGTGGTGACCTTTCACGCCAGCCACAAACTCAAGGCAGTGGTGCAAGGAGATCTGCCGCCGACGGGTGACTTCGAGTAAAGTCTAGATTTACATAAAAGACCATTGATTTGCAATGGGAAATGCACTTCCAGATATTCCGGCAAAGCGCTACTTCACGATCGGTGAAGTGAGCGAGCTTTGCGGCGTGAAGCCCTATGTGCTGAGGTACTGGGAGCAGGAGTTCACCCAGCTCCGGCCCATGAAGCGCCGCGGCAACCGGCGGTATTACCAGCACCATGAAGTGCTGTTGATCCGGCGCATTCGCGACCTGCTCTACGACAAGGGCTTCACCATCAGCGGGGCGCGCAACCGCCTCGCCGAGTTGAATACCGCGGCCCTGCAGATCGCGCCTGAGGCATCTGCCGATGCTTTCAGCGCAGATCCGCATGGCTCATCGGATGAGCGACCTGCGGCCGGTGCACTAGATGACACGGCGGCTGCTGCCCTCCATGCGCTCCTCGATGACCCGGTCAGCATGGCCGTGCTGCGAGCAGAGCTGTTGGCCATCAAGGAGCTGCTGCTACTTCCCTGAAGGGCGACGTTGCGCATATACTTGTACGCTCAGTCGGGGCGTAGCGCAGCCTGGTAGCGCACTTGCATGGGGTGCAAGGGGT
>JBDTQF010000218.1:0-6902 GCA_039932275.1 Burkholderiales bacterium
AGAACGTCGACAGCCTGATCGTGGTGCTGAACGAGAAGCTGCTCGAAGTGATGGGTGACGACGTCACGCAGGAGCTGGCCTTCGCCGAAGCCAACGACGTGCTGAAGAACGCCGTGGGCGGCATCAGCGACATCATCCACATCCCGGGCTTGGTGAACGTCGACTTCGAAGACGTCAAGACCGTGATGAGCGAGCCTGGCAAGGCCATGATGGGCACCGCGCTGGCCAGCGGCCCGGATCGCGCCACCAAGGCGGCCGAGCTGGCCGTGGCCTGCCCGCTGCTCGAAGGCATCGACCTGTCGGGCGCGCGCGGTGTGCTGGTGCTGATCGCGGCCAGCAAGGCCACCTTCAAGCTGGCCGAGAGCCGCAACGCCATGACCACCATTCGCCGCTACGCCGCGGAAGATGCCCACGTGATCTTCGGCACCGCCTACGACGAGAGCCTGGGCGACAAGCTGCGCGTCACCGTCATCGCCACCGGCCTGGCCCCGGCGCGCCGTGCCAGCACGCCGATCAGCGTGGTGCAGAACCACGTCATGCAGCGCACCGGCACCGACAACCTGCCGGTGCTGAACACGCCGGTACAGCCGCAGGGCGGCCCGGCCATGGGCACCAGCCAGGACTATGCGGTGCCCAGCGTGTGGCGCACCAACCGCACCCAGGCCGCAGCCCGGGTGGATGCGTTGGCCAGCAACGGCATGGAGGAAATCGAGATCCCTGCGTTCCTGCGCAAGCAAGCAGACTGATCGACCCTTTCGCTCTCTGATTCCCCGGCGGCGCGTTGCCACGCCGCCGGGGCTTTTGCCCCACCGGGGCTTTTGCCCCACCGGGGCTTTTCCAACCTTTACCTGTGGTGAGAGCACCCCGTCCCTAGAATCGCTGCATGCTCGCTCAACGCACCCTCAAGTCGCTCACCCGCGCCGTCGGCGTGGGCCTGCACAGCGGCCAGAAGGTGGAGCTGACGCTGCGCCCCGCGGCGCCCAACACCGGCATCGTGTTCCGCCGCATCGATCTGCCCGTGCCGGTGGAGATCCCGGTCAACGCGACGGCCGTGTGCGACACCCGCATGGCCTCGACCATCTCGCCCGGCGGCGACCCCGGCGCCCCCAAGGTGCAAACCATCGAGCACCTGATGTCGGCCTGCGCCGGCCTGGGGCTGGACAACCTCATCGTCGACATCACGGCCGACGAGGTGCCCATCCTCGACGGCTCGTCGGCCTCGTTCGTGTTCCTGCTGCAGTCGGCTGGCATCGAGGTGCAGAACGCACCCAAGAAATTCCTGCGCATCAAGAAGACCGTCGAGGTGCGCGAAGGTGAAGGCAAGCGGCTGATGTGGGCCCGGCTCGAGCCGTACCACGGCTACAAGCTCACCTTCGAGATCGACTTCGACCACCCGGCGGTGGACGCCACCGGCCAGCGGGTGGTGTTCGACATGGGCGCCGGCCAGTACCGCCGCGACATCGCCCGCGCCCGCACCTTCGGCTTTACCAAGGACGTCGAGATGATGCGCTCGCGCGGCCTCACGCTCGGCGGCAGCATGGACAACGCCATCGTGGTGGACGAGACCCGTGTGCTCAATGCCGGCGGGCTGCGCTACGACGACGAGTTCGTCAAACACAAGATCCTCGACGCCATCGGCGACCTCTTCGTCGGCGGCCACCCGCTGCTGGGCGCCTACACCGCCTTCAAGAGCGGCCACGCCCTGAACAACAAGCTGCTGCGCGCCGTGCTGGCCGACGCCAGCGCCTGGGAGATCGTCAGCTTCGACGACGAAAAGCAGGCGCCGCAGGGCTTCGCCGAGTTGGCCCCCGCCTGGTAACCAGAAGTCGGACCATGTTCATCTTCCGCACCCTCGTCCTGCTGCTGTTGGTCGCCGCCGCGCTGTGCTTCGCGATGTACCTGGCCACCAAGGACCGCCGCTGGTCGCAGCGCGCCGCGCTGGTGGTCAAGTGGACCGTGATCGCCGGCCTGGCCTTCTTCGCCGTGATGCTGCTGGAACGGGTGGCAATGGTGGTCTAGCTAGAACAGCTGCTCCGCCAGGAACGTCAGCGTGCGGCCTAGCGCCAGGGCAGCCGATGGCGGGTGGTAGGCGCCGCGCATCCAGCAGTTGAAGCCGTGGTGGGCACCTTCGTACCAGAAGAAGGTGGCGGGTTTGCCGGCGAAGGCGGCCTTGACCTGCTCGACGGCCGCGGCGGGGATGTTGCTGTCGATGCCGGCGTAGTGGAAGAGCATCGGGCAGCTGATGCGCTGGGCCAGGTCGAGCTGGCCGTGGATGCCGCCGCCGTAGTAGGCCACTGCGGCATCGACGCTGCCTTGCGCGGCGGCTTGGTAGGCCAGGCGGCCGCCCATGCAGTAGCCCATCGCAGCGACCTTGCGGCCGCCCACTTCGCTGCGTCCACGCAAGGCCCGCGTGGCGGCGCGCAGGTCGGCCTGGGCGAGCTCGGGGTCGAGGCCGCGCATCAGCGCGATGGCCTGGTCATAGTCCGCCCCTTCATAGCCCAGGTCGGCGCGCCGGGCCTGGCGCCAGAACACGTCGGGGGCCAGCACCACGTAGCCGGCCAGCGCGTACTGCTCGGCCACGGCGCGGATGTGGGCGTTGACGCCGAAGATCTCCTGCAGCAGCAACAGCCCCGGGCCGCTGCCGCTGGGCGGCAGGGCCAGGTAGGCGTCGAAGGCCTGGCCGTCTTCGCTCGGCACGGAGATCCATTGGGTCTGGATGTGGCGAGGTTCCTGGCTCATCGAGTGCTCCTGCAAGGTTGACGGTGGGTCGATCAATAAATTCTGCCGCCGCGGTAATGGGCGTGCTTGCGCCGGGTCAGCGTGGTGGCCTGCGCGATGGCCGCGAACGAGCTGCCGGCGTGGGCATGGGTGATGGCCAGGCCCAGTGCGTCGGAGGCGTCCTGGTTGGGCTTGCCGGACAGCGCCAGCAGGCGCATCACCATCTCCTGCACCTGGGCCTTCTTGGCCTGGCCGTGGCCGACCACCGCCTTCTTCATCTGCAGCGCCGTGTATTCGGTGACGATGAGGTCGTTCGACACCAGTGCCGTGATCGCCGCACCGCGCGCCTGGCCCAGCATCAGTGTGCTCTGCGGGTTGACGTTGACGAAGACGATTTCCACCGACGCGCAGGTGGGCTGGTAGGTGGCCACGACCTCGCGCACGCCGTCGAAGATGATCTTCAGCCGCCCGGGCAGGTCGCCCATCGCGGCCTCGGTGGTGCGGATGGTGCCGCTGGCCACGTAGGCCAGCCGCTGGCCTTCGGTGTCGATGACGCCGAAGCCCGTCGTACCGAGACCGGGATCGATGCCAAGAATGCGCATGACAGCCATGCGCTATTGCTCAGTGCCGGAAATGCCGCATGCCGGTGAACACCATCGCGATGCCGCGTTCGTTCGCCGCGGCGATCACTTCGTCATCGCGCACCGAACCCCCCGGCTGAATCACGCAGCTGGCGCCGGCATCGACCACTACATCCAGCCCGTCACGGAACGGGAAGAAGGCGTCGCTGGCCACGGCCGAGCCCTGCAGCGTGAGGCTGGCGTTCTGGGCCTTGATGCTGGCGATGCGGGCGCTGTCGACCCGGCTCATCTGGCCGGCGCCCACGCCCAGCGTCATGCCGCCGCCGCAGAAGACGATGGCATTGCTCTTGACGTACTGCGCCACCGTCCAGGCGAACTGCAGGTCCTGCAGCTGTTCATGGGTGGGGCGCTTGGTGGTGACCACCTTGAGGTCGTCCAGCCGCAGCGGCAGGTTGTCGGCCGTCTGCAGCAGGATGCCGGAACCCACGCGCTTGCTGTCCACCGCATTGCGGCCTTGGTCCCAGGGCGCCTTGCCGCCGGGCGGCGGTAGCGCGATCTGCAGCAGCCGGGTGTTGGCCTTGGCCTTGAACACCGCCAGCGCCTCGTCGCTGAAGCCGGGCGCCATCAGCACCTCGACGAACTGCTTGGCCACCAGCTCGGCCGCGGCTTTGTCGACCGGCCGGTTGAAGGCAATGATGCCGCCGAAGGCCGAGGTCGGGTCGGTCTTGAAGGCCTTGGCATAGGCCTCGGCCGGCGTCGCGCCCAGCGCCACGCCGCAGGGGTTGGCATGCTTCACGATCACACACGCTGGGGTGTCGAAACTCTTGACGCATTCCCACGCCGCATCGCCGTCGGCGATGTTGTTGTAGCTCAGCTCCTTGCCCTGCAATTGCTTCGCAGTGACCAGCGAACCGGGCGCCGGGTAGAGGTCGCGGTAGAACGCGGCGCTCTGGTGCGGGTTCTCGCCGTAGCGCAGGTCCTGCAGCTTGATGAAGCTGCTGTTCATCTGTGCGGGATAGGGGCTCAGGCTGCCGTCGTCCTGGCGGGCCGAGAGGTAGTTGCTGATGGCGGCGTCGTACTGCGCAATGCGGTTGAACGCGGCCACGCTGCAGGCGAAGCGGGTGGCCTTGCTGGTGCGGCCGTTGGCCTGCAACTCGGCCAGCACGCCGGCGTACTGGCTGGCGTCGGTGAGCACCGTCACGTCCTGCCAGTTCTTGGCGGCCGAGCGCACCATCGCCGGGCCGCCGATGTCGATGTTCTCGATCGCGTCTTCCAGGCTCACGCCGGGCTTGGCCACGGTGGCCTCGAACGGGTAGAGGTTCACCGCCAGCAGGTCGATGGTGGCAATGCCGTGCTTGGCCAGCGCGGCCATGTGCTCGGGCGTGTCGCGGCGCGCCAGCAGGCCGCCGTGGATCACCGGGTGCAGTGTCTTGACGCGGCCGTCGAGCATCTCGGGAAAGCCGGTGTGTTCGGCCACCTCGGTGACCGGCAGGCCGGCCTCGGCCAGCAGCTTGGCGGTGCCGCCGGTGGACAGCAGCTTCACGCCCAGGCCATGCAGGGCGCGGGCGAAGTCGACGATGCCGGTTTTGTCGGAGACCGAAAGCAGGGCGGTCAGGGCGGCGGGGGCGTTGGTGGACATGAGGTCGGGGTTCTTCTACTTGATCAGCTTGTGTTCGAGGAGCTTGCGCCGCAGCGTGTTGCGGTTGATGCCCAGCCATTCGGCGGCGCGGCTCTGGTTGCCCTCGGCCTTGTCCATCACGATCTCCAGCAGCGGCTTTTCCATCGTGCGCAGCACCATCTCGTGCAGGCCGTGGGGTTCGGTGCCGCGCAGGTCGCGGAAATAGGTCTCCAGCGTGTCGCGCACGCAGGCGTCGAGCGAGACCGACGGGTTGAGGGGTTTCATGCAGCCTGGTCCTCTGTCTGTTCTTCTGGTTCGGCCTCCCCCGGCGCGCCGTTGCGCTGGGGGAGCAGCGCGTGTGTCAGCGCCAGTTCATCAAAGTAGTTGCGCACCGCGGCGGCCTGCGCCTGGGCGTCTTCGATCAGGTTCATGCGGGCGCGAAACAGCGCCGCGCCGGGCAGCCCGTGCACGTACCAGCCGATGTGCTTGCGCGCGCTGCGCACACCGCTCCATTGGCCGTACAGCGTGTGGTGGTCGTCGAGGTGGCCGAGCAGCCACTCAAGCACCTCCAAAGTGGCTGGTGGCGCCAGCGGCTCGCCGGTGGCCAGCTCGTGCGCGATCTCGCGAAAAATCCACGGCCGGCCCTGCGCGGCGCGGCCGATCATCAGCGCATCGGCGCCGGTGGCGGCCAGCACCTCGCGGGCTTTGGCGGTGCAGTCGATGTCGCCATTGGCCACCACCGGCACGCCCACCGCGGCCTTCACGGCGGCAATGGTGTCGTACTCGGCCCGGCCCTTGTAGCCCTGGTCGCGGGTGCGGCCGTGCACCGTCAGCATGGCCACGCCCAGCTGCTCGGCCGCGCGCGCCAGCGCCACCGCGTTGCGCTGGTCGTGCGACCAGCCGGTGCGCATCTTCAGCGTCACCGGCACGCCCTGCGGCGCGCAGGCGCTGACCACTGCGTCGACGATGCGCAGCGCCAGCGCCTCGTTGCGCATCAGCGCCGAGCCGGCCCAGACGTTGCACACCTTCTTGGCCGGGCAGCCCATGTTGATGTCGATGATCTGCGCGCCGCGCTGGATGTTCTCGCGCGCGGCCTCTGCCATCACGATGGGTTCGGTGCCGGCGATCTGCACCGCGATCGGCGCGGCCGCGCCGGCGTGGTCGAGCCGGCGCGAGGTCTTCAGGCTGGCCTGCAGCTCGGGCCGGCTGGTCACCATCTCGCTGACGGCATAGCCCGCGCCGAGGCGTTTGCACAATTGCCGGAAAGGCCGGTCGGTCACCCCGGCCATCGGGGCGACGAACAGCTGATTCGGCAGCTCGATCGCTCCGATGCGCATGGCGGGTGTGAAAAGGTTGGCAGCCGGGCTGCTGAAAAAGGAGGCAGCAGTATACGGCCCGCTCCCGGCCCGGCCGGCGTGTCGAGGCGGCTGGGCGGCGGGTCTGGGCAGCACCGAGAATCGGTGCATGGAAGCATGGTTCACCGGCGCGCTGGAGGCGCTGCTGGCCGCGCTGGCGCTGCCCCGCTACGGCCTGAGCACAGTCTTCGTGGTCGCCTTCGTCTCGGCCACGCTGGTGCCGGTGGGCTCGGAGCCGGCGGTGTTCGGCCTGGTCAAGCTCAACCCGGCGATGTTCTGGCCGGCGGTGTTGGTGGCCACCGTGGGCAACACGCTGGGCGGCGCCGTCACCTGGTGGATGGGTTATGGCGCAGAGCGCGTGGTGCACCACGGCAAGCCACCGCCCGAGCGCGAACGGCGCGCCCTGCGCATGCTGCAGCGCTTCGGCGCCAAGGCCTGCCTGCTGAGCTGGCTGCCGCTGGTGGGCGACCCGCTGTGTGCCGTGGCCGGCTGGCTCAAGCTGCCGTTCTGGCCCTGCGTGCTGTACATGGCCATTGGCAAGCTGGCGCGTTACCTGACGATGACGGCCGCGCTGCTGTGGTTCTTTCCTGCCTGACCTGTCGATCCAACAACGCTTGAACAAGAGAGCTG
>JBDTQF010000219.1:0-6872 GCA_039932275.1 Burkholderiales bacterium
CTCAGCGACGGCTCACTGTTCAGGCGCTCACTAACGCCGCTGCGCATCAGAAGGTAGAACGCCACGCATCCGGTGGTTGTGACCGCGAGGAACCACGCCAGCGGTGCGCCGGTCAGTTCGCCGGCCTGCCATTGCACCCACAACAGCGTTTGCACGGGCAGCAGCGGGAGCATGGCCAGCAGTGTTTGCGAAGAGCGCACGCGATGGCGTTTGTCGCCGCTTGGCCGCATGGCTCCCAACGTGCGTTCTGACTGCAGCATGACCCGATATCGGCGTGTCGCGGCCGAGCTGGAGCGCCCACAGCGCACAGCCGCCTGCCGTATCGCCCGCCACAATGGCCGCATGACCCCACCCGACCCACCCGCCGCTCCCACCCAACCGAAGAACCCGCTGCACGGCCTGACGCTGGAAGCCCTCGTCACCGCCTTGGTGGCCCACTACGGCTGGCCGGGCCTGGCCGAACAGGTGCCGGTGCGCTGCTTTGCCAGCGACCCCAGCGTGGCATCGAGCCTGAAGTTCCTGCGCAAGACGCCGTGGGCGCGCGAGAAGGTGGAGAGCCTGTACCTGTTCATGCTGCGCGAGCAGCGGCGGCAGGGCTGACTCAGTCCTGCCGGGCCCCGCGCAGCTTGCGGTACAGCGTGTTGCGGCTGATGCCCAGGCGCCGCGCGGCCTCCGAGAGATTGCCCTGGCTGCCGCGCACGGTCTGGTCGATGGTGCGTTCGGCCTGCAGGCGCAGGTCGCTGTGGTTGTCGATTTCGGGATCGTCGATGGGGCGTGCGGTAGCAGCGGCGGCGCACGGCGGGCCGATCAGCTCTTCGGCCACGTCGTCGGGCAGGTGCGGCCAGCCGATTTCGTGTTCATCGTTGTCCATCAACGCGCAGGCGGTGCGCAGCACGTTGTTGAGCTGGCGCAGGTTGCCGGGCCAGCGGTAGCGGGCGAAGGCGGCGGCCACCTCGGGTGCGAGGCGGTGGGGGCGGCTGGGTTCGATGCTCTTCAGCATGGCCTGCGTCAGCGCGGCCAGGTCGCTGCGTTCGCGCAGCGGCGGCAGCTGTAGCGTCAGGCCGTTGATGCGGTAATACAGGTCGTCGCGGAAGCGGCCGGCGTCCACCTCTTCACGCAGGCGCCGGTGGCTGGCGCAGATGAGCTGGAAATCGACTGCCTCGGCCTTGCCGCCGCCCAGCGGCGTGACCTGGCGCTCTTGCAGCACGCGCAGCAGCTTGGCCTGCAGGGCCAGCGGCATGTCGCCGATCTCGTCGAGGAACAGCGTGCCGCGGTGGGCCTCGCGGATACGGCCGGGCGCGCCATCCCGGCCGGCACCGGTAAAGGCGCCGGGGCGGTAGCCGAACAGTTCGGCCTCGATCAGCGTCTCGGGCAGCGCCGCGCAGTTGACCGCGACGAACGGCCCGCTGTCGCGCGCGCTGCTGTCGTGGCAGGCGCGTGCGAACAGCTCCTTGCCCACCCCCGATTCACCTTGCAGCAGCAACGCGATGGGCTTGCCCTGCACGCGCCGGGCGCGGCCGATGACGGCCTGCATCGCGCCGTCGCCGGTGTCGAGTGCGGCCAGGGCGTCGGCCGGTATCACGGCCCGTGCGGTGGTGCTGGTGAGAGAGGACGCGGCCACGTGGCGGCCCAGGTCGGCGCGCAGCCACAGCGGGTGGCCGTCATGCCGGTGCACACGGCGCGGCAGCCGGGCCGCGGCGCTCGGGCCCAGCAGCGCGGGCAGATCAAGCGCCAGCACCGCTTCGATGCGCGTGGCGCCGATGGCATTGCGCGCCAGCCCCAGCAGCGTGAGCGCGGCCACATTGGCGCCGATGATCCAGCCGTCGTCCGACAGCGCCACCAGCCCTTCGGTCACGGTGCCAATGCCTTCGGGCTGGCTGTGCAGGCGCAGTTGCAACCCGCCGGTGTGGCGGGCCTCGAACAGCTGGTGTTCGATCATGCGGGCGGCGGCGCGCACCAGCCCCAGCGCGTGGCGGTGCTGGCCATGCTGGAAGGCGCGGTGGTCGCCCGAGATGTCGAGCACGCCCAGCACCTGGCCGGCCGGGTCGGTGATGGGCGCGGCGGTGCAGGTCAGGAAGCCATTGCGTTCGAGGTAGTGCTCGGCGCCGTGCACCACCACCGCGGCGTCGTCGGCCAGCGCGGTGCCGATGGCATTGGTGCCGCGCCATTGCTCGGTCCAGATCGCACCGGGCCGCAGTGCCACACGGGCGGCGCGGTCGGCAAAACTGGTGTCGCCCAGCGTGTGCAGCAACATGCCCTGGGTGTCGGCCAGGATGACCAGGCTGTCGGTGTCGCGGATCTGCTCCGACAGGAACTCCATCACCGGCCGCGCATGCGCCACCAGCGCATGCCGGTGTGCCAATGCGCGCGCCAGCTGCGCACCCGAGGCATGCGGCGCCCCCAGCACACGGCCCTGCGGCAGCAGGCCATGGTCCTGGCTGCGCTGCCAGCTGGCCTGCAGCAAGGGGTCGATCAGGCCCGCTCCCACGTCACCTCGTTCCACCAGTTGGCGGCGCGCTTCGCGCAGCCGCGCGGGCGGCGTGCGGGCAGCAAGGGCAGGGGTCGGGGCGATGGCTGTCTCCTTCGGCCCGCTGCCTGCGGGCTCGGTGGTCGGAAGCCGGGGCTCTGGGGCCGCGTTGAGGTACGAACGATGAACGAGTGTGGCGCGGGTGGAAAGCGGTTCAGCACGAATGACCATGGTGACTGTGCCGTTTCGTGACAGGTCTGTGCCATGCCGCCGTGATGGCGCAGTGTGCGACGGCCGTCTGACGCCGTTCTTGCG
Organism: Burkholderiales bacterium; assembly: GCA_039932275.1. Classification (GTDB taxonomy): domain Bacteria; phylum Pseudomonadota; class Gammaproteobacteria; order Burkholderiales; family Burkholderiaceae_C; genus Sphaerotilus. The sequence goes on from JBDTQF010000219.1 coordinate 2,783, forward strand.
CCAAAACAACCGTTGGCTGGCGAAGCAGCGCCTGGCACGCCCGGTGCAATGGAGTCGTCCCGGGCCAGCGCGGCACCCGGTTTGCGCGGCCGAATCCCATCCACAGACTTTCTAGGAGACAGCCATGCTTTACGCCAGCCCCAACACCTCCGGCGCCAAGGTCGCCTACAAGCCGCAGTACGACAACTTCATCAACGGCCGTTTTGTCGCCCCGGTGAAGGGCCAGTACTTCGACGTGATCACGCCCATCAGCGGGCAGGTCTACACCCGCGCCGCCCGCTCCAGCGCCGAAGACATCGAACTCGCGCTCGACGCCGCCCATGCCGCTGCCGCGAAGTGGGGTGCCACCAACCCGGCCGAGCGCGCCAACGTGCTGCTGAAGATCGCCGACCGCATCGAGCAGAACCTGGAGCTGCTGGCTTACGCCGAGACGGTGGACAACGGCAAGCCGATCCGCGAGACGCTGAACGCCGACATCCCGCTGGCGGTGGACCACTTCCGCTACTTCGCCGGCTGCCTGCGCGCGCAGGAAGGCGCGCTGAGCCAGATCGACGCCAACACCGTGGCGTACCACTTCCACGAGCCGCTCGGCGTGGTGGGCCAGATCATCCCGTGGAACTTCCCCATCCTGATGGCGGCGTGGAAGGTGGCTCCGGCGCTGGCCGCGGGCAACTGCGTGGTGCTCAAGCCCGCTGAAAGCACGCCCATCAGCATCCTGCTGCTGGCAGAGCTGATCGCTGACCTGCTGCCGCCGGGCGTGCTCAACATCGTCAACGGCTACGGCAAGGAGGCCGGCATGCCGCTGGCCAGCAGCAAGCGCATCGCCAAGATCGCCTTCACCGGCAGCACCGCCACCGGCCGCGTCATCGCGCAGGCCGCCGCCGGCAACCTGATCCCGGCCACGCTGGAGCTGGGCGGCAAGAGCCCCAACCTGTTCTTCGACGACGTGATGGCCGAGGACGATGCCTTCCTCGACAAGGCCATCGAAGGCCTGGTGCTGTTCGCTTTCAACCAGGGTGAGGTCTGCACCTGCCCGAGCCGCGCGTTGATTCAGGAATCGATCTACGACGACTTCATGGCCCGCGCGCTGCAGCGCGTCAGGGCCATCAAGCAGGGCAGCCCGCTCGACACCGACACCATGATGGGCGCGCAGGCCTCGGCGATGCAGATGGACAAGATCCAGACCTACCTGGCGCTGGGCAAGGAAGAAGGCGCGCAGGTGCTGATCGGCGGCGACCGCGCCCACTTCGGCGGCGAGCTGGCCGGCGGCTACTACATCCAGCCGACGCTGTTCAAGGGCACCAACGACATGCGCATCTTCCGCGAGGAGATCTTCGGCCCGGTGCTGGCCGTCACCACCTTCAAGAACGAGGCCGAAGCGCTGCAGATCGCCAACGACACGCCCTACGGCCTGGGCGCCGGCGTGTGGACCCGCGACGGCAGCCGCGCCTACCGCCTGGGCCGCGCCATCCAGGCCGGCCGCGTCTGGACCAACTGCTACCACGCCTACCCGGCGCACGCAGCCTTCGGCGGCTACAAGGAAAGCGGCATCGGCCGCGAAACCCACAAGGCCATGCTCGACCATTACCAGCAGACCAAGAACCTGCTGGTGAGCTATTCGCCGGATGCGTTAGGGTTTTTCTGAGCAGAGGCAGCCGATTTCACAAGGGCTGGGCGGCAATGACCGCCCAGCCGCGGTCGATCACTTCTTCGGGTTCTTTTGCATGCCCGGGTTGCCCATCGCGCCGCTGGCCGGCGTTTCGTTGGTGATGCCCTTGTCGGCCCGTTCCTTCTTCATCTGCTCCTTGTGCATCGGGTCTTTTTTCATGTCGTCCTTGCGCATGCCGGGGTTGCCCATGGCGCCGCTGGCCGGCGTTTCATTGGTGATTCCCTTTTCCATCCTTTCCTTCTCGTTTCTTTCCTTCTTCACCGGGTCTGCGGCAAAGGCGGAGACCGAGGCGATGGCGATGCAGGAGGTCAGCAAGGTGGCGGTGAGCTTGTTCATGTCGTGGTCCTTGGGGTTGGTGGAAGCCCAACCTTCAGGGCAATCGGCGTGCCATGAAGCGCTGTGCCTGCGAGGGATGGCCGGCGCGGCCACCCCTCGCGCGGCGCTCAACGCAGGTCGAACCGGTCCAGGTCCATCACCTTGGCCCAGGCCGCCACGAAGTCGTTGACGAATTTCGGCGCTGCATCGCGGCTGGCGTACACCTCGGCCAGCGCGCGCAGCTGCGCGTTCGAGCCGATGACCAGGTCGACCACGGTGGCGGTCCACTTCAGCTGGCCGGTGGTGCGGTCGCGGCCCTGCAGCACGTTGGCCTCGTCGTCGGCGGGTTGCCACTGGGTGCGCATGTCGAGCAGATTGACGAAGAAGTCGTTGCTCAGCGTGCCGGGCCGGGTGGTGAAGACGCCATGGGGGCTGGCCCCCGCGTTGGCGCCCAGCACCCGCAGCCCGCCGATCAGCACCGTCATCTCAGGGGCGCTCAGCGTCAGCAGCTGGGCCTTGTCGACCAGCAGCTCGGCAGCGCTGCCTTCGAGGCCGGCCTGCACATGGTTGCGAAAACCGTCGACCCGGGGTTCGAGCGGGGCGAACGAAGCCACGTCGGTCTGGTCCTGCGTGGCGTCCATGCGGCCGGGCGTGAAGGGCACCGTCACGGTGTGGCCGGCCTGCTGCGCGGCGGCTTCGATGGCGGCGTTGCCGGCCAGCACGATCAGGTCGGCCAGCGAGACCTGCTTGCCGCCGGCCTGCGCGTGGTTGAAGGCCTGCTGAAGGCCCTCCAGCTTGGCCAGCACCGTGGCCAGTTCGGCCGGCTGATTGACGGCCCAGTCCTTCTGCGGTGCCAGGCGGATGCGGGCGCCATTGGCGCCACCGCGCTTGTCGCTGCCGCGGAAGGTGGCCGCCGAGGCCCAGGCCGTGCGCACCAGCTGCGCGGTCGTCAGGCCGGCGGCCAGCACCTGCTGCTTCAGCGCGGCAATGTCCTGCGCGTCCGCAAGGGGGTGGTTCAGCACAGGGATCGGGTCCTGCCAGATCAGCACTTCCTGCGGCACCAGCTTGCCGAGGTAGCGCGCACGCGGGCCCATGTCGCGGTGGGTGAGCTTGAACCAGGCGCGCGCGAAGGCATCTGCAAAGGCCTGCGGGTCCTGGTGGAAGCGGCGCGCGATCTTCTCGTAGGCCGGGTCGAAGCGCAGCGACAGATCGGCCGTGGTCATCATCGGCGGGTGCTGCTGCGACGGGTCGTGCGCGTCCGGAATCATGTGCTCGGGCCGGACGTTCTGCGCCACCCACTGGTGGGCCCCGGCCGGGCTCTTGGTCAGCGCCCAGTCGTAGCCGAACAGCATGTCGAAGTAGCCGTTGTCCCAGGTGGTGGGGTGCGGCTTCCAGGCGCCTTCGATGCCGCTGGTGGTGGCATGCACGCCCAGGCCGGAGTTGAAGGTGTTCTTCCAGCCCAGGCCCTGGTCGGCAATGGTGGCGCCTTCGGGTTCGGCACCCACCAGCTTGGCATCGCCGGCACCGTGGGCCTTGCCGAAGGTGTGGCCGCCGGCCACCAGGGCGACGGTCTCTTCATCGTCCATCGCCATGCGCGCGAAGGTTTCGCGCACGTCGCGGCCCGAGGCCACCGGGTCGGGCTGGCCGTTGGGGCCTTCCGGGTTGACGTAGATCAGTCCCATCTGCACGGCGGCCAGCGGGTTGGCCAGCTCGTGTTCGCCGCTGTAGCGTTCGTCGCCCAGCCAGGTGTTCTCGGTGCCCCAGTTGATGTCGGTTTCGGGCGCCCAGATGTCGGGCCGGCCGCCGCCGAAGCCGAAGGTCTTGAAGCCCATCGATTCCAGTGCCACGTTGCCGGTCAGCACCAGCAGGTCGGCCCACGACAGCTTGCTGCCGTACTTCTGTTTGATGGGCCACAGCAGCCGGCGCGCCTTGTCGAGGTTGGCGTTGTCGGGCCAGCTGTTGAGCGGCGCGAAGCGCTGCGCACCCGAGCCGGCACCGCCGCGGCCATCGGCGGTGCGGTAGGTGCCGGCGGCATGCCAGGCCATGCGGATGAACAGCGGGCCGTAGTGGCCGAAGTCGGCCGGCCACCAGTCCTGCGAGTCGGTC
>JBDTQF010000220.1:0-6824 GCA_039932275.1 Burkholderiales bacterium
AACAGCGGGCCGTAGTGGCCCCAGTCGGCCGGCCACCAGTCCTGCGAATCGGTCATCAGGGCGTGCAGGTCCTCGACGACGGCATCGAGGTCCAGTGTCTTGAACGCGTGCGCGTAGTTGAACGCGCCGCCCATCGGGTTGCCCTGCACCGGGCGCTGGTGCAGCACCGACAGGTCCAGCTGGTCCGGCCACCAGTCGCGGTTGCCGCGCAGGCGGGGCTTCGGCTGCGGGGCGGCAGCGCCTGCGAACGGGCAGGTCATGGTTTCGGCGGACATTTTCATCTCCTGGGATTGACTGGAATGGGATGCAGTCTAGGAACACCTTGGAGATCCATCAATTCAACCGTGCCAATGGTGGCGATAGGAATTGCCGCGACGCACCGCGGACGGGCGAGAGGGCCGTCAGGCCGCGCGCTTCGGCCGCCGCACCGCACGCACCTTGCCGCTCGGGCCGCCGCCGCAATACAGCAGCCCGGCGCCGTCCGACTCCATGCCGCTCACGCCCATGCCGGCGGGCATGGCCAGGCGTTCCAGCACCGTGCCATCGGCCGGGTCGATGCGGCGCACCTCGCTCTCGTCGCCCTCCCAGGTGCCGTGCCACAGCTCGCCATCCACCCAGGTCACGCCGGTGACGAAGCGGTTCGATTCGATGGTGCGCAGCACTGCGCCGGTGTGCGGGTCGATCTGCAGGATCTTGCGGTCGCGGTACTGGCCCACCCACAGGCTGCCTTCGGCCCAGGCCAGGCCGGAGTCGCCGCCGTGCCCGGGTGCCGGGATCGTGGCCACGACGTCGCCGCTGGCGAGGTCGATCTTGTCGATGCGCGACTCGGCGATCTGGTACAGGTGCTTGCCGTCGAAGGCGGTGCCGGCATCGCCCGGCTGGGCCAGCGTGCGCGTGAGCTGGCCGCTGGCGGGGTCGAGTGCCACGATGTTGGCGCTGGTGGCGGCCCAGACGCGCTCGCCGTCGAAGCTGACGCCGTGAATGGCGTCGATGCCGGCGAAGGGGCCGTATTCGCGCACCACGTCGGCGGGCCGGGCGGGCATCGTGTCGGGTTGAAGAGAAGGGGTGGCGGCCGCGCTGGGCATGGTCTGCTCCTTGAGTGAGGGCGCTGACTGTCAGCGCCGTTGCAGGCACTCTACGCAGACGGCAGCGCGGCGGGGAGTAACAAGATCGTCGTGAATCCGGTCCGCGCGCCGATCAGCGGCGGTGCCAGCCAGCGCTGCGCCCGGGCCTGGCCGATGCTGCGCACCCGGCCGGCCGCTTCCAGCTCGGCCAGGGCGCGCTGCACGGTGCGCTGGCTGGCATTCAAGGCCAGCGCCAGGGCCGAGGTCGACCAGGCCGCGCCATCGGCCAGCAGTGCCTGCAGCGCGGCCTGCTCGCCGTCGATGGGCGGCAGCAGCACGACCACCTCGCACGCCGCCCGCGGGCTGAGCACGAAGCCCCGCGCACTGGCCTCGATGCGCGCCAGGGGCGCCACCAGCGCCCGCAGCCGGCCGATCTCGACCCGCAGCCGGGCGCGGTGCGTTTCGTCCGGCCGCTGGGTACGGAAGGCTTGTGCGATCAGCGCATGGCGGTCCACCTCGCCGGGCCACGCTTCGGCCAGCGCCCGCGCCAGCGCAAACAGGACCGGCCGGCGCGCCAGCGGCAGCTCGGTACCCGTGGCCCGCAGCGCATGCCGGCAGGCGTCGAGCACCAGCGTGCCGGAGCCGAGCAGCGTCGCCACGTCGGCCAGCCGCAGCGGCTGCTCGCGGCCTGCCTGCAGCTGCCGCGCGGCCGGCTGCGCCAGCAGCGCGCGGGCGTCCGCCACCTCGGCCTGCAGCGCCGGGATGCGCGCCTGGGCGGCGGCGGCTTCGGCACGGGCCAGGGCTGACGCGGCGGTGTCGATGCGCAGCGAGCGCAGCGCCAGCTCGGCCGCGGTCAGCGCCGCCACGGCCTGCAGTGCCGGCGGCATGCCGGGCAGGTCGGCCTGCGTGACCAGCGTGGCCAGCGCCCCCTCGGCCTCCGCCAGCCGGCCCAGCAGCAGCTCCCGGCGCACCGCGATCAGCCGGGCGTGCAAGGCGTTGGCCACATCGGCGCGGGCTTCGAGCGCCGCCGCCGCGGCCAGCAGCGGGCGGGACGAGCCGCGCAGGTCGCGCAGTGCCAGCGCCACCTCGGCCTCGGCCACCACGCAGCGCGCCCGTGCCAGCGCCTCGTGCGCGCCGAAGCCGCGTGCCGCACGCCGTAGCAGCTCGCGCGCCCGCAGGTGTTCACCCAGCTGCGCCATCGCGATGCCGCGCAGTGCCAGCGCGGGCGGGTCGTCGCGCAGGCTCACGCGCTGCAGGGCGCCCAGCAGGTCGCCCCCGGCCAGGGCGCGTGCGGCAGCGGTGATGAGGGCATCCATCGCCCGCAGGGTAGCGTGGCTGCCGGGCCCCGCTTCAACCGGGCCGATGCGTGGTCGTCACGCCGGCGCGGCGGCCAGCGGCCCGGGTGCCGATGCCTTGCGCGGAAAGGTCATCGCGATGCCCGCGGCCATCAACCCCACCACCAGCGCGCCCAGGTACAGCCCGGTGTAGCTGCCGTAGCGGTCGTACAGCCAGCCGCCCAGCAGCGGGCCGAGCGCCATGCCCAGGCTCGACAGCATCGTGGCCGCGCCCAGCACGGTGCCGAGGATGCGCGGCCCGAAGGCCTCGCGCGCCAGCGCCGCATACAGCGGCATGGTGCCGCCATAGGCCGCGCCGAAGACGAAGGCCACCGCGTAGAAGCCGCCCAACGTCTGCACCAGCAGGTACGAGGCCGCGGCAAACGCCTGCACCAGCAGCCCGGCCACCAGCACGCGCTTGGCGCCGTAGCGGTCGGCCGCCACGCCGAACAGCAGCCGCCCACCCAGCCCGGCCAGGCCTTCCATGCTGTAGATGGTGACGGCCGCCACCATCGGCAGGCCGCAGCCGATGGCGTAGCTCACGGTGTGGAAGATCGGCCCGGAGTGGCAGGCGCAGCAGGCGAAGAACGCCGCGCCCAGCACGATGAAGGCGCGCGAGCGCAGCGCCTGGCCCGGCGACAGGTCGGGCGCCGCATCCGCGCTGCCGGCCGCACCCGGCGCCTGCGCCGGCGAGCGGCGCACGAACCACACCACCGGCAGCAACACCAGCCACGCGCCCAGACCGATCAGCAGTTGCGCCTGGCGCCAGCCGTACAGCGTGATGAGCCAGCCGGCCAGCGGTGCAATCGTCATCGGCGCCACGCCCATGCCGGCCGACACCAGCGACACCGCCAGGCCACGGTGCTTGTCGAACGAGGCCGCCGTGGCCGCGATGATGGGCGCGAAGAAGGCCCCGGCCGCGATGCCGATCAACACCCCGAAGCACAGCTGAAAGGCCAGCAGGTTGGTGGCCCGGCTGGCCAGCACCGCGCCCAGGCCCAGCAGCACCACGCCCGCCAGCACCACCGGCCGCGGGCCGATGCGGTCGCTCAAGGCACCCCAGCCGAAGCCGGCGATGCCCATGCTGAGAAAGGCCAGCGTCATCGCGCCCGAGATGCCGGTGCGCGACCAGCCGGTGTCGGCGCCCATCGGATCGAGCAGCACCGCCAGCGCGAACACCACGCCGATGGCCACGCAGCTCAGCAGCGCCCCGGCCGCCACCAGCGCCCAGTTGCGGTCGGTGGCGGGGGGAGACGAAGGAGAACGCAGCGACATGGTGGTTCCTGGAACGTGGGCTTGTTGCACGACGAACGGACACGCACCGGATCGACAGCCCGCCCGGAAGGTGGCCCGGCACCGCCGAATCCACCGAGGAAGCGGGTGCCGCGCCAGCTGCCGGGCCGGCGCGGCAGCCGCCTGCGGTGCTGCCATCGTCGATCGCTGCGTGGCTGCTGTGCCGCGGCGCCACACGAGCGCCTCGCCGCTGCCGAACCGACCGCGGCTACGCCCGGCTGCCCACGCGCACCGGGATGCCTGTCAAGCGGACCATGGAGTTGATCGTTTCGCGGTGCTGTTCGGCGCTGACGAGAAAGCTGGTGGACGAGCCGCCGTCGCGTGCCTCGCCCGGCTCGCCCGGCAGCACCTTGCCCCAGCCATGGGTCATCGACACGACACCGCGCCGCACGCTGTCGTCAGCAGACACCACGGCATCGAGGCGGCCGTGAGGCGATTCGATCAGGACGTCCTGCCCGTCGGCCAGCCCGAGTTGCGACAGGTCCTCCGGGTGCATGTAGGCCGGGTTGAAGGGGTGCCGCGCCTTCACTGCCGGCATCGACTGGTAGGCCGTGTTGATGGTGCCGCGCATGCGCCGCACCGCCAGCCGGTGCGTATACGGCGTGCTGCCGGTTGCGGCCGGCAGCGCGGCGTCCTCGGCCCAGGCCTGTGCAAGTTCCTGCGCCACGTCGGCCGGCAGCACGGCGAACCTGCCGGTGCTGTCGGGGGCTGCGTCGATCACCAGCTCGGGCAGATCGAACACCCGCCCGCTGGGCGCCTGCCGGATCTCGTCGGCGGTGATCTGGCCGCGCCCCATCAGCAGATCGAGCAGCGCCTCGGTGTCGGGCTGAACCGCCGCGTCCAGCGGCTGGCCGTCCAGCGCCAGCGGCACGTCCAGGCGCCGCGCCAGCTCCCACAACACGACCCATTCGTCCACCACCTCGGCGCCGGGCGGCGGGGCGGCCACCGCCGGCGTGTACTGCGCAAACGATTCCAGGTAGAGATCGAATCCAGGCGAGGTGCAGTCGGGCCGCTCGTACTGCAGCTTGGGTGGCAACACGTAGTGGGCCAGCTGGGCGGTGGCGGTCATGAAGGGGTCGACGACCACCAGCAGGTCGAGTTCGGCAAAGGCCCGCGCGGTGCGGTGCGGGTCGGGCAGGGCGGACACAGGATTGCCGGCCATGCACAGCAGGGACCGGATCTGCCCGGGCCCGGGCTGTTGCATCTCGTCCACCAGCTCGCACGACATCATCTCGCCGAAGAGCCGGCCGGTGCCGTGCACCCGGCTGCGCGGCCCCTGCTCGAACGAGCGGCGCGGCGGAATGACGGCCGCGCGGCGCGGCCGCCGGCGCGCCAGCGGGTTGTTCTCGCGCACGCGTTCGCCGGCCCGGCGGAAGCGGCCGCACACCACGTTGAGGCATTCGTAGAGGTGCTCGGCCAGGTTGGAGTACGGGCCCATGTCCGGCCAGGTACCGGTGGTGACGCAGCCGCGCCACGCCTGCACGGCAAACAGGTGGGCCGCTTCGCGCAGTTGCGTCGCCGGCACGCCGGCGCGGCGCGCCACGACATCCGGCGTGAACGGCTCCACCGCGTCCTTCAGGGCGGACAGACCATCCACATAGGCGTCGCAGAACGCGGCGTCGTGCCACCCCTCCGACAGGATGAGGCGCAGCAGCCCGGCCGCCAGTGTCACGTCTTCACCGGGGATGATCTGGAGATGCAGGTCGGCCAGCCGTGCGGTCTCCGACACGCGGGGGTCCACCACGATCAGCTTCGTGCCCCGCGCGCGCGCCGCCTTGATGGCCTTGACGGGGTTCTGGCTCGGGAAGAAGAGGGTCGTCTGGGACACCAAGGGGTTGACGCCCACCAGCATCGCGACATCCGACTCGAAGAAGTGGTTGCGCCCGCCGTCCCAGTGGCCCAGCCGCTCGGTGGTCACCCACTTGGCCGACTGGTCGACCGTCATGGTCGAGAACATCGCCTGGGAACCCAGCGCCTTCAGCCAGTTGGGCAGCAGGCGGGCCATCAGCGTGTTGCTGTAGCCCCCGGTGCCCTTGAAACCGGCCAGCGCCGACGGGCCATGGATGTCGATGATGGTGCGCAGCCGCTCGGCGATCTCGTCCAGCGCCTGCGACAGCTCGATGCGCACAAAGGTGCCGTCGGGCTGGCGCTTGAGCGGGTGCAGCAGCCGCTCCGGCCCGCGGTGGATGTCCGGCGCCTGCAGGCCGGAAAAGCACGCGTATCCCTGCGTCAGCGGGTGGTCCTTGTCGCCCCTGACCGCCACCACTGCCTGGTGCTCATCCACCGTGATGGTCATGCCGCACCGGCCCATGCACATGCGGCAAAACGAGTTGACTTCTTTCATGAGTTCCCCATGTTCAGCGACCCGAGACAGGCGGGTGCGCAGGCCGCTCGGTGAATTGCCTCGGGGCCGGGCCCTGCCCATGGCGCACGGTCAAGGCGGGGAGCTCGAGGCAATGTACATCAGGCCTGGATCCGGTGCCCTGCCCCACGCTCGCCGCGCCGGGCGGCTCCCCGGGCTTTCGCCGAGGCGTGGCCGGCATGCCGTTGCGATACTGCGCGCCGCTATCGAGATTGACACCAATCAAGCCTGGAGGGGCCCATGTTCACCGAAACGACATTCCGGATGCTCACGCGGGCGGTGGCCGCTGCCATGCTGCTCGCCACCTGTGCGATGGCCGCGCAGGCGGCAGGCGACAAGCGAGTGGAACGTGGCCGCTACCTGGTGGAAAGCATCGCCGGCTGCGGCAACTGCCACACCCCGCAGGGCCCCAACGGCCCGCTCGCCGGCAAGGCGCTGGCCGGCGGCCTGCTGTTCAAGGAGGCGCCATTCGACGCCGTCTCGGCCAACATCACGCCCGACCCCGAGACCGGCATCGGCAAGTGGACCGACGCGCAGATCGCGCTGGCCATCCGCGAGGGCAAGCGCCCCGACGGCACGCTGATCGGCCCGCCCATGCCCTTCGGCCTGTACCGCGGCATCAGCGACAACGACGTCGCCGCCATCGTGGCCTACCTGCGCACGGTGCCGCCGGTGAAGAACGCGGTGCCCAAGTCGGTGTACCGCATGCCGCTGCCGCCCGCCTACGGCCCGCCAGTGGGCAAGGTCGCCGATGTGCCGCCAAGCGACAAG
>JBDTQF010000221.1:0-6762 GCA_039932275.1 Burkholderiales bacterium
CGTCGACCAGGGTCTCGAACACCTTGCCAGGTCGCGCGCCTTTCCATTGGCTCGACGCGCCCGAGAGCACCCAGCCGGCGGTGAGCGCGCTCATCGACACGAAGCCCATGCCGGTGCCCAGCAGCTGCGCCACCTCGCGCGCGAAATGCGTCTTGCCCACGCCGGGCGGGCCCAGCAGCAGCATCGGCGTGATTTCGAGGGCGTCGCCGCTGTCTTCGCACAGCGCCAGCTGGCGCCGCAGGTCATCCAGCGCTTCATGGAAGTTGGGCAGACCTTCGTACAGGCGGTCCATCACCGGCAAGCCGGAGGGCTTGACCTGGAAACGTTCCGGGCCCCGCTCCAGCATGCGCTCGTACGTGGAACGCAGCTGCTCGTGTTCCTTCTGCGGCAGCTTGCCGAGCCGCTTCTCGACATCGTCGAGGCGGTAGACCGTGCGCATGCGGGCGATCGGGATCGCCGTGCTGCCCTGTATGACCAGTTCCGTGCTCATCAGCTCAATCTCCTGAATCGCTACCGTCGCTACCGGATAAAGCATTCAAGCAAAGCATGCCGCAAGCTGCGCCGGAATCAACAGGAGGATTGCCCCCCATTCCGGCGGCGCCCGGCCATGGGCTGCCTTGCGTCAGGCGAAGCAGAAGCTGTGCCATCCATTGCTCATGGGGTGGTGCCTTGCCAGCATGCGGTGAGCGCACGCACCAGGGCGGCGACGGCTTCATCGAGCTGGGGGCCTGTGATCACCAGCGGTGGGGCCAGTCGCACCACGGTGCCATGCGTGTCCTTGCTCAGTACGCCCTCGTGCATCAACGCCTCGCACACGCTGCGTGCGCCGGCCCAGGCTGGATCGATCTCGACCCCCACCAGCAGGCCGCGGCCGCGCACCTCGCGGATGGCCGGGTGCTGCAGCGCCCGCAAGCGTTGCATCAGGTGCTCGCCCAGTCCGGCGGCGCGGGCGCAGAGCTGTTCGTCCATCAGCACCTGCAGGGCGGCTTCGCCCACGGCGGCGGCCAGCGGGTTACCGCCGAAGGTGCTGCCGTGGTCGCCGGGCGTGTACACCGACATCAGCTCATCGCTGGCGAGAAAGGCGCTCACCGGCAGCAGCCCGCCGCCCAGCGCCTTGCCCAGCGCGAGGCCGTCCGGCCGCACCTGCTCGTGGTCGCAAGCCAGCACGGCGCCGGTGCGGCCCAGCCCGGTCTGCACTTCATCGCAGATCAGCAGCACATGCCGCGCGGTGCAGATCTCGCGCACCCGCCGCAGGTAGCCCGGCGGCGGCACGATGATGCCGGCCTCGCCCTGGATGGGCTCCACCAGGAAGGCGCAGGTCTCGGGTGTGATGGCTGCGGCCAAGGCGTCGGCATCGCCGAACGGCACGCTGACGAAGCCCGGCGTGTACGGCCCGAAGCCATCGCGGTACTGCGCCTCGCTGGAGAAGCTCACCAGCGTGGTGGTGCGCCCGGCGAAGTTACCGGCGGCCACGATGACCTGGGCGCGCTCGGCCGCGATGCCCTTGTACCGGTAGCCCCATTTGCGCGCGGCCTTCAGCGCGGTTTCCACCGCCTCGGCGCCGGTGTTCATCGGCAGTGCGCGGTCCATGCCGGTGAGGCGGCACAGGCGTTGCAGAAAAGGCCCGAGCCGGTCGGTGTGGAAGGCGCGCGAGCACACCGCCAACCGCTGCGCCTGATCGACCAGTGCCTGCACCAGGCGTGGGTGGCTGTGGCCGAAGCTCACCGCCGAGTAGGCCGACATCATGTCGAGGTAGCGCCGGTCGCTCACGTCCCACAGGTGCACGCCTTCGCCGCGGCTCAGCACCACCGGCAGCGGCGCATAGTTGTGGGCACCCCAGCGGTCTTCGAGGGCTATCAACCCGGCCGCGGACGCAGCGGCCAGCTGCGAAGGCGACACATCGGGCATCACAGGCGGGCGGGCGGTCATCGGGTGCTCCTGGTGCGCGTTACCTCATGCACCACTCTAGGCATCGCTCGGCTTGTATGCCAGCCTTCGAGTGAGGGACACTGCGGCCAGTCCGGGCTTGTTGCTCGAACGGCGCCGCCCCAACGACGGCGGCACCCCCTCGGGGGCGCGAGCGCAGCGAGCTGGGGGCTGCGCCATCCGCCGGGCCGCCCCAAGGAAGGCGGCACCCCCTCGGGGGGCGCGAGCGTAGCGAGCTGGGGGCTGCGCCATCCGCCGGGCCGCCCCAAGGAAGGCGGCACCCCCTCGGGGGGCGCGAGCGCAGCGAGCTGGGGGCTCGTCTACTTCACCCAGGTGTTCAACTGGATGATCGGCAGCAGCACCGCCAGCACGATCAGCATCACCACCAGGCCCATCACCACGATCAGCAGCGGCTCCAGGATGGTGGCGGTCTGCATCGCGCGGCGCTGCACGTCGGCGGAGAGTTGGTTGGCGGCGCGCTGCAGCATCAGCGGCAGCTCGCCGGTCTGCTCGCCCAGCCGGGCGAACATCGGCAGCAGGCCTGGGAAGCGCTTGTGCGCTGCAATCGCGGCGGCCAGCGGCGCGCCTTCGCGTACGCGCACCAGGGCCTCGGTAGCATCGGCGCGCATGGCACGGTTCGACAGCGTCTCGGCCGCGGCCTGCAGCGCCTTCAGGATGGGCACGCCGGCGCTGGCCAGCATGGCCAACGTGCCGGCAAAGCGTGCGGCGTTGTAGCCACGCGCCAGGCGCCCGACCAGCGGCAGCCGCAGCCAGGCAGCGTCGATGCGCTCGCGCGTGGCTTCATTGCGGCGGGCCAGCATCAGCAGCATGCCGGCACCGCCCAATGCGAGGGCAACCAGCCAGCCCCAGTGCCGCACGAAGGCGCTGATGGCCAGCATCGCGGTGGTGAGGAACGGCAGGCTGCGCTTGCTGCCGGCAAACACCTGCGCCACCTGCGGCACCACGTAGCTGACGAGGAACACCACGATCACCACCGCCACGCAGGAGACGATGGCCGGGTACAGCGCCGCCCCGATCAGCTTGGCCTTGAGCTCCTGGCGTTCCTCAAGGTCATCGGCCAGCTTGTCGAGCACGGTGCCGAGCTGCCCGCTCTGTTCGCCGGCACCGATCACGGCCCGGTAGATGTCGTCGAACTCGCGCGGCGCGCTGGCCAGTGCGCGGGCGAAGGTGGCGCCGGCATTGACCTCGGCACGCAGGTGCGCCAGCAGCTCGCGCTGCGCCGGGTCTTCGGCTTCGTCGGTGAGCGCGGTGAGCGCCCGCTCGAGCGGCAGGCCGGCGCTGACCAGCCCGGCCAGCTGGCGCGTCCAGATCGCCAGGTTCGTGGCGTTGAACACGCGGCGCTTGAACAGCGTGGTGCCGCCCTGGCGTGCGTGTTCCTCGCCGGTGACGGGCTCCACCTCCATCGGCACCCATTGGCGCGCACGTAGCTGGGTGCGGATGGCCTTGGTGCTGTCGCCCTCAAGCAGGCCCTTGTGGGTCTTGCCGTCGGCGTCGAGTGCCTCGAAGCGGTAGGCCGGCATGCTCAGTCGCGCGTGACGCGGACGAGTTCTTCCAGCGACGTTGTGCCGTCGCTCACCAGCCGCTCGCCGTCATCGCGCATCGTTCGCATGCCCTCCGCCAGCGCTGCGGTGGTGATCTCGGCCTCCGACGCGCGGTTGTGGATCAGGCTGGTGATGTGGTCGTTGGCCACCATCAGTTCGTACACGCCGCTGCGGCCCTTGTAGCCCGTCTGGCCGCATTCGACACACCCCACAGGATGCCAGCGACCTTCGCCATCCTGCCGCTTGCAATGCGGACAGAGCTTGCGCACCAGCCGCTGGGCCAGCACGCCGAGCAGGCTGGAGCTGAGCAGGAAGGGCTCGATGCCCATGTCGGTGAGGCGGGTCACCGCGCTGGGCGCGTCGTTGGTGTGCAGCGTGGCCAGCACCAGGTGGCCGGTGAGCGAGGCCTGCACGGCGATCTGCGCGGTCTCGACGTCGCGGATCTCGCCAATCATGATGACGTCCGGGTCCTGCCGCAGGATGGCGCGCAGCGCCTTGGCAAAGGTCAGGTCGATCTTGGCGTTGACCTGCGTCTGGCCGATGCCGTGCAGCTCGTACTCGACCGGGTCTTCCACCGTCAGCACGTTGGTGGTGCTGGTGTCGAGCCGGGTCAGCGCCGCGTACAGCGTGGTGGTCTTGCCCGAGCCGGTGGGGCCGGTCACCAGCACGATGCCGTGCGGCTGCTGGATCAGCCGGTCGAAGCGCTCGAACGTCTCACCCACCATGCCCAGGCCCTGCAGCGTGAACTTGCTCTCGCCCTTGTCGAGCAGCCGCAGCACCGCGCGTTCGCCGTGCGCCGAAGGCAGCGTCGAGACGCGCACGTCGATGGCGCGGCCGCCGATGCGCAGGCTGATGCGACCGTCCTGCGGCAGGCGTTTTTCGGCAATGTCCAGCTCGGCCATGATCTTCAGGCGCGAGATCAGCGCCGCATGCAGCGCCTTGTTGAGCTGCACCACCTCGCGCAGCGTGCCATCGACGCGAAAGCGCACCGCGCTCGAACGCTCGTAGGGCTCGATGTGGATGTCGCTGGCGCCGTCCTTCGCCGCCTGCGTCAGCAACGCGTTGAGCATGCGGATGATGGGCGCGTCGTTGGCGGCTTCCAGCAGGTCTTCCACCGCCGGCAGCTCCTGGATCATGCGGCTCAGGTCGACGGTGCTTTCCACCTCGCCGGCGACGATGGCGGCGCTCGATTCACCGCCGGCGTACGCCGCGGCAATGCGCTTCGAGAGCTGCGCCGCCGGCTCGCGCTCGATCAGGTCGACGGCGTAGCGGCGCAGCACCTCGGCCAGCGGCTGCGACAGCGTTTGCGCCGTGGCGTCGGCGGCGGCCCACAGCACCAACTGCGCGCCGTCGTCCTCGATCAGCAGGCGGTGCTGTTTGGCATAGCCATACGGCAGCGGGTAGCGCAGCGCGGCCATGGTTTCAGTCCCTGCCCATCAGCGGGGCCGGTTCGGGTCGGGGGTTTCGGTGGTGCCAGCCGGCGCCGGTACCGGCGCGCCGCGCTTGATCTCGGGCAGCACGGGCGATTCGTTGATCGGCGCCACCACCGACGGCCGCGGCTGGTTGGTCTGCTGCTGGGCGCGGATGGCGTCGTAGCGGTCCAGCGTGAGCTGGTTGGCGTCGGCCTGGCTGCGCATCACGATGGGCCGCAGGAACACCAGCAGGTTGGTCTTGGTGCGCCGCCGGTTTTCGCTGCGGAACAGGTTGCCGAAGAGCGGGATGCGCGACAACCCAGGCACGCGGTCCTCGCCGTCGCCGTAGTCGTCCTTCAGCAGGCCACCCAGCACCATGATCTGGCCATCGTCCACCACCACCGTGGTCTCGATCGCGCTCTTGTCGGTAGTCGGGCCGTTGGAGGCGCCACTGGTACCCGGTACGACGCTGGAGTTCTCCTGGTAGATCACCATGCGCACGGTGCCGTTCTCGCCGATCTGCGGCCTCACTCGCAGCGTCAGGCCGACGTCCTTGCGCTCGACGGTCTGGAACGGGTTGACGCTGCTGGTCGAGGTGTTGCTGGTGGCGTAGGTGCCGGTCACGAAGGGCACGTTCTGGCCGATCACGATCTTGGCTTCTTCGTTGTCCAGCGTCACCAGGTTGGGCGTCGAGAGGATATTGGCGCCGGTGTTGCTTTCCAGGAAGCGCGCCAGCGCGCCCAGTGTGTAGACACCGCTGATGTTGCGGATCAGGCCGATGTTCAGGCCCGAGCCGATCGAGGCCGCGCCGGTGGCACCGTTGACCGACAGGTTGACGATGTTGCCGCCTGTGCCGTTGTTGTAGTTGGTGCCCAGCGCGACGCCGTACTTGTCGCCATTCTTGCCCAGCAGCGTCTGCCACTGGAAGCCAAACTCTGCGGCCTGCGAGGCATCCATCTTCACGATCATCGACTCGACGTAGACCTGCGCGCGCCGGGCGTCGAGCTGTTCGATCACCGCGCGCAGCTGCCGGTACACCGGCTCGGGCGCGGTGATGATGAGCGAGTTGGTGGCCGGGTCGGCCTGGATGAAGCCGCCGGTAGAGGGGCTGGCCGAAGCCGCCACCGGCGCGGTGGCCTGGGCCGACATGCCGGTGCTGGTGCTGCTGGCCGCGAGATTGCCGGTCTGGCTCTGAGTCGTCGCACTGAGCCCGCCGCCGCTGGCGCCGCCGAGGCCGGCACTGCCGGCATTGCCGCTGCTGGCCGCGGTGTAGGCCGCGCGCAGCACGGTGGCCAGCTTGGTGGCGTCCGCATTTTTCAGGTAGACCACGTAGATGTTGCCGCCCGCCGCGCCGCCAGCGGTGGGTCGGTCGAGCCGCTCGACCACGCCGCGCACCACGGCCAGGCGGGCAGCGTTCGGCGCCCGCACCAGCAGGGAATTGGTGCGCGAATCGGCCAACACCTGCACCTGGCCGGGCGTGACGGCCGCACCCGGCGCGGCCGCGGTGCTGTCGGCGAAGCGCTGCACCATCTGCACCATGTCCGAGGCCACGCCGTACTTCAGCGGGATCACCTCGACATCGGTGCCGGCCGGCGTGTCCATCGCCGCGATGATCTTGGCGATGCGCTTGAGGTTGTCGGCGTAGTCGGTGATGACCAGGCTGTTGTTGCCCGGGTTGGCGTTGATGGTGTTGTTGGGGCTGATCAGCGGGCGCAACACGGCGACGAGGTTATTCGCGTTCTCGTGCTGGATGCGGAAGATCTGCGTCAGGATCTGGTCGCCCCGGGCGCTGCTGGTCTCGATGGCGACCGAGCCCGCCTGCAGCTTGGCGTCGGCCTCGGGCAGCACCTTCAGCAGGCCGG
>JBDTQF010000222.1:0-6761 GCA_039932275.1 Burkholderiales bacterium
AACTGCTCGGGCAATTCTTTGCCGGCGCTGAGCATGGCCTCGAACTCGGCTGCCGGCACCGGCCGGCTGAACCAGAAGCCCTGGATGTGGTCGCAGCCGCTGGACGCCAGCAGGCTGAGCTGGCCTTCGGTCTCGACGCCCTCGGCCAGCACCTGCATCTTCAGGTCATGCGCCAGGTTGATGATGGCGCGGGTGACCGACACCTCCTCGACCGGGGCGGTGACGTCGTGCACGAAGGAGCGGTCCACCTTGACCACGTCGATGGGCAGCCGGCACAGGTAGCTGAGGCTTGAGAAGCCGGTGCCGAAGTCGTCGAGCGCAATCTCCACGCCCAGCAGCTTCAGGTCGCGCAGCACCTGCGCGGCGAGGTTCACATCGGCCATCAGCATGCTCTCGGTCAGCTCGATGCCCAGACGTTCGGGGGCGACGCCGTGCGCCAGCAGCGTGCGCTGCACATGCGCCGCGAGATCGGGTTGCTGCAGTTCGGCCGACGACAGGTTGATGCTCACGCGCACCGGCGGCAGGCCGCGGCGCTGCCAATCGGCCAGCGTGCGGCAGGCGGCGTTGAGCACCCATTCGCCGATGGCACCGGACAGGCCACTGCGCTCGGCCACCGGGATGAACTCGCCCGGCGACACCGACCCGAGATCGGCCGAGTGCCAGCGCAGCAGGGCCTCGGCGCCCCGGATGGTGCCGCTGACCAAGTCGACCTGCGGCTGGAAATGCAGGGTCAGTTCATCCGCGGCGATGGCCTGGCGCAGCCCACCTTCGATGCGTGTAGCGCGCTGCGCGCGGTCGGCGATGTCGCGGCTGAAGAAGACAATGCCGCTCTCGCCACCGGTGTCGAACAAGGCCGCCTGCGCGGACTCCAGCAGCACGGTCGGGGTGTCAGCGTCACGCGGGAACACCGCCGCGCCGACCCGGCACTGCGTCACGACGGAGGCCGAGCCCAGCATCACCGGCGCGCTCAAGATCGCCAACAGCGCGGTGGCGCGCTGGCTCAGCGCCGCTTGGTCGTACTCGCCCTCGACCTCGATCACCACGGCAAATTCGGCATCGCCGGTCTGACCCAGCATCTCGTGGGAGGCGCAGGTTTCGCGCAGCCGCGCCGCCAACGTCATCGCCAACGCGTCGCCAGCGCCGAAGCCCATGCTGGTGCGGATGGCGCGCAGCTGCGGCACCTCGATGACCAGCAACACCACCGCCCGGTCGTCCCAGCGGGCGGCCAGGATGGCGGCCTCGGCGTGGTCCAGCAACGCTGCGCGATTGGGCAGGCCGGTCACCTCGTCCTGGTTCGCCAGCTCCTGGATGCGCTGTTCGGCATCGCGCTGCGCGGTGATGTCCTGCAGCAGCGCCACGCCGACTTCGCCGCGCTCGCCCTTGGCCTGCAGCACGCCGCGGTGCAGCACCGTCAGGCGCTGGCCATCGGCGCAATCCACCCGGTGCTGGAACTCGAACGGCTCGCCCAGCACGGCAGCCCGCCAGATGCCGGCGACGTAGGCCCGCTCCTCGGCCGGTACCCAGGCCAACGCGTCGAGCTGGCCCACCTGCGCGGCCTCGTCCAGGCCGAGCAGGGTCAGCAACCCGCTGGACAGATACACATCGCCGCCGGTGCATTCAACCTCCATCGACCCGGTGCGCGCCAGGGCCTCGGTGCGGGCCAGCATCTGGCCATTCCACTGGGCCCGCCGCACGGCTTCGCGCAGCTCCGACACATCGATCAGCGTCGCCAGCAAGGCGAAGCGGTCATTGAAGCGGATGCCGCGGCCATACACCCGCACGTCGATCAGCGTGCCGTCGGCACGTTTGCATTTCATCTCCCCCCAGGTGCCTTCTTTGCCCGCAGTCCGGCGTTCTATTGTCTTCTTGGCATGCTGGAGGGATTGGGGGGGCAGGAAGATGTCCCACGGCTGGCCCACCACCCGGTCCACGCTGGTTCGCATCATCCGCGCCATCGCCGGGTTGGCGTAGCGGTAGACGTCGTCCTGGATGACGAAGATCCCCTGTTCGGTCTTGTTCAGCAGATCGACCGCCGTTTCCGCGGAAAGCAGCGCCGAAGAGATGAGCGGGGGAGGAAGAACAGTCTGAGACATGGGCCAAGCCGGTGAATGCCGTCATACGCAACGACACGTGCCCCGAGACTATGCAAAAGTCAGGGCCAGCAGGGCGGGATCTACCGCCTCATGAGGGCTCATTTCACCGATAGAGGGCCCAGTCCGGTAAGCCGTCACGCCGGGGCATACCCGGCTGGCGACGCCCCTGGCGCGGCGTACAGTGACCGCTCCTTCCTGTGTCTTCCTGCGACTTTTTCGCCGCTTCCGCTGCTTCCAATGCGCATGGACCCCGCCGCTGATATTCGCTAGTGGCGATAACCCACCCCGCTGCTTCCAATGCGCATGGACCCCGCTCCGCACAGCCTTGACGCCGTGCCCGCACCTGGCGCCGCCCCCCGAGCCGCAGGTTCGGTGACCCCGCTGCGCCCGGCCACCGGCCGGCTGGGGGCAGCGACGGCGGCGGCGTCGTCCGGGGCCTTGCTCGACAGCCCGATCGACCCCGACGGCATGCTGCGCATGGCCGCGCAGTCGATGTTCGAGCTGTTCGCCACCACCGCGCTGGGCATGATGGTGGTCGACCGCAGCCACCGCATCGTCTGGCTCAGCGAGGGCTACAAGCGCTTCCTGCCCGGGCTGGGGTTTGCGGCCGATCGGGCCGATGCCGACGTGATCGGCCGCCGCGTCGAGGACGTGGTGCCCAACTCGATGATGGCGCAGGTCATCGAGACCGGCCAGGCGATGCTGGTGGACCTGCTCACCAACCAGGCCGGCACCTTCCTGGTCAGCCGGCTGCCGTTGCGCGACGCCGCCGGTTTGGTGATCGGCGCGCTCGGCCTGGTGCTGCTCGACCACCCCGAGACCACGATGCAGCCGCTGATGGCCAAGTTCGTGCGGCTGCAGCGCGAGCTCGACGACGCGCGCCGCCAGCTCGCCACCGAGCAGGCCCGCCAACGCCGGCCCAAGCACACCATCGCCAGCTACATCGGCACCAGCCCGCTGGCGATGGAGGTCAAGCGCCAGACGCGCCGCGTCGCCGCCACCGATGCCACCGTGCTGCTGCTGGGCGAAACCGGCACCGGCAAGGAGCTGCTGGCGCAGGCCATCCACGCCGCGTCGCCGCGCGCGGCCGGGCCGTTTGTCGGCGTCAACATCGCCGCGGTGCCCGACACCCTGCTCGAGGCCGAGTTCTTCGGCGTGGCACCGGGTGCCTACACCGGCGCCGACCGCAAGGGCCGCATCGGCAAGTTCATGCTGGCCGACCGCGGCACGCTGTTCCTCGACGAGATCGGCGACATGCCGCTGGCGCTGCAGGCCAAGCTGCTGCGCGCGCTGCAGGAGCAGGAGGTCGAGCCGCTGGGCAGCAACCAGGTGCACAAGGTCAATGCCCGCGTCATCGCCGCCACCAGCCGCGACCTCGACGCGATGGTGGCGCAGGGCCAGTTCCGCGCCGACCTGTACTACCGGCTCAAGGTGGTGCCGATCCGCCTGCCGGCGCTGCGCGAGCGGCCGCACGACCTGGACGCGCTGGTCGATGCGCTGCTCGACGACATCGCCCAGCGCAGCGGACTGGCGCATCGTTGCCTCGATCTCGATGCGCTGGCGCTGCTGGCCCGCCAGCCCTGGCCCGGCAACATCCGCGAGCTGCGCAATGTGCTGGAGCAGGTGATCCTGATGAACGACGAGCTGCAGCTGGGCGCCGCGCACTTCGCCCGCGTGCTGCCCGAGGCTGACCCTGCGGTGGCGACTGACAACGCGCCGCCCAGCGCGCTGGCATCAGCCCATCAGGCCCCGCCTGCGCCTCGTCAGCCCACCGTCATCACGCCGCTGCCGCAGGCCATTGCCGAGCTGGAGACCCGCGCCATCCGCGAGGCCCTGCAGGCCACCGGCGGCAACAAGCTGGCCGCGGCCAAGCTGCTCGGCATTGCGCGCGCCACGCTGTACGAGAAGCTGGCGGCGCTGGAGAACGCTCAGGCGCCGACGGCCTCGATCTCGTCGTAGGCGCGCTGCAGCCAGACCTTGACGCGCTGGCGGTCCAGCACGCCCAGCGGCGCCGAGCCGGGCTCGCTGTGGTTCACCGCGGCCCAGAAGCTGGCGTTGACGCCGTCGAGCTTCTGCATGATGGTGTCGGGCAGCTTGCGCAGCGACACCACCTGCGCGCCCAGCGAACGGGCGCGCTCCAGCTGGCCTGATTCGGCCAGCAGGGTGAACTGGTCGCCGCGGATCTCGTTGAGCACCAGCACCAGCTTGAGCCGGTGGCCGAAGCGGTCGAGCAGCTCGCGCAGCAGGTCCACCGAATCGCGGCCGGCGTCCATCACATGCCAGTAGGTCAGCGTCAGGCCCATGTCGCCGGCCACGTCGAGCACGCCGGAGTCGTCGAACCACAGGCCGAGTGAACGCTGGGTCTGCGCCGCCAGGTCGACCAGCACGCGGCGCGCCGGGTTCTCGGCCGCGGCTTCGAACACGCGGTCGAGGCTGTCGTGGCTGTCGATGAACACCGGCGAGGCATATTCACCGTAGAAACGCATCAGCGCGCCGTGCGAGCGGTCGGTATCGAAGCCGATGAAGGGCAGGCCGCGGTCGATGAAGTACTGCGCCAGCACGCGCGACACCACGGACTTGCCGACGCCGCCTTTTTCGCCGCCGATGAAATGGAGTTGGCTCATGAGGTTTGCTCTGAACCCGGGGCTGCCCGGGGGGGGTTGAAACGATCACACGGGAGATCCGTTGCGCGGCAGCCGAGCCCGGGCAATCGGTCGGGTGCAGTATGCGGTAGAAACCCGAAGCCTTCGCAGCGCCGCGCTGGCTGTTTGCCAGACAGCGCGATGTCCGGCAAACAGGCATGCGCGACCCGTGCCCATGTTTCAGACACCCGAGTCAGGAGAGCCCTGTGTCCATTTCTCTGTTCATCCTCCGCCACGCCACCGCACAGGACCACGCCGCCGGCCTGCCGGATGACGACCGTGCCCTGGTTGCCAAGGGCGAGAAGCAAAGCCGCGACGTGGCGCGCTTCTGCGCCCAGCACGGCCTGCTGCCCGAGCGCCTGCTCAGCAGCCCGGTGCGGCGTGCCTGGCAGACCGCCACGCTGCTGCACGAGCAACTGCCGGACTGCCCCGCACCGCAGGCCACGCTCTGGCTGAGCACCCGCACCGATGCCACGCAGATCCAGCAGGGCCTGGCCGGCCTGTGGCAGGGCCCGGCGCCGGTGCGCGACGGCGAACGCATCTTCCTGGTCGGCCACGAGCCGCACCTCTCGCACACCCTCGCGCTGCTGCTGGGAAGCGAGCGACTGCAGGTCGAGGTCAAGAAGGCCAGCCTCACCCACCTGGCCATCGACAGCAGCCCGGCCCAGCCGCGCTGGCCGGCGGCGCGGCTGTGCTGGTCGCTGCCGTGCGCCTTGATGCGGTGACGACGATGCGTGGGTAGTGGTTTGCACCAGGCCGGGCACTTCCGGCATGGGCCTTGCGCAAGGATGGGCAGAGCGGCACCCCGAGGCCGTCCGCACAACCTTCTCAGGAGATGCCCACCATGACCCCTCGCCGCCCAACCGCCGCTCGCACGCCACGTGCTGTTCGTTTCGATCGCCGCCCTACCTCGCGGGGGGCGCGGGGGGCGCTGGGTGCGCTGGCATTGGCAGCGGCTGCACTGACGACCGTGCTGCCGCATCCGGCGCACGCTCAGGGCAAGCCCGACATCAAGATCGCGCTGATCAGCAGCAAGACCGGCCCGCTGGAGGCCTATGCGAAGCAGACCTCGGTGGGCTTCATGCTGGGCCTGGACTACGCCACCGGCGGCACGATGACGGTGGCCGGCCGCAAGCTCACCGTGATCGAAAAGGACGACCAGGGCAAGCCCGACGTGGGCAAGGCCGCGCTGGCCGCGGCCTATGCCGACGACAAGGTGGACATCGCCGTGGGCCCCACCGCCAGCCCGGTGGCGCTGGCCATGCTGCCGGTGGCCGAGGAGTACAAGAAGATCCTGCTGGTCGAGCCCGCCGTGGCTGACTCGATCACCGGCGACAAGTGGAACAAGTACATCTTCCGCACCGGCCGCAACAGCAGCCAGGACGCCGCCGCCAACGCCGCCGCGCTCGACAAGCCCGGCAACGTGATCGCCACGCTGGCCAACGACAACGCCTTCGGCCGCGACGGCACCAAGGCCTTCAAGGACTTCATCAAGAAGGCCAAGTTCGTCCACGAGGAATACCTGCCCGCTGGCACCACCGATTTCACCGCCGGCCTGCAGCGCCTGGTCGACAAGCTCAAGGACCAGCCCGGTCGCAAGTACGTCTGGGTGGTGTGGGCCGGCTCGCCTACGCCATTCAGCAAGTTCGGCGAGCTGGAGCTGCAGAAGCGCTACGGCATCGAGATGGCCACCGGCGGCAACATCCTGCCGGCCATGGTGGCCTACAAGCAGTACCCGGGCATGGAAGGCGCGCTGTACTACTACTTCGGCATCCCGAAGAACCCGGTCAATGAATGGCTGGTGGCCAACCACTACAAGCAGTTCAAGACCCCGCCCGACTTCTTCACCGCCGGCGGCATGAGCGCGGCCATCGCGGTGGTCGAGGCGCTGAAAAAGACCAATGGCGACACCGGCACCAACAAGCTCATCAGCACGATGGAAGGCATGAGTTTCGAGACGCCCAAGGGCAAGATGACCTTCCGCAAGGAGGACCATCAGGCGATGCAGGACATGTACCACTTCAAG
>JBDTQF010000223.1:0-6732 GCA_039932275.1 Burkholderiales bacterium
ACCCGCTAGTACCTGAAACTAGTGCGTCTACCAATTCCGCCACCTGGGCATTTCTTGTTCCGACCAGCCGCCGCTCACTATGAAGTGACTCACTGCTGGACACCGGCTCATCAACTAAAACACTAACGAAACCGAGAACGTGATTATAGGAAGAAAGCAAGGCGCAGCACAAGAGGCTGCCGCACAAGCATCGCTGATGAGCGAAGTCGAAGGCATCGTGCAGGGTCATCGCGACGGGCACGGCTTCGTGCTGCGTGAAGGATCGGAGCCCGACATCTACCTGGCGCCGCAGGAAATGCGCGCGGTGCTGCACCGCGACCGCGTCAAGGTGCGGGTCGTCCGCTACGACCGCAAGGGCCGCCCCGAAGGCCGGGTGGTCGATATCCTGGAGCGTCGCAAGACGCCCATCATCGGCCGGCTGTTGCACGAAGGCGGCACCTGGCTGGTGGCGCCCGAGGACAAGCGTTATGGCCAGGACATCCTGATCCCCAAGAACGCAACCGCCAAGGCTGAAGTGGGCAAGGTGGTGGCGGTCGAACTGACCGAGCCGCCCTCGCTGTACTCACAGCCGGTGGGCCGCATCACTGAGGTGCTGGGCGACATCGACGACCCCGGCATGGAGATCGAGATCGCGGTGCGCAAGTACGAGGTGCCGCACCGCTTCTCGGCCGAGACACTGGCGCAGACCGGCAAGTTGCCCGATCGCCTGCGCGCCGTCGAT
Source organism: Burkholderiales bacterium (assembly GCA_039932275.1). GTDB lineage: Bacteria > Pseudomonadota > Gammaproteobacteria > Burkholderiales > Burkholderiaceae_C > Sphaerotilus. The sequence continues at coordinate 722 of JBDTQF010000223.1, forward strand.
CGCAAGCAGCGGGTCGACCTGACCGACGTGGCGCTGGTCACCATCGATGGTGAGGACGCGCGCGACTTCGACGACGCCGTCTACTGCGAACCCTGCAAGGTGGGCCGCGGCAAGGGCTGGCGGCTGGTGGTGGCGATCGCCGACGTCAGCCACTACGTCAAGCCGGGCGAGGCCATTGACCGCGATGCCTACGAGCGCGCCACCTCGGTCTACTTCCCGCGCCGCGTGCTGCCCATGCTGCCTGAGAAGCTCTCCAACGGGCTGTGTTCACTCAATCCCAACGAAGACCGCCTGAGCATGGTGTGCGACATGCTGGTCACCGCCACCGGCGAGCTTGAGGCCTACCAGTTCTTCCCCGCGGTGATCAACTCGCACGCGCGGCTCACCTACACCGAAGTGGCGGCCATCCTGGCCAACACCCGTGGCGCAGAAGCGCAGCGGCGGGCCGACATCGTGCCGCACCTGCTGCACCTGCACGAGGTCTACCGGGCGCTGCTGAAGTCGCGTGCCACGCGCGGCGCGGTGGACTTCGAAACCACCGAGACGCAGATCATCTGCGACGACAACGGCCGCATCGAGAAGATCGTGCCGCGTGTGCGGACCGAGGCGCATCGGCTGATCGAAGAAGCCATGCTGGCTGCCAACGTCTGTGCCGCGCACTTCATCGAGACCGCCAAGCACCCGGCACTGTTTCGCGTGCACGAAGGGCCCACGCCCGAGAAGCGCGTGACGCTGGCCAACTACCTGCGCACGGTGGGCATCCAGGCCGGCCTGAGCGACGATCCGAAGCCCAGCGAGCTGCAGGCGATCGCCCAGCTCTCGCGCGACCGGCCGGATGCGCAGCAGATCCATTCGATGCTGCTGCGGTCGATGCAGCAGGCCATCTACACGCCGATCAACAGCGGCCATTTCGGCCTGGCCTACGAGGCCTACGCGCACTTCACCAGCCCGATCCGCCGCTACCCCGACCTGCTGGTGCACCGGGTGATCAAGGCCCTGCTGCAGGGCAAGCGGTACACCCTGCAACTCGGCGAAGCTGCGACGGCGGAGTCATCGAGACGGCGTGGCAAGGCCGGTGGTGCTACCGAGCCCAGCGCATGGGAATCGGCCGGCAACCATTGCAGCGCCAACGAGCGCCGTGCCGACGAGGCGTCGCGCGATGTCGAGGCCTGGCTGAAGTGCCGCTTCATGCGCGAGAAGCTGGGCGAGGAATATGCCGGCACGGTCAGCTCGGTCACCAGCTTCGGGCTGTTCGTGCTGCTCGACGAGCTGTATGTCGAGGGGCTGGTGCACATCACCGAATTGGGTGGCGAGTACTACCGGTTCGACGAGGCGCGCCAGGAACTGCGCGGCGAACGCACTGGCGTGCGCTACACCGTGGGGGCGCGGGTGCGGGTCCAGGTCAGCCGGGTCGACCTGGACGGCCGCAAGATCGACTTCCGCATGGTGCGCGACGCAGCAGCGACGCCGCCCACACGCGGGTCTGCGGCGCGCCATCGTGACGCCTCGGCGGTGCGGGAGCTGGAAGCGGTCAAGGAAGCAGACCGCGCCACCAAGCGCGCCGGCCGTAAGGCCGGTAGCCCGCGCAAGGGCGGCGCCGTGGCTTCGGCGGGGGCCGTTCGAGCCGACCGCGGTGGCCATGCGGGCCGCGATACGGCGGAGCCGGGCGCGAAGAAGGGCAAGCGGGACCGTCGTTGATGACAAGCCGGCATGTGCCGGCTTGTCGTTCGCGAAGGCCGGTCGGTGCCTCAGCGACTTGGGCCTTGGCCTTGTAGCGCCTCGACCAGTGCGCTGGCCGCCAGCGCGAGGCCGCTGGGTCGGAGCCGTTCAGCCGTGCGGCCATGCAGCCAGACGGCGCTGCGCGCCGCTGTGGCAGCCTGCGCGCCCTGGCTCCACAAGCCCCCCAACCAGCCGGCCAGCACATCGCCGCTACCCGGTGTGGCGAGCGCGGCATTGCCCACCGGCAGGATCCAGGGCGTTTCGCCCCTTGATGCCACGACGCTGCCCGAGCCCTTCAGCACGACCACTGCGCGGTAGCTTTCAGCTAGCGTCTGTGCCGCCTGCAAACGGTCGGCTTGAACCGCCTGGGCGGTCTGGCCCAGCAGCCGTGCGGCTTCCAGCGGATGGGGCGTGAGCACGGTGGTCAACGCGGCGTCGGCGCGTCGGCGCAGGGCGGCTTGCAGCGAAGCGTCGGCCGCAACGGCGTTGAGGGCATCGGCATCCAGTACCAGCCGCCCGGCGTGGGCCATCAACGAGGGCAGGGCGTCCGCGATCGCGGCGCCACCGCCGCAACCTGCGACAACGGTGCCTTGCGCGAGTCGTTCGGGCTGGCCGAGCAGCAGTGGCTGGTCGGCCGTCATCAGCTCGGGGTGCAGCGGGTCGCCGGCCGCCGCCGGATTCAACGTGGCCAGATAGACGCGGCCCGCCCCCGCGGCCAGTGCTGCGCGGCTGGCCAGCACGGCCGCGCCCTGCATCGTCGGTGCGCCGCTGACCACCCAGACATCACCGAAGCTGCCCTTGTGCTGCGCATGGCGTCGTGCCTGCCATGCGGCCGCCAGGGCGGGCCCGCTGGCGAGCCAGGCGGCGGGTGGCGCCACCAGCACGTCCACGCCCAGGTCGTCCCACCAGATGTCGCCAGCGACGTCGCGCCCCTGCGCGGTGAACAGGCCGGGCGGCAGGCTCAGCAGCGCCAGGGTCCAGCGCGCCTGCACGCAAGGTGTGTGGGCGGACAGAGCGCCCGTGTCCGCCGGCAACCCGGACGGCAGGTCGACCGCGAGCACCGGTGCCGGGCAGCGTTGCAGGGCGTCGATCGCCGCGGCCAGTGCCCCTTCCGGCGGCCGGCTCAGGCCGCGGCCCAGCAAGGCATCGATGACCAGGGCATCGGCTCCCAGGCCGGGCGGTGCGTCGTGGCCGGGTGTGATCTGCACGCCGGCTTCGCGGGCACGCACCAGCGCGGCCGCAGCATCCGCGGGCAGGCCGGCAGCGTCACCCACGAAACCAACGTGCACCGGCACACCGGCGGGTGCCAGCCAGCGCTGCAGGTGCAGGGCGGCCTCAAAGCCATCGCCACCGTTGTTGCCGGGGCCGGCCAGCACCCAGGCCTGGCGTAGATGCGGCATGACGGCCAGCGCCAGCCGCGCGACACCCAACCCGGCGCGGCGCATCAGCGTGTGCGGGGGCAGGGTGGCGGCATGCGTGGCTTCGAGCTGGCGCGCTGCGGCAGTGAGGTGCAGCGGCCAGGGCTGCGGGCGCTGGTCGCGGTGGCCCAGCACGGGCTGGGGACGGCGATGCGCTTCGGGATGGGTCAGTTCGGCCATGCACCGACGCTAGCGCCGGCCTGCATGCAAGGCAAGCGCTGCCATGCCTGAGGGGTAGCGACTTCAACGCCGTGCTGCTGCGCTGGGCCGGCCAGGCGCAGCAAGGCCTTGTCGCGGCTCAGCAACCCGCAGGCGCGCTGGCTCACGGCCAGGTCGATGAACTTCTGGTCATCCGGGTCGCGGCTGGTGAGCCGCCAGTGCGCTGGCATCGGGGGCGGCGTGGGCACAACCTGCCAGGCCTGCGTGGCGCGCGTCCAGACCGCGCTGGCATCGACATCACGCTGCTGCAACGCTGGATAACCCAGCACGCGCTGCAATTCGTCCTGCATGGCCGCGGTGACGATCCAGCGCAACGTGCCGTCTGCAATCAACTGGCCGATCTGCACCGCAGGCGCGTCGGCAAACACCAGCCAGTCCAGCACCACGTTGGTGTCGAGCACCAGGGCCGGCGCGGCGCCGTGCGGCGTCATCGGCGGCCCTTGCGCAGCCAGCGCACGGCGGCGAAGGGCGAGGCATCGAGCGCGGTCGTGCGCCCACCCAGCTGATCGGCCAGCAGCCGTGCGCTGCCGCAGGCCAGCGTCCAGCCGTGTGCGCCGTGGCCCACGTTGAGCCAGACCGTGCCGGCCGTGCCGGGCGCGCTGCCGATGATGGGTGGCCCTTCCGGCAGCATCGGCCGGGCACCGGTCCACACCTGCACTTGGTTGCGGTTGGCGGCATAGGGAAACCAGCGGTCCAGTGCGGCATACAGCGGCCTCAGGGCCTCTTCACTGGGCTCGGCACCGACCTCGCCCAGGCCATACCCCCCGGTGATGCGTATGCGCCCGCCGAGCCGGCCGATGGCCACGCCGGCCTGCGCATCCACCACGGCGGACCGCGGTGCGCGGCCGTCCAGCCGCAGCGGCAGCGTCAACGAATGGCCATACACCGGCAGCAGTGGCAGCGACCAGCCCAGCGGCTTGAGCAGTGCGCCGGCGCTGGCGCCGGTGCACAGCACCACCGCGTCGTGTGCCACAGCGGGTTGGTCGGCCAAGGGTGCCGTCTTCGATGTCTGCGTTTGCCAGGCCGGGTCGGGCCCGGCAGGCGCCAGGCGCAGATGCACCTGCGATCCCTCGGGCCGCACCGACTGCACCGCCGTGTCGAATCGGAAGGACACCCGCCCGCTGGCCACTGCCGCATCACGGAGTTGGTAGGCGAACTGGCGGCAGTTGCCTACGCCGTCGCCGCTCAGGTGCACGCCGCCGGCGAGGACGGCGTCCTCCCCCAGGCCGGGTTCGATCTCGCGGCATTGTTCGGGGGTGAGCTCGGCGGCCTCGACACCGAGCTCGCGCAGCATCAGCACGTGGCGGCGGCTGGGACGGAACTCGCGTTCGTCACGCAACAGCAGCAGCACGCCGCTGCTGCGTTCGTAGTCGAGCTCAAGTTGCTCGGTCAAGAGCGCCAGCCGTTGCTGGCTGTAGCGGGCCAGCCCGACCAGCGTACGCACGTCAGCGGCATGGCTGGTGCCGCAGGCGCGCCACCAGCGGGCCAGCCAGCGCCACTGCGCCAGTGATGCGCCGGGGCGCCAGCGCAGCGCCGATTCATGCCCAACCAGGCCGCGCAGCAGCCAGGGGCGCAGCCCGGGAGCGGAGGCGGGCGAGACGCAGCCCGGCGAGAGCAGCCCGGTGTTGGCGAAGCTGCCTTCCGCGCCCACCGATTCGCGCCGGTCGTAGACGGTCACGCGGTGGCCGTCGGCTGCCAGCTCGAACGCAGTGGTGACGCCAGCGATGCCTGCGCCGATGACGGCGATGTTCAGGGTACGAGGCGGGGCGGGGGTATGGGGGAGGGGCGTGGACACGGCTGCAGTACAATCTCGGGGTTTTGTCTGGCCCTGCGTCAGATTGAACGAGTCGCGAACCGGCCGCCTGAAGGTGTTGTTCGTCGATGCAATTGGTGTGACCGCCGGCTTGAACGCCGGCATCAGCCCCACGCATTGCATCTGCTTGCAATTCCGGCTGGATTCTAGAACCAACCTTTGGAGCTCTCATGCCCTTCTCCATGCGTGACATGCTGGAAGCCGGTGTCCATTTCGGACACCAGACGCGCTTCTGGAACCCCAAGATGGCCCCGTTTATCTTCGGCCATCGCAACAAGATCCACATCATCAACCTCGAGAAGACGGTTCCGCTCTTCGAGGCTGCCACCCGTTTCGCACGTCAGCTCGCCGCTCGCCGCGGCACGGTGCTGTTCGTCGGCACCAAGCGGCAGGCGCGTGACGTCGTCGCCTTGGAAGCCCAGCGCGCCGGCATGCCCTATGTCGACCAGCGTTGGCTCGGCGGCATGCTGACCAACTTCAAGACCGTCAAGGGGTCGCTGAAGAAGCTCAAGGAGATGCAGGCGACCAAGGACGCCGGCATCGACCAGATGATCAAGAAGGAAGGCCTGATGTTCGAACGCGAACTGGTCAAGCTCGAGAAGGACATCGGCGGCATCCAGGACATGAGCGCGCTGCCCGACGCGATGTTCGTGATCGACGTCGGCTACCACAAGATCGCCGTGGCCGAGGCCAAGAAGCTGGGCATCCCGGTGATCGGCATCGTCGACACCAACCACTCGCCGATCGGCATCGACTACGTGATCCCGGGCAACGACGACTCGGCCAAGGCCGTCACGCTGTACGCGCGCGCCGTGGCTGACGCCGTGCTGGAAGGCACGGCC
>JBDTQF010000224.1:0-6690 GCA_039932275.1 Burkholderiales bacterium
CAACGCGACCAGCGCCATGCGTGGGGCTACGGCTGCGGCGAATGCCCGGCCTGTGCGCTGCGGCGCAGCGGCTTCGAGGCCTGGCGTGCCGGCGCGCGCCGATGCTGATCGCCGGCTTCCTCATCCTGCTGCTGATCGGATTCTGGGTCGTCGGCGCCCGCAACCGCCTGATGCGCCTGCGCCAGGACGTCGCTGGCGCGCTGCCGCCGCTGGCGCTGCAGCTGCGCAAGCGCCACGTGCTGGCCCGCCACTGGTCGCAGAGCCTGCACCGGCGCGATGCGGACGCGGCCGCGCTGGCGCCCAGCATTGAGCTCGTGCTGGTGGCCGAGAGCGAAGCGGCCGGCGCGCTCAATGCGGTGCAGACCCGGCCCATCGGCACGCCCGATCAGATGCGGCGCCTGGCCGCCGCCGAAGAAGCGCTGGCGGCTGCCTTGGCGACGCTGACCGAGACCCTCCAGACCCAGTCCGCCAAGGACGCTGCACCCGGCGACGATCTGCGCCAGCGCCTGGAGCAGCTGCATCCGCCGCTCGACTACGCCCGCCAGGCCTACAACGCCGCGGTGCAGACCCACAACGCTGCGCTGCGGGTCTTCCCCACCACGCTGGTGGCGTCCACCCTGCGGCTGCAACCGGCGGTGCTGCTGCCGCGCCTGTCCAAGGCCGGGTGAACGCCGCTGGCGTTGCCGGCAGGTGCATGCGGCCCTGGACAAGCGATCCGTGAACCGCGTCGGCGCCTGCTGCACCCGGGTGTGTCAGCCGGCCCGTAGACTGCCGGCCGTGACCACCTCCCCTGCACAACCGGCCGCCGCCGCCGGCCCCCCTTTGGCCCAGCTGCTCGGGCATGCGGCCGATGCCGTCGCCGCCGTGCTGGCCGGCCGTTCACTCACCGAGGTGCTGGCGGCCGTGCCCGGCGCGGTGCGGCCCGGCACCCAGGCGCTGGCTTTCCATGCCATGCGCTGGCTCGGCGGTGCCCAGGCCGCGCGGCGGCAGCTGGTGCCCAAGCCGCCCGCGCCGGTGGTGGACAGCCTGCTCCTGCTGGCCTTGAGCCTGCTGTGGCCGCGCGCCGAGCTACCCTATGCCGCCCACACGCTGGTGGACCAGGCGGTGGCCTGCGCGCGCCGGCGCTGTCCGGCGCAGGCCGGCTTCGTCAACGCGGTGCTGCGGCGCTTCCTGCGCGAGGCGGATGCGCTGGTGCCGGCGCTTGAAGCCGCCCAGCCCGAGGCCCGCTGGCAGCACCCGCGCTGGTGGATCGAGGCGCTGCAGCGCGACTGGCCCGATGCCTGGCCAGCCCTGCTGCAGGCCGACAACAGCCACCCGCCGCTGGACCTGCGCGTCAATGCCCGCTGGGGCGACGCCGCCCGTTACCTGGCCGAATTGGCGGCGGTTGGTTTGACCGGGGCGCCGCTCGGGCCGCAGGGTGTGCGGCTGGCGCGGCCGGTGCCGGTGCCGGCGCTGCCGGGCTTCGCGCAGGGCTGGGTGTCGGTGCAGGATGCCCACGCCCAGCTGGCGGCGCCGCTGCTGCTGGGCCAGGGCGCCGACACCTTGTCGCCGGGCGCCCGCGTGCTCGACGCCTGCGCCGCGCCCGGTGGCAAAACCGCGCACCTGCTGGAAGCGGCCGAGCTCGACCTGCTGGCGCTGGATGTCGACGTCAGCCGCCTGGCCCGCGTGCAGGCCACGCTCGACCGGCTCAGCCTGACGGCGCAATTGCAGGTGGGTGATGCCGGCGAGCCGGCGCCCTGGTGGGACGGCCGGCCGTTCGACGCCATCTTGCTTGACGCGCCCTGCAGCGCTGCCGGCATCGTGCGCCGCCACCCCGATGTGCGCTGGCTGCGCCGGCCCAGCGACATCACCGCGCTGGCGCGTATCCAGGCGCGCCTGCTCGACAGCCTGTGGCCGCTGCTGGCGCCGGGCGGGCGGCTGGTTTACGCCACCTGTTCGCTGTTCCGCGCCGAGGGCGAGCACCAGATTGAGGCTTTTTCACAACGGCATGCCGATGTGGTGCGCCGGCCTTCGCCCGGACACCTGCACCCGGTGGCTGACAATGCCCCAGATCAACCGGGCGTGGGGCTGGCTGTCGGCGGCGACGGCTTTTACTACGCGCGACTCGACAAGACCGCCTGACCGCCCGGCCCGCCCAGGCCGCGGCCTGGCTTTGAGACCGACGGTTCCTTGCCCCCCATGCGCCTGTCTGCCTGCCACCGCTGTGCCTCTGCCGGTTTCGCCGCCACGGCGATGCGCGCGCGGGTGGTGGCGTGGCTGGTGACCCTGGGCCTGCTGCTGGTGGTCGCGCTGGCCGGCCCCGCCCAGGCTGGCGTGGTGGAGGCGCGCAAGCTCGATGTGCAGCGCACCGCCGAGGGCGTGTTCGTCGACCTGGAAACCCGCTTCGACCTGCCGCAGGGTGTCGAGGACGCGCTGCAGAAGGGCGTCGCGCTGCACTTCGCCGCCGAGGCACAGCTGCTGCGCGCGCGCTGGTACTGGCGCGACCAGCGCCTGGCGCAGGTCAAGCGCACCTGGCGGCTGAGCTACCAGCCGCTGACGCTGCAGTACCGCGTCAGCCTCGGCGGCCTGTCGCAGACCTACGGCACCCTGGCCGAGGCGCTGCGCAGCATCCAGCGCACCGGGCCGTGGCGGCTGGCCGAGCCGCTGCCCGCCCATGACGACGGTGCCTACTACGTCGAGTTGACCTTCCGCCTCGACACCGACCAACTGCCGCGCCCGCTGCAGATCGGCCTGAGCGGCCAGGCCGAGTGGACGCTGGAGCTGGCGCGCACCGTCGCCGTGCCGAACGCGGGCCAATGAGCATGCGCCAGCCGGTGTCCCTGCCCCGTCGCGCCATGCGGCCCGGCCGTTGCCGAGGGGATTCGTTTCGATGACCAGCCGCTCCGTTCGCTGGACCTTGCTGGTCACCGTCAGCGCCGCGGCGGCGGCGGCGCTGGCGCTGGTGTTCCTGCTGTCCATCGCCACCAACAACCGGGCGCTGTACGAGCGCCACTTCGGCTGGCTGCTCTGGCTCAACGTCGCGGTGGCGGTGATCCTCGGCCTGGTCATCGTGCTGGCGACGGGGCGGCTGGTGATGCGCACGCGGCGCGGCAAGTTCGGCAGCAAGCTGCTGTTCAAGCTGGCGGCGATCTTCGCGCTGGTGGGGGTGCTGCCGGGCACGCTGATCTATGTGGTGTCGTACCAGTTCGTGGCCCGCAGCATCGAGAGCTGGTTCGACGTCAAGGTCGAGGGCGCGCTGGAGGCCGGGCTCAACCTTGGCCGCGGCACGCTGCAGGTGCTGGTCAATGACCTCAGCGCCAAGACCCGCGTGGCAGCCGAGCGCGGCGCCGAGCAGCCCGAGCGGCTGCAAGTGCTGGCGCTGGAGCGCCTGCGCGAGCAGCTGGCGGCGCAGCGCGTGGCCGTGCTGGCGGCCAATGGCCAGGTGGTCACGTCGGCCGGCGGTGCGCTGGGCGTGAGCCTGCTGGTCGACCGGCCCAGCCCGGCCATGCTGCGCGAGGCCCGCGCCAACGGTGTGGCGGCGGCCCTCGAAGGGCTGGACGAGGAATCCGGCGTGCCGCCGCCCGGTGCGCCGCCGCGCGACCTGCAGGCCCGCGTGCGCGCGCTGGCCTGGATCAGCACGAGCAATTTCAGCCTCGGCAACGACGGCCGCTTCCTGCAGGTGACGCAGCGCGTACCGGCGCAACTGGCCGCCAACGCGCTGGCGGTGCAGAGCGCCTACAGCGAGTACCAGCAGCGCTCGCTGGGCCGCGAGGGCCTGCGCAAGATGTACATCGGCGCGCTCACGCTGGCGCTCATCCTGGCGGTGTTCAGCGCGGTGCTGCTGGCCGCGGCGCTGGGCCACCAGCTGGCGCGGCCGCTGCTGGTGCTGGCCGAGGGCGTGCGGCGCGTCGCCAGCGGCGACCTGGGGCCGACCGAGGTGTTCGCTTCGCGTGACGAACTGGGCGGGCTGACCCGCTCGTTTGCCGACATGACCCAGCAGCTGGCCGATGCGCGCGGCCTGGCGCAGCGCAGCCTGGCGTCGGCCGAAAGCGCCAAGACCCACCTGCAGACCATCCTCGACAACCTCACCGCCGGCGTCATCGTGTTCGACCGGCACGGCGCCATCGACACCGTCAACCCCGGCGCCACGCGCATCCTGCGCTGCCCGCTGTCGGTGTGGCGCGCTCATCCGCTGAGCCAGGTGCCTGGCCTGGAGGCCTTCGCCCAGGCGGTGGCGCAGCGCTTTGCCGCCCACGCCAGCGAGCCCGACGCGGCCGAGCGCAACCACTGGCAGGATTCCTTCGAAGTGGTCACTGGCCCGGGCCGCGGCGCGCTGACGCTGCTGGTGCGCGGCGCGCCGCTGCCCGAGGGCGCGCGGCTGATGGTGTTCGACGACATCACCGAAATCGTCTCGGCGCAGCGCAGCGTGGCCTGGGCCGAAGTGGCGCGACGGCTGGCGCACGAGATCAAGAACCCGCTCACGCCGATCCAGCTCTCGGCCGAGCGCCTGCAGCACAAGCTCGAAGCCAAGCTCGAGGGCGCCGACCAGCAGATGCTGGTGCGCTCGGTCGCCACCATCGTGGCGCAGGTCGATTCGATGAAACGGCTGGTCAACGAATTCCGCGACTACGCCCGCCTGCCCGCGGCCAAGCTGGCACCGCTCGACCTCAATGCCCTGGTCGGCGACGTGCTGGGGCTGTACGGGGCGGCGCAGGAAAGCGGCGAGCTGCAGGCCGATCTGGCGCGCGGGCTGCCGCGCATCGAGGGCGACGCCAGCCAACTGCGCCAGGTGATCCACAACCTGGTGCAGAACGCGCTCGATGCCGTGGCCGACCGTGCCGGCGGCCAAGCCGCCGTGCGCACCGAAGCCCTGCGGCACGACGACGGCAGCCTGCGCGGCGTGCGGCTGGTGGTGCAGGACAACGGCCCGGGCTTTCCCGAGGCCGTGCTGCAGCGTGCCTTCGAGCCCTACGTCACCACCAAGTCGCGCGGCACCGGGCTCGGGCTGGCGGTGGTCAAGAAGATCGCCGACGAACACGGTGCTCGCGTGCGTGTACGCAACCTTCATGACGGGCCAGCTCCTGCAGATGCAGGCGGCTCCGCAGAGCCCCCGGTGTCGGGCGCCCAAGTTTCGCTATCATTTTCCCGTCTGGACGCTGCCATCAGCGCATCCAGCGGCGCCGCGCCCACCCCAGCGACCGGCATGCCCACCGCAAGCGCCTCCTGACCCCTTCATGGCCACCATCCTTGTCGTTGACGACGAAATGGGCATTCGTGCCCTGCTGCAAGAAATCCTCACCGACGAAGGCCATTCCGTCGAGCTGGCGGAAAACGCCGCCCAGGCCCGTGCCGCACGTGACCGCGGCTGCCCCGATCTCGTGCTGCTCGACATCTGGATGCCCGATGTCGACGGCATCACGCTGCTCAAGGAGTGGGGCGCTGCCGGCCTGCTCGGCATGCCGGTGATCATGATGTCGGGCCACGGCACCATCGACACCGCCATCGAAGCCGCCAAGTTCGGTGCCATGGCCTTCCTCGAAAAGCCGATCACGTTGCAGAAGCTGCTGCGTTCGGTCGAACAGAGCCTGGTCAAGCCCGCGCCCCGGCCGGCCGCGCCGACGGGCCTCGGCGGCTATGCGCCCGTGCCTGCGCCTGGCGGGGCCTACACCGAAGGGCAGCCGTCTTCGCCGCACTACGCCGAACCCGTTCTGGCCGCCGCCCAGCAGGGCTTGGGCGAGGGCCCGCACTCCGAGCAGACCTTTCCGCTCAACCGGCCGCTGCGCGAAGCCCGCGACGCCTTCGAGAAGGCGTACTTCGAGTTCCACCTTGCCCGCGAGAACGGCAGCATGACCCGCGTGGCCGAGCGCACCGGCCTCGAACGCACCCATCTCTACCGCAAGCTCAAGCAGCTCGGCGTCGACCTCAGCCGCGGCAAGCGCAGCGGCGCCTGAGGGCCGGGCAGACGCCGAAACCAGGGGCTGCTCTGCTATAGTCGCGGGCTCTTGGCCTGGTAGCTCAGTTGGTAGAGCAGCGGATTGAAAATCCGCGTGTCGGTGGTTCGATTCCGCCCCAGGCCACCAAGAATCGAGAGGGTTAGCCGGTGAGTAGCCGCTAACCCTCTTTTGTTTTCTAGTCACCGCGTAGGCGATACGTAGGCGGGATGCGGCCGGATTGGTTCTGTGCCGGCGCAATGCCTACCGGGGGCTCAGGTCGCGATTCGTGCTGGCCGGCAGAGGATTGGCCGGAGGATCGCTGGCTGCAACGTGAACGTGAGCAGCCGTGAGCTTGCATGTGCAGCCTGTTGCCGCTCCTGCCGAGACTTGAAGCGTGAGAGCAATTCGGGTTGGTTCCGGGCGGCGGGGGCTGCGCTCACGCCGGAAACAGGTGGGCGAAGAAAAAAGCCCGGCTAAGCCGGGCTCACAATTCTAGGAATGGCTTCTTACAGCGCCGCCGCGGTCTCTATCCGCGGTACTTTGCGTATCGTTGTCCTTGGTGGACTCCTGCAGCCTGGGGAATGATGCGGTAGCTATAGACTTGGCTTCCTTCATCCAATCAGGCCAAGTTTGCATCTCCTGCTTAGTGTCTGCAATTCTCTGCAAAAACCATTCGCGTGAGTGTATCTTCGTCATCACTGCGACTCCTTTGCTGGCCCGGGGAGGGCCGGCTCAAGTTTGAAGTGCAACACCTCACGTCCTGTAAGGTGGAGCGCAA
>JBDTQF010000225.1:0-6672 GCA_039932275.1 Burkholderiales bacterium
GCTTTAACGGCGATCAAACTCTACCGCGCTGGTCTGGTCTGAAACATACAAGCGGAGCACTTGGCGCCCGCGGTGACTCAGGCCACCACCAGTACCGCCGGCAGGGGACAGACGCTGCCGGCGCGGCTGGCCATACTGGCCGGCCGGTTCGCCGGTCGGTCCTGCGCCGCCAGCGCCACCCCTCAAAGAAAGCGTCCCATGAGCACCCCCATTTCGCTGCGTCCGTTGTTCACGATCAAGGCCGAGGTCAACATGCCCGCCCAGCTCATCGGCGCCATACCGATGGGTTACACCCGCCGTGTCATGTGCGTCACCGGTGGGCATTTCGAAGGCGATCGTCTCAAGGGCAAGGTGCTGCCCGGCGGTGCCGACGTGGTGCTGGAGCGGGCCGACGGCGGCCTGCACCTCGACGTGCGGCTGGTGCTCGAAACCGATGAAGGCGAGATGATCTACATGACCTACACCGGCCGCCGCAACGGCCCGCCGGAGCTGATGCAGAAGATCGTCAACCGCGAACCGATCCCGCGCGGTGCCGACTACTTCCGCGTCGCCATCCAATTCGAGACCGCCGCGCCGCGCCTGCTGTGGCTCAACGACCACCTGGCCATCGGCACCGGCTACCGCGACCCGAACGGGCCGGTGTACGAGGTCTACGAGGTGCTGTGAGGGAGCGTTGCGGCCAGCGTCACCGGGGCGGGTCTGGGCATCGACCACGCCGGGCGCTGCCCCGTATGCTCCGGCCATGACCCTCGTTGCCCCGCCGCCTGCCCGCACCGCCATCGTCAGCGCGATGGCCGAGGAGCTGGCGGCGCTGATCGCGCAACTCGACGTTGACCAGGTCGAGGTGCATGGCCGGCGCACCTTCCATCGTGGCCGGTTGCATGGCGAGCCGGTGGTGCTGGTGCTCAGCGGCATCGGCAAGGTGGCGGCTGCCACCACCGCGGCGCTGCTGGCAGCGCGCTATGGCGTCGAGCGCATCGTCTTCACCGGCGTGGCCGGTGGGCTCGGCGCCGGGGTGCGGGTGGGCGACGTGGTGCTTGCCAGCGAATTGCTGCAGCACGACATGGATGCTTCGCCGCTGTTCCCACGGTACGAGGTGCCGCTGACCGGGCGTTCACGTTTTGCTGACGATGCCCCCCTGCGCGAGCAGCTGGCGCAGGCCGCGGCCCAGGTGCTGGGCGAACCGGGCCACTTCGGGCCCGAGGCGGTGGCATTGGGCGTGAATGCGCCGGCGCTGCACCAGGGCTTGGTGGTGAGCGGCGACCGCTTCGTGGCCACGGCCGCCGAGAGCCGGGCCCTGCTCGATGCGTTGCCCGACGCCCTGGCCGTGGAGATGGAAGGTGCCGCGCTGGCCCAGGTGTGCCACGACCTGCAGCTGCCCTTTGCGGTGCTGCGCACCATCAGCGACCGGGCCGACGACAGTGCGCATGTCGACTTCTTGCGCTTCATCCGCGTGGTCGCCGCCAAGGCCAGTGCCGACATCGTCGGCGCCTGGCTGCGCGATCAGGCTGGTTGACCGCCGCCCGCGCCGGGCGGCTCAGTGCGCGGGTTTGCCCAGCCAGGCCAGCACATGCGTGCGCAGCAGCGGCACGGCGCCCAGCAGCGGCACCAGCCGCGGGCTCACTCGGCAGGCGGCGCGCGCCAGCGGCGGGGCCAGCGTGATGCGCTGCGCCCGCACCTGCGCCTCGGGAAAGAGCTGGCGTATGCGCGCCAGCGGCACGCCCCGCACATCGGGGTTGCGCGGGTTGTTGACGGTGAAGTCCACCCACAGCACGCCGCCACCGGGCTTGACCCAGCGCCACATGGCCTGCGCCAGCTGCTGCTGAAACGCATCGTCCAGCAGCGATGAGAACACGGTGGCCTGGAACACGATGTCGAGGCTGGCCGGCGCGATGGGCGCCATGCTGGCGTCGCCGGCATGCAGCGCCACCGCCTGCGGCAGCCGTTCGCGCGCCAGCGCGAAACGTTCGGGCAGCAGTTCGATGCCTTGCAAATGCGCAGGCCCGAAGCCGAGGCGCAGCAGATCGAGCAGGTTGTCGCCGGCGCCGCAGCCCACTTCGAGCAGGCACTTGTCGGTCAGCGTGGTCCAGCCCAGCCGGTTGAACAGCCGCAGCATCGCGCGCTGGCGTTCCTGCACGGCCATCCACACCTCGGGGCGCAGCATGCTGTAGCGGTCGGCGGCACCTTGCGAGGCGCGCCGGGCATAGCGCTCGGCGACGGCCTGGGGTTCGTCGTGCCCGGGCTGGGTCATTGAACAGCCCTCCGGTCACTGCGTGACCCCCGCCCCGGGGGAGGATGAGCGCCACCTTCGGGCGGCCGAGCGATGGCGCTCACCGATTGAGCCTGTGGCTGCCGACGCGGGTGCGTACTGCATCGAGAAAACGCTGCGCCAGCACCGGGTAGGTGTGGTGCTGCATCACGAAGGCATGGCCGCGCTCACCCATCGCGCGGCGCTCGTCGGGGGTCTTGGCGGCCAGCTTGAGCAGGCCCTGCGCGATGGCGTCGGGTGACTCGGGTGCCGCCGTGAGGCCGCAGCCAGCCTCGGCCACCGGGTCGTTGCCGGCTTCGACTGAATGCAGCACGGCGCAGCCGGCCATCATGTAGTCCATCAGCTTGTTGGGTGCGATGCCGAAGCGGTAGATGGGCGTGCGCTGCCAGCCGATGTAGGCGATGTCGATGGCGCGCAGGAAGCTGGGGATCATCGCCTTGGGCACTGGCGGCAGCAGCGTGACGTTGCGCAGGCGCTCTTCGTGCACCCGCCGGGCCAGGCGCTCGCGCTCGTGGCCGTCGCCGATCAGCACGAACGACAGCTTCTGAGGCGCCAGCCGCTGCGCCGCATCGAGCAGGTGGTCGAGCGCATTGGGCAGCCCCATCGAGCCGGCATAGCCCACCACCACATGGCCGGCGGCGCGGGCCTCGCGGATCGTCTGCGCGATGTCGGGTCGCAGCGGTTCGGGCTCGGTGGCCCAGTCCTCGGGCGAAATGCCGTTGGGCACGATGGTCAGCTTGGCCAGGTCGAGCCCGCGCGAGGCCATGTAGCCGTGCACCTTGGGCAGCAGCGACACCACCACGTCGCTGTCGCGGTAGGCCACGTCCTCGGCCCACTGCACCAGGCGGATGAAGGGGTGCTTCGGCGACATGCCGTTGAGTTCGATCGGCGACAGCGGCCAGAGGTCATGCACCTCGAACACCACGGCCGCTCCACTCAGGTGGCGTAAGCGTTTGGCCACCCAGATGTCCATCGGGTAGGTGCTGCTGGCGATGATCAGGTCGGGTTTGAATTCGACGACCGTCTGTCGCGCCATGGCCCACACCTGGCGCAGGTAGGCCCAGATGTTCTTCACCCGCCCCAGGCCGTTGCCCTGGTATGCCGGTGTGGGCAGCCACTGGTGCTCGATGCCGTCGATCACGTCGATGCGCGGCGCCGTCACCTGCTGTGGCTGGCGCGAGCGCACATGCGAGTAGCTGGCGGCCACCAGCCGCACGCGGTGGCCGGCGCGCACCCATTCGCGTGAGAGGTAGTAGGGCCGGTACTCCATGCCGAAGGCCGGCCCGCCGGTGTAGTGGTTGAGGTAGAGGATGTTCACGAGGCAGAGGATTGAGGCGTCAGCGCGCGCAGGCGGTCCAGGAAAGCGGCCACCGCCGGGTCGAAAAGACCATGCGCCTGCACCCAGGCGCGGTTCAGGCGGCCGATCTGCGCGGCCTGCTGCGCCAGCGCCTGCAGCGCGGCCAGGTCGGCCAGCAGGCCGTCGGGCAGCACCATGCCGATGCTGGCTTCGCTCACCAGCTCATGGTTGGCGGGCAGGTCGCTGAGGATGGGGATACAGCCATGCGCCATCGCTTCGAGCACCGACACCGCCACCGAGTCGCTGGCCGGCAGGCTCAGGTACCACTGCGCGCGGGCGTACCAGCGGTCTTGTTGCGCGGCGCTGAGCCGGCCGGTGAACTGCACCCGCCGGTCGAGCCCCTGGTCGCGCACTGCGGCTTCCATCGCGCGGCGCAGGCTGCCGTCGTTGGCCACCACCAGTTGCGCCTCGGGCTGCACTTCGGCAATGGCACGAAACACCTGCAGCACCCGGTCGGGCCGGTAGATCGGCTCCAGCCCGCGGTTGGCGAAGAACAGCCACGGTTCCTTGTCGGCCGCCGTTGACGGCATGCGCTCCAGCCCGAACGGGAACACCAGCACCTCGCCAGCGCCGAGCTTGGCCATCTCGCCGGCCATGTGCTGCGAATCACTGGTGGTGAGTGCACAGGCGCGCAGCACGCGTTGCGTGAGCCAGCGGTACACCAATGAGCGGCGGGGCGTCACCAGGATGTCGCTGCCCCAGGCCGAACCAACGATGCGCGCACGCAGCCGCCAGCCGCGCTTGGCGGCCCAGGCCAGCGTGCCGTGCGAGGTGAGGTAGTGCGCGTGCAGCCAGTCGGCATCCACCTCGCGCAGCCAACGGCCCAGCTCGGGCAGGCGCTTGACCAGTTGCCAGTTGCCGCCGGCGGCGTCCAGCGGCACTTCCAGCGCCAGGCGACGCCAGGTCGGCACCAGGCCATCGAAGCCGCCGGCAAAACCGCGGCTGGAAGCGACCCACAGCTCCACCTCGGGTGCCAATGCGCGGGCCCACTTCAGCAGGTGCGGGCTCTGGGCGTCGCCGATGAGGGCCAGGCGCAGGCGCCGGCTGGGCTCAGGGGTTGGTGGCGGGACGGCCATTCAGCGTGAGGCCGTGGGCCCGGCCCAGGCGTCGTAGTGCGCACGCAGCTCGGGGTGCCGTTGCAGCCAGACTTGATCGAGCTTGCGGCTGTCGCCCACCACGCGCGCCGGGTTACCCGCGATCACCGCGAACTCGGCGAACTCGCCGCGCACCACACTGCCGGCGCAGACGATGCAGCCGCGGCCCAGTGTGCTGCCGGCCTCGATCACGCTGTGCGGGCCGATGAAGCTGTAGGCGCCGAGGCGGATCGGCCCGGCGATCCAGCCCGGCCGCGGCGCCGAGCCGGGCCCGTCGACGAAGCCGCGCCCGAGCAGCCGCATCGCGCGGTGCGAGCTGTGCGTGACAAGGGCGCAGTGGCTGGTGATCTGCACGCCTTCCTCGATCACGATGCCGCCACTGGCCTCGATCAGGTTGAACGGCCCGATGTAGACATGGTCGCCCAGCGTCAGCCGGTCTTCATGCTCGATGCTGCTGGCCGGCGAGATGCGCGTGTGCGGCAGGTCGATGCCCTGGCTGCGTTCGCCAAACAGCGGCCCGAACAGCAGGCGCTGCAGCCATCGGCGGCGTAGGCGGTTGAAGGCGGCTCTGAAGCGCGGCGTCATGCGTTTCCTGGGGGCTGAGTCGGTGTGGTGCTGCTCACTGGCCAGCATGCCAAGGCCACGAAGTAGAACCCGAAATACCCCGCCATCGCTACAGAGACCGCCCAGCCCGCGCCGGCCAGCCCGCCCAGGTGCACACCCAACGCCAGCGCAGCGACGAAGACAACCTGCCCGACCAAGGCCAGCTTCAGCGCCCAGGCCTGCGCGCCCCAGGCCATGGTCACCACCGCCAGCGGCGAAGCGATGAAGTGCAGGCCGATGTACAGCGCCAGCGCGCGGGCCAGCCCGCCGGCCTCGGCCCACGCGTTGCCGAACAGCGCGGTGAAGAGCATCGGGCCGAGCCACATCAACAGCGCGACAAAGGGCAGCGCGATGGCCGCCATCGCCAGCAGCACGCGGCGCACGGCGGCGCGCGATGCCACCGTGGCGCCGGGGCCATGCTGCGCGAGCTGCGGGTACAGCGCCTGCGAGACCGCGCCACCCACCAGCGTGGCCGGGGCCTTGAGGTAGCGCAGCGCCAAGCCCCAGAAGCCGGCGGCGGCGGCGCCGATGACGGCGGCGAGCACGGCCAGCGCCAGCGTGTCCTGCAGCGCACCGGCAAAGGCATGCGGCGTGTTCAGCAGCGGGAAGTCGCGGTGGCGTTTGGCGACGTCGCGCAAAGTGGGGCGCTGCGGCGCGCGCAGGTTCAGCGGCGGGCGCAGCCATGCGGCGGTGGCCAGCGCGGCGGCCACGGGTGCCCACACCAGCCCAGCCACGCCGATCTGCCATACCCCGGCCAGCGCCTGCAGTGCCGCGCCGCCGCCATGCTGCAGCACGCGCGCGATCGCCAGCCGCCGGAAGGCCCGTGCCCGCGTGGCCCACAGCGTGGCCAGCGACACGGCACCCAGTGCCAGCACTGCAGGTCCCAGGGCCACCGGCCACGGCGCGGCCTGCCACAGCGCCCAGCCCATGCCGCCCAGCAGCGCCAGCGTGGCCACGCCCAGACACAGCCGCCATGCCAACGTGCGCAGCACATCCGCCTCGGCGTCGTCGGTCGCGAGGGGCAAGGCGAACTCGTAGCGCCCGCAGGCCACCACGGCGATGTTGGTGGCCACGGCGGCAAACAGGTGATACAGGCCGAAGTCCTGTGGCGTGTACTGGCGCGTCAGCAGCGGCCCCAGCAGCAGCGGCAGCGCTTGTGCGAGTGCACCGCCGGCCAGAAGGGTGGCGGTGGCGCGCAGCATCGATCAGCCGACCGGCTGGGTTAAAACACCAGCGGCAGGCCGACGCGCACGCCGTCGCGTGCCGAGCGGTAGGCGGCGATCAGCACCTCCAGCGAGCGCAGGCCTTCGTAGCCGTCGACCTCGGCATGGGCCTCGCCGCGCAGCGTG
>JBDTQF010000226.1:0-6629 GCA_039932275.1 Burkholderiales bacterium
TCTTGCCGGGTCAGCTGGCTTGGCGGGAGAGGGGTTTCAAGAAGCGCCCATCTGGCTGCCTAAATTCCGACGGATGAAGCTCGCGTCTTGTTCTTTGGCTGACCAGGCCAGTGTCGGGTATCGCACGCGCCGTTGTCCAGGGGCAGCCGTCTATGCTCGCCGCATGCCCGAGGCCCTGACCATCCTGCACACCGACGACACCCTGGTCGTGATCAGCAAGCCTGCCGGGCTGCTGTCGGTGCCCGGTCGCGGGCCGGAGCGGGCTGACTGTGCGGCCGCCCGCGTGCAGGCGTTGGTGGCCGATGCGCTGGTGGTGCACCGGCTGGACCAGGCCACGTCGGGGCTGCTGTTGTTTGCGCGTGGCATCGAGGCGCAGCGCCGGCTCTCGGCGGCGTTTGAAAAGCGCCGGGTGGGCAAGCAGTACATCGCGGTGGTGGCAGGCGAACCGGCCGAGGCCGAAGGCCGCATCGAGCTGCCGCTGATGGCCGACTGGCCGCAGCGCCCGCGCCAGAAGGTGGATCACGAACAGGGCAAGCCCGCGCTGACGCATTGGCACCGGCTCGGGCCCGGCCCCATCTCAGGCACCACACGGCTGGCGTTGACGCCGGTGACCGGCCGCTCGCACCAGCTGCGCGTGCACCTGGCCGCCATCGGCCACACCATCGTCGGCGACGAGCTGTATGCACCGGCCGCGTGGCATGCCGCCGCGCCGCGGCTGCTGCTGCATGCGCAGCGGCTGGCCTTCGACCACCCGGTCAGCGGTGCGGCGCTGGTGTTCGAGGATCCGGCGCCGTTCTGAGCGCCCCCGCGGCCAGCCCGAGCAGCGCGCCGAGCACATGCGCTGACCAGGCCACCGACACGCCCTCGGGCAGGCCGAACCCCGCGACCGGCAGGCCCATCGCAACGGCATGCCACGCCAGTGCGAGCTTGAACACAAATGCCAGTGCCACCAGCACCAGCCAACGCCGCCGTACGGTGGCCGTGCGCCACAGACCGACCCAGGCCAGACTGCCCAGCCCCACGACCAGCCCAGAGGCACCGCGGTAACTGGCCAGCTCGGGCTGGCAGGCCAGGATGCCCAGCGACAGCAGCGGTGCCGCGGCCAGCAGCCAGCGCGCCACCCGCGCCGGCCCGTACAGCGCGCCGGCCAGCCAGCCTGCAGCGGCCACGCCCAGCGCGTCGGCCGCGGCATGCAGCGCACTCCAGTGCACCACCTGCCCGCTCCACAACTGCCAGAGCTGGCCGCTCGCCAAGACATCGCGCTGCAGCGCGGCCTGTTGTTGCAGCGTGGCCGGCAGCCAGGTCAATACGAGGATGAGCGCGGCGAGCACCAGCGCCGACCCAGCACCGCCCCAGCCGACCACAACACGCTGCATCCACTGCCCCCGAAGCCACCACCCCACGCGGCGGACGTGCTTGCAGTCTATGCCGCGCCCCGTCATGCGCAGCTTCCTAGAATCGCCCCCTTTCGCCGTCCATCCACCTGCCCCGATGTCGCTGCAGCAGCTCCTCATTCAGTTCGTGCGCCGCCATGCCTGGGCCTATGCCAGCTCGGCGGTGATGCTGCTGGGCATTGCGCTGCTGACGGTGTGGCTGCCGCACCAGGTGGGCAAGCTGGTGGATGCGTTGGTGGGGCCGGGCATCGCGCTGCCGGACCTGGCCTTTGAGCTGGGCAAGATGGTGGTGGCCGGTGCGGGCATCTACGCGCTGCGGGTGGCGTGGCGGCTGCGGCTGTATGCCACCGCCTACCGGCTGGGGGTGGAGCTGCGCCAGCGGCTGTTTGCGCAGCTCACGCGCCAGGGCCCGGCGTTCTACCAGCAGCAGCGCACCGGCGACCTGATGGCACTGGCCACCAACGATATCGATGCGGTGGAGATGGCCGCGGGCGAGGCGATGCTGGCCGGCTTCGACGGCACGCTGACCTTCGTGCTGGTGCTGAGCACGATGATGGTGGTGGTGGATGCGCGGCTGGCGCTGGTGACGCTGCTGCCCTTCCCGTTCATGGCGCTGGCGTTCTGGTGGATCTCGCGCCAGGTGCATGCGGCCTCGCGCCAATCGCTGCAGCGCTTCGGCGAACTGAACGACCGGGTGCAGGAGACCATCACCGGCATGCGCAGCCTGCGGGCGCTGGGGCTGGTGCCGAGCAGCCAGGCTCGCTTTGCCGCGTTGACGGGCACCGCTGCGCAGGCCGCCGTGCGCACGCAGCGCTGGGAGGCAGCGTACGAGCCGGCGGTGGGCCTGTCGATGACGGTGGCCAGTGTCTCGGTGCTGGGCTACGGCGGCTGGCTGGTGTGGCAACAGCAGCTCAGCCTGGGTGCGCTGACCAGCTTCGGCCTGTACCTGGGCCAGTTGATCTGGCCGATGTTCGCGGCCGGCTGGGTGCTGTCGCTGTTCGAGCGCGGCCGCGCTGCCTGGGGCCGGCTGCAGCCGGTGCTGGACGCGGCGCCGAGCATCCAGGATGACGGCCGGCGCAGCGAGCCCCCGCGTGGGCCTTTGGTCGCCACCCACCTGGCATTGCACTACCCCGAGCAGAACCATGCGGCGCTCGACGGCCTGACCTTCACGCTGGCACCGGGCCGCACGCTCGGGCTGGTGGGCCCCACCGGCGCCGGCAAGAGCACGCTGCTGGCGCTGCTGCTGCGCCACTGGGCACCCAGCCACGGCATGCTGCAGTGGGACGGCACACCGCTGGCCGACTACCAGCTCGATGCACTGCGCGCGGCCATCGCCTGGGTGCCGCAGGAGCCCTTTCTCTTCTCGGTGAGCGTGGCCCACAACATCGCACTGGCCCGGCCCGGTGCCAGCCGCAACGACATCGAGCGGGTGGCCCGGCTGGCGGCGGTGGACGACGACATCGCCGGGCTGCCGCAGGGTTACGACACCGTGGTGGGTGAACGCGGCGTGACGTTGTCGGGCGGCCAGCGTCAGCGCATCGCCATCGCCCGCGCGCTGCTGGCCGACGCGGCGCTGCTGCTGCTGGCCGATGCGCTGTCGGCCGTCGATGCGGCCACCGAGCAGCGCATCCTGCGCTCGCTGCGCCAGGCCCGCGTGGGGCGCAGCGTGATCATCGTCAGCCACCGGCTCTCGGCCGTAGCGGATGCGGACGACATCCTGGTGCTGCGGCATGGCCGCTGCGTCGAGCAAGGCACCCATGCGGCGCTGCTGGCAACAAAGGGCTGGTACGCCAGCCAGTGGCAGCTGCAGCAGTTGCAAGCGGCGCTGGAGTCGGACGACCTACCCAGCGATGACGCGCTGGTGAACGAGGTGGACGATGTCGTCTGAACCCGCTGCAACCCCAACCCGGCCGCGACGCGCCGCGCTGGCGCTGCTGGTGGACGCGGCACGACCCGAGGCACGGCGCATCATTTGGGGCGCGGCCTGGCTGTTGCTGGCCGCGGCGCTGGAAGCCTCGACCCCGGTGCTGGGCAAGTTCTTCATCGACCGCTACCTGGTGCCGCGCAATGCCGCCTTGGGGCCCATCGCCGCACTGCTGCTGGGCGCACTGGCCGCCGGCTGCTTGGCCAGCCTGCTGCGCTACCGCCAGCTGCTGCGGCTGGCCGGCGTGGCCGCGCACTCGGTACAGCGGCTGCGCGAACGGGTCTTCGGCCATGTATTGCGGCTGCCGATGGCCTACTTCGACCGCGCCATGACCGGCCAGCTGGTGAGCCGCGTCACCAACGACACCGAGGCGGTGCAGCAGCTGTATGTGCAGCTGCTGTTCGTGCTGCTGGACAGCCTCATCACCATCGCCACCGTGCTGGTGACCTTCGCGCTGCTCGACGCCAAGCTGATGGGCGTGGCCGCGCTGCTGGTGCCTGCGGTGCTGGGCATCGTGACGCTGTACCGGCGCTTCTCGGCCCAGGCCGTGACACGCACGCGGGCGCTGCGCGGCGACCTGAACGCGCAGGCGTCTGAAAGCATTGCCGGCATGCCGGTGCTGCAGGCCGCCGGCGCCGCCGCGGCTTTTGCCACGCGCTACGGCAGCACCAACCAGGCGCACTACGACTCGCGCCGCAACGAGCTGCGCGCCAATGCCTGGCTGCTGCGCCCGGCGCTCGACCTGCTGCATGTGCTGATCCTCGTCGCGGTGATCGGGGTGTACGGCTGGCGTGAAGGCCAGGCCGCGGTGCAGGGCGTCAGCGCCTTGCAAGTTGGTGTGCTGTACGCGTTCGTCGCCACGCTGGGCCGGCTGGTGGAGCCGCTGATCCAGCTGACCATGCAGTTCGCCCAGCTGCAGCAGTCCATCGTCGCCGCCGAGCGGCTGCAAGGCCTGCTGCATGAACCGGCCGACGTGCCCGAGCCGCCGGGCGCGCAGGCCACGGTGGGCGCCGGTGCGCTGGCTTTCGAGCACCTGGGCTTCGCCTACACACCCGGCCGTCCGGTGCTGCAGGACATCGACGTGGCCATTGCGCCAGGCCAGTTCATCGGCATCGTCGGCGCCACCGGCAGCGGCAAGACCAGCCTGCTGGCGCTGCTGCTGCGCTTCTACCGGCCGGGCACAGGACGCATCACGCTCGATGGCATCGCGCTGGAACGCTACAGCGAGCAGGGGTTGCGCAACGGCATCGGCCTGGTGCCGCAGGACCCGTTCCTGCTCGCCGCCAGCGTGCGCGACAACATCGCGATGGAACGCGACATCGATGACGAAGCGATCCGCACCGCCGCGCGGGCCGCCGGTGCCGATCACTTCATCGAGGGCCTGCCGCAGGGCTTTGAGACGCTGCTGGGCGAAGGCGGCGCGCGGCTGTCAGCGGGCGAGAAGCAGCTGATTGCGATCGCCCGCGCGCTGGCGGGCCGGCCGCGCATCCTGCTGCTGGACGAAGCCACCTCGCACGTGGACAGCGACACCGAGTCGCATGTGCAGCAGGCACTCAGCGCGCTGCGCGGGCAGGTCACGGTGATCGCCATCGCGCACCGCCTGGCCACGGTGCGCGAGGCCGATGCCATCGTGGTGATGCACCATGGCCGCATCGCCGAGCGCGGCAGTCATGCGGCGCTGATGGCGCGCGAGCACGGGTTGTACCGGCGCCTGGTGCTGCTGCAGCAACTGCAGGCGCAGACCAGCGAGGACGAAGAGGATGTGTGAGGCCCAAAAAAAACGCCCCCTGACGTACCGCCAGGGGGCGAATGCTCTGATGCGCCGATCACAGGTTGGCTGACCGCCGATCGACACCCTTAGGCTATCGCTGACCGCTGCAAAAGCTACTAGGGAATGCGTTGAGGAAGTGATCGGAAATGCGCATTTCTTGTCGGCAGCCTGCTCAGACGAGGGAGGGATTTCCCGTTACTGCACGTTGGCCACGTACCAGCCGATGGCCTCGGCCAGGCCTTGGTGCACGTTGTGCGTGGGCACGTACCCCAGCAGCCGCTCGGCCTTGCTCACGTCGGCGAGCGAGTGGCGCACGTCGCCGGCGCGGAAATCGGCATGGTGCGGCGGCTCGATGTGCAGAGCCGGGCGCTCGCGCTGCAGGTGCTCGGCCAGCGCGGCATGCAGCTGGTTCAACGTGGTGCGGTCGCCCACGGCGATGTTGTAGACCTGGTTCAGCGCCTCGGCCGGCTGCGCCAGCCCGGCCCGCAGGTTGGCCTGCACGGCATTGGCGACGAAGCAGAAATCGCGCGAAGTCTCGCCGTCGCCGTTGATGGTGCAACGCTCGCCGAGCAGCATCGCCGCCAGCCACTTCGGGATCACCGCAGCATAGGCACCGTTCGGATCCTGGCGCGGGCCGAACACGTTGAAGTAGCGCAGCCCCACGGTCTCCATGCCGTAGCAGCGGCCGAACACGTCGGCATACAGCTCGTTGAGGTACTTGGTGACGGCATACGGCGACAGCGGCCGGCCGATCACATCCTCGACCTTGGGCAGCTTGGGCGAATCGCCATAGGTGGAGCTGGAAGCCGCGTAGACGAAACGCTTGGCACCGGCATCACGCGAGGCCACCAGCATGTTCAAAAAGCCGGTGGCGTTGGCACGGTGGGTGGTTTGCGGGTCGTTGATCGAACGTGGCACCGACCCCAGCGCGGCCTGGTGCAGCACGATCTGCACGCCTTCGCAGGCGCGGGCGCAGTCGGCCGGCTCGGCGATGTCGCCCTCGATGAAGCGATGGCGGGCCCAGGCCTCGTCACCCACCAGCGCACGAACCTGTTCGAGGTTGCGGCGGTGGCCGGTGGCGAAGTTGTCCAGCGTGGTGACCTGCTGGCCGTTGCGTAGCAACGTTTCAAGCAGGTGCGAGCCGATGAAGCCGGCCGCGCCGGTGACCAACCAGTGGCGCTGCGCCGACTGCAGGTGTTGTTGGAAATCAGCTTGCATGCATCGACCTCAGAGACGCCAGACGTGCACGCCGCGCGCTTCCAGCGCCGCACGGTCGGCCTGGCTCTTGACGTCGACGTAGAGGCCGCCGGTGGCCAGCTTGGCCAGCATCGCATCGAGGGGCCGCTCGGCCAGTTCCTTGTGCGCCACCGCGGCGACGATGGCATTGGCCTTGGGCAGGTGGTCCCACGACACCAGGTCCACACCGTACTCATGGCGCGCTTCGGCCGGGTCAGCCACCGGGTCGTGCACATGCACGGTGATGCCGAAGCTTTCCAGCTCGCGGATCACGTCGATCACCTTGCTGTTGCGCAGGTCCGGG
>JBDTQF010000227.1:0-6598 GCA_039932275.1 Burkholderiales bacterium
TGCACTTCAGCCAGGGAGACGGCGAAATCACCTTCTGCGGCGCGATCGAGATGGCCGGCTGGGTGCACATGAAGGTCACGCTCATCAAGGGCGGCATGGCCAAGTACGGCATCAAGAACCCCATCTTCAAGCCCAGCCCGATCACGCCGCAGTACAACGACTACCTGATCTTCGAAGGCATCTCGGTCGACGAGTACGGCAAGCAGCACTACCTCGACGTGCACGTGGCCTACCGCCAGGCCTGCCTCAACGCCATCGAGTACATGACCAAGTTCGGCTACTCCAAAGCCCAGGCCTACGCCATCCTCGGCACCGCGCCGGTACAGGGCCACATCAGCGGCGTCGTCGACATCCCCAACGCCTGCGCCACCCTGTGGCTGCCCACCGGCATCTTCGATTTCGACATCAACCCGAATGCGAGCGGGCCAACCATCCAGGTGACGCAGGGGATTGAGATGCCGTTGTCACCGGATCTTTGAGTCAGACGGAGACAGGCACTGCACAGCGCCTGTCCTCGTTCGCCATCCGGCACTGAGTCAACCCACGCTGCGGACGCCCGCGCTTGCAGGCGGTCGATGCCGGGCCGCCACGCCGTCAACAAAGCGGCCGAACGCATCGAGCAACGGCGCGCCGTTGAACGACGGCCCCTCCAGCATCGCCAACGCCTGCACCGTGGCCTCCAGCGTGGACACCTGATCGGCCCGACGCGCCGCACGGATGGCCCGGTAGCGCGTGGGCGCCGGCGCGTCCAGCGCCAGCCGAGGCAGCGCGGCCAGTGCCGGGTGTTCCAGCAGCATGCGCAGACTCTTGCGCCAGGTCGCGTCGATCACCACCAGGCGCAGCGGCGCACCGGCCACTATCGCCACGGCCGGTGGCGCGGGCGCGGCGGGTACGTCCGGGTAGAGCAGCCGCGTATCCCGCCCCGGCCGATGCAGCAAGGCCTGCAACGCCTCTGGCCCGAAACGCTCGCCCAACACCACCTCGCAACGCGCCAACGACAGGCGCAGCAGCGCCACGCTGTTCTTCGCCTGCCGCTGCTCCTGCGGGTGCTGCAGGACCAGCACCTCCGTGCGGTGGGCGGTGGGTTGCACCAGGGCGCAGAGGCAGGTGGCCTGCGGGCGTAGGCAGTCTGTGCAGAGGGTGCGACGGGTGGCGGGCGGTGGGTTCATGCAAGGTGGTTTGCACTTCGAAACGGTGGCGTGTCGCCGAACTGTGCCAGCAAGTACGTCCGATCGAACCTCCGCCGGGCTCCGGCCGTTTTGCATAGGCGCGATGATCGCGAAGCGCCTGTACCCTTCGCATGGGCCAGCACACGGGTTGCTTCACAATCAGCCGATCCGCCATCAGCCGGCCAGCGCCCCATGGAAGTCCCCACCCTGCAGAACCACCCCCACACCCACATCCACCTCATCGGCGGTGAAAAAGGCGGTGTGGGCAAGTCGATGATGGCGCGGGTGCTGGCGCAGTTCTTCATTGACCGGCAGCGGCCGTTCATCGGCTTTGACACCGATCGCTCGCACAGCACCTTCAGCCGCTTCTATGCCGAGTTCGCGGCCCCGGTGGTGGTGGACCGCTACGAAGCGCTGGACCGCATCATCGAGAGTGCCGTTGAGCAGCCCGGCCGGCGGGTGCTGGTGGACCTGGCGGCGCAGACGCATGCGCCGGTGGTGAAGTGGATGGAAGACTCGGGCGTGCTGGACGTGGCCGACCTCTCGGGCATCGGCGTGCACTACTGGCATGTGATGGACGTGGGCCGTGACTCGGTGGACCTGCTGCAGCGCGTGCTCGACCAGTTCGGCCCGCGCGTGCGCTATGTGGTGGTGCTCAACCAGTTGCACGGCAGCGACTTCAGCCAGCTCGAAGCCTCGGGCCTGCTGGAACGGGCCCGCGCGCTGGGCGCCCGCGTCATCACCCTCAAGCAACTGCACCACGGCGTGGTGCAGAAGATCGACGCGCAGAACAGCAGCTTCTGGTCGGCTCTGCACAGCGGCAGCCCGGCCGGCCTGGGCCTGATGGAACGCCAGCGGCTGAAGATGTGGCTGGGCCACGCGTATGGCGAGGTCGAGCGGGCCGGCGCCTGACACGCCAACGCGCCAAAGCTTCACTCAAGGGGCTGGCTGCAGCCCGGCCCGAGGGGCCCGCAGCAGGCTGACCACGCCGGCGGCCAATGCCGCCACGGCCGCCAGCGCCAAGCCGCCGTGCACGGCGCTGGGTGACGGCAGCAGCGTGAACAACAACCCCATCAGCAGGCTGCCGAGCGTCAACCCCGTCAACCGCGCGGTGCCCTGGGCACCACCGGCGGCTGCGCTGCGTTCCTTCGGGGCGGCGAGCAGCATGTTCTGGTTGTTGGGCGTCTGGAACAACCCGAAGCCGAAGCCTGCCAGGCTGGTGAACAGGGCCATCGGCCACCGCGGGTCGCCGTGAATCGGCCAGGCGGCGCACAGCGCCAGGCCGACGGCAAGGCAGCTACCGCCGACGGCGCACAGCCAGGCGGTGGGCACGCGCCGGGCCAGGCGCGCCGACAGCGGTGCGGCCGCCATCACCGCCAACGGCCACGGCGTCATCAGCAGCCCGGTGGCCATCGCGCTCAGGCCCAGCTCATGCTGGAAGTAGAACGGCAGCGCCACCAGGCCCGTCATCTGCCCGGTGAAGCAGCACACCGACGCGATGATCGACATACGAAACGAGCGCACCCGCAGCAGATCCAGCGGGATCAATGGCGCCGCCTTCGGCCGCTCGCGCCTTACCAGCCACACGAGCGAGACGGCCGACACCGCCAGCAAGGCCCCGCCGTACCACGGCGACGACGGCAGCCAGTCGGCACCGAGCACGAAGGCGGCAAACATGACCGCGTTGAGCGCGATGCTCACAAGGTCGAGGCGACGCCCGCTGCCCGGCACGCGCGGCAGGCCGACGCTGGCCACCAGCACCAGCACCCCCACCGGCAGGTTCACCGCGAACAGCCACGGCCAGCTCGCGACGGACAGCAAGGCCGCGCCGACGGCCGGGCCGGCCGCCGAGGCGCCGGCGACCGTCAGCGCGTTCCATGCGATCGCCTGCGCCAGCAAGCGGCGCGGGCAGGAGAAGCGCAGCAGCGCCAGCCCCAGCGGCATTACCGCCGCGCTGCCCAGGCCTTGCAGGCAGCGTGCCGCCACCAGCCACGGCAACGAGGGCGCCAGCGCACACAAGACCGACGCGGCGGTGAACAACGCAATGCCGCCGGCGAACACCCGGTGGCAGCCCAGCCGCTCGCCCAGCGCTGAAGCGGGCAGCAGGAACATCACGATGGCGAGCTGGTAGGCCGTGACGACCCAGACCGCATCGGCGGGCGTTGCGTGCAACTGCAACGCAATGCTGGGCAGTGCCACGTTGGCGATGGCGCTGTCGAGCACCACCAGCGCGATGGCGCCGAGGATCGCCGCGACCGCGGCATAACGCCGCGGCAGGGGCAGGCCGTCCGGCTCGTTGGCAGTAGCGCCGAGGTCAGTGCTGAGACGGCTCACAGGGTGCCCAAGGGGAGCCTCACGGCTGCTTGCCAAAATCCCCCGCCAACGACCAGTTCACCTTGGCCGGGTCGATCCAGCGGCGGATGGCGGCGTTGACCTCGGGCACGGTGAGCGTGCCGAGGCGGGCTTCGAACGCCGCGTCCCAGGCGAAGCTGCGGTCGCGTTCCAACTTGGCGGCCCACGATTGGGCCACCGCACCGTCGTTGGCGCGGCGGGTGTTGCCGCCGGCCAGCATGGCTTGGCGGGCACTGGCCAGCTCGGCCGCGGTGATGCCCTGCTGGACGAAGCGGGCCAGTTCTTCACGCAACCCCTGCTCGACGCGCGTGCGGTTCTGCGGCGCGAAGATGGCGTAGACGCCCACGCTGCCTGAGGGCTCGAAGCTCGATGCCGACAGGTACGCACCGGTGCCGTACGACAGGCCATCTTGCTGGCGCAGCCGGGTCAGCAGGCGCGAATCGAAGCCACCGCCACCCAGCACGTGCAGGGCCATGCTCAGCGCCGGGAAGTCGGCATCGGTATCAGTCAGCGCCAGCGGCAGCGCACCCAGCAGCGTGGCATTGGGCTTGTCGGCCAACGTGGCCTGCAGTTGCTGGCCGGTCACGCTGGAAGGCGGCATCGGCACGCGGGCATAGGCCTGGCCAGAGCGCCAGTCGCCGAACAGTTTGGCGATGACGGGCTTGAGCTGGGCCGCATCAAAGTCGCCGACGATGGCCAGCTCGCCATGCTGCGCGCCCCACTGCGTGCGGTAGAACTCGACCACGGCGTCACGCTGCAACGCGCGCAGGGCCGCGATGTCATCGGCCACGGTGCCGATGTGGCGCACGTCGTCAGCCGGGTAGTGGCTGCGCAGCGCACGGCGCAGCGCGCGCGTGGCCACTTCCTGCGGGTCTTGCGCGGCTTGCTCCAGCGCGCTGATCTGCTGGCGCAACAGCTGGTCGAACTCGGCCTGCGGAAACGAGGGCTGACGCAGCACCTCGCCCAGCAGCGCCAGCGCCGCGGGCAGGTGGTTGCGCCGCGTGCTCAAGCCGGCGCTGGCGCCCTGCAGCGCATCGCCCTGCACCGACCAGTTGGTCTGCAGCGCATCGAAGGCTTCGCTGATCTGCGCGCGCGTCTTGAGCTGCGTGCCGGTGCCGATCAGGTCGCCGGCGAACTCGGCCGCCCAGCGCTTGCCACGCAGGCTCTCGGGTGTACCGGCATGCAGCCGCAGCGCCACTTCCACCGTCTGCCCGCGCGACTGCTTGGGCAGCAGCGCCACCTTCAGGCCGGAGGGCAGCGTGTAGCGCTCGGTGCGGGCGTCGAGGTTGGCCGGGCGCGCATCAAAGGTCTCGCCGGCGGCCACCGCGGCGCGCGCCTTGAAGTCCTTCAGCGCCTCGGCGGCATTCACCGGCAGGGCCGGCGGGCTGCGGTCGGGGGCCTCGGTGGCGATGAAGCGGCCGAGCGTGCGGTTGGCCGGCTTGAGCCAGGCCCGCGCAGCGGCGTTCACATCGTCGAGCGTGAGCGCTTCAACGCGGTTGCGCAGCGCGAACAGCAAGCGCCAGTCGCCCGCGGCGATCGACTCCGACAGCGCCAGGCACAGCCGCTGCGGGTTGGCCAGCATCTTGTCGAAGTCATTGGCCCATTGACGCTGCGCGCGCTGCAGCTCGGCGGCGGTCACCGGCTCGGCCGCCAGGCCCTCGATGCTGGCCAGCAGCAGCTGCTGCGCGCCGTCGAGCGCGTCGTCCTTCTTGAGCACCGCGCCCACGCTGAACAGGCCCGGCTCGGCATGGCGGTCGGCCCAGCCAAACACGTCGGTCGCCTGGCCGGCTTCGACCAGGCGCTTGTGCAACCGGCCGGCGGGCACATCGGTCAGGGTGTTGGCCAGCACCTCGAAGGCCGCGAAGTCACGGCTGGCCAGCGCGGGGATGTGGTACATGGCCAGCAGCGCCTGCTGGCCGCCCACACGGCGCACCGTGACCAGGCGTTCGCCGTCCTGCACCGGCTCCACCGTGTGCGTGGGTTCAAGCACCCGCGTGGGCTTGGGCAGGCGGCCCAGCGTGGCGGTGATCTCGCGCAGCGTGGCGGCGGGATCGAACGCGCCGGCCACGATCAGCGTGGCGTTGTCGGGCTGGTAGTAGCGGCGGTAGAAAGCCTGCAGGTGCGCAATGGACACCTGCTCCACGTCTGACCGCGCGCCGATGGTGCTCTTGCCGTAGTTGTGCCACTGGTAGGCGGTGGCCTCGGTCTTCTCGATCAAGATGCGCACGGCGTCGTTCTCGCCCGACTCCATCTCGTTGCGCACCACCGTCATCTCGGCATCGAGGTCGCGGCGCGAGACATTGGCGCCGGTCATGCGCTCGGCCTCCAACTTCAGCACCCAGGCCAGCTGGGCGGCATTGCTCGGGAAGGTTTGGTAGTAGTTGGTGCGATCGGCGCTGGTGGTGCCGTTGAACTGCATGCCGCGTTTGGACAGCTCGACCCCCACGTTGACCATCGACTTCGTGCCCTTGAACATCAGGTGTTCGAGCAAGTGCGCCATGCCGGTCTCGCCATACCCTTCCATCCGGCTGCCGACCCGGTAGGTGACGTTGACCGTGGTGGTGGGCTTCGATGCGTCGGGTATCAACAGCACCTGCAGGCCGTTGGCCAGGCGGTACTCGTGCACGCCTTCGACCTCGCGCAAGGGTACGGGCGTGGTGGCCGTGATGGGCTTGGTGGCTGCCGCCACCCACGCCGGGGCCATGAAGGACAGGCACAACAGGAACAAGGCATGGAGCAGACGCATGGGGCCGGCGGCGCGGGGCACGCGCCAAACGATGGGGCGTGCAGTCTAGGCCGGCCGCATCAACCCACGCGATTGCGGGGCCGGCTTTTCACGCGGGCAACCCTGTAAGCCGGCGTATATTGCCGGCGCCCTTGCGACCACCCGGTACGCAAGGCTTCAACAGATTCAGGGAGAGGTCCATGAGAAAAGCCATTTATTCAACCGCCGCGCTGGCGGCCCTGCTGGCAGCAGCCGGCCTGGTGGGCTGTGCCACCGAGAGCTCACGCACCGTCGCCGTCACGCAGGTGGAGACCGCCGCCAAAGTCTAACTCCAAAAACTCAAGCAGCGGTC
>JBDTQF010000228.1:0-6597 GCA_039932275.1 Burkholderiales bacterium
GTCATTCGGACTAGGAACTGTCGTCGCATCATGCCGACGAGTCTGTGATTGGAACTCCTCGTTCGGAGCCTCGGACAAGCTCCCGCCACCAAGCAGCCCGCCTGGAAACCGCTGATCGAAGAGCGGCATGTTCGGCGACACGCCGTGGTAGCGGTCTGGGTGGCAAACATTGAAGCAGTGGGGCATTGCTCGTCGACCGCACCGAATCACAGGCGGCGGCTCCGCGCGATGCGTCAGCGTGCTCGAACCACCCGCCCGATGCTCAAGCCCTGCACCAGGATCGAGAACACCACGACGCAGTAGGTCAACGCCAGCACCGTGTCGCGGTGCGGGCCTACAGGCAGCGACAGCGCCAACGCCACCGAGATGCCGCCACGCAGGCCACCCCAGGTCAGCACCCGCCAGGCACCGGGGGGCATGCCGAAGCGGGCACCGAACCCGGCCACCGGCAGTCCGACACTGAGCAGGCGCGCCAGCAACGTGACGGCGATGGCCACCGCGCCGGCCGCCAGCACCGGCACTGAGAAGCTGATCAGCAGAACCTCCATGCCGATCAGCACGAACAGCACGGCGTTGAGGATCTCGTCCAGCAGCTCCCAGAACATGTCGACGTAACGGCGCGTGGCGTCGCTCATCGCCAGCGCGCGGCCCTGGTTGCCGATGATGAGACCCGTGACCACCATCGCCAGCGGGCCGGAGACGTGCAAATGGCTGGCCAGCGCGTAGCCACCCATCACCGCGGCCAGGGTCAGCAGGACCTCGACCTGGTACTCGTCGACGCTCTTCAGCAGCCGGTACGTCACGTAGCCGAGCACGAGCCCGAAGACGATGCCGCCGCCGGCCTCGCGCGCGAGCAGCGCCAGCGCCGATGCGGTGGTGGGGGCCATGCCGCTGGTGAGCATGCCCAGCAGCAGCGCGAAGATCACCACGCCGACGCCGTCGTTGAAGAGCGACTCCCCTGCGATCACCAGTTCCAGGTTCTTGGGCGCACCGGCCGACTTCAGGATGCCCATCACGGCGATCGGATCGGTGGGCGAGATCAGCGCGCCGAACAACAGGCAGTACATCAGCGGCAGAGCCAGGCCAACCCACGGCAAGACCCACGACAGGCCGAAGCCGACGATCAAGGTCGAGACCAGGGTGCCGACCAAAGCCAGCGACGCCACCGGCCAGCGCAGCGCCTTCAGCTCGCTCAGGTCGACGTGTAGCGCGCCAGCGAAAAGAAGCAGCGACAGCATGCCTTGCATCAACACGTCCGAGAAGTCGACGGACCGCAGCAGCGACTCTTCGTAGCTGCGCAGCGCGTGCGAAACGCCAGCAACATCGAGCGCGACGATCACCAGCGACAGCGCGAGCGCGATGACCATCACGCCGATGGTCGTCGGCAGGCGCACGAAGCGGTGGTTCAGGTAGGCCAGCAGTGCGGTGACAGCGAGGCAGGTGGCGGCGATGTCGAGCATGGTGGCGATCAGATTGGGAGGAAGACGGGAACTTCGTCGAGTCTAAGGAGTGTCTCGTCGAGTGACCTGTCACGAGTTTCCGAGCGTGCCAGTCGGATGCCCCTCGCACCCAGCCGGGCGCTGGCCCAGCGTTCAGGCACTCGCCCGTACACTGCACATGGGTGCTGCCTGGGACGAGGCAGCAGGTTCACGCGCTGGTCGGGCCGCCGCGCGGCCGAACCGCGTCCCGGACCCATGCCCGCAGAAACCATCGACCTCGTCGCCGCAGCCCTCTTTGCGGTCGCACTCCTCCACACTTTCGCGGCCGCGCAGTTCGAGCGCCTGGCCCACCGCTACCCGAAGCACGCCGGGCTGTTTCACTTGCTCGGCGAGGTCGAGGTGGTCTTCGGCTTCTGGGCCATCGTGTTGGTGCTGGCGATGGCCTTTCTCAACGGCGGCGACAAGGCGCTGGCCTACGCGGAATCGCGCAACTACACCGAGCCGCTGTTCGTGTTCGTCGTGATGGTGGTTGCGGGCTCCCGGCCGATCCTGCAGACCGTGCTGCGCACGGTCGCCGCCTTGGCACGGCTGCTGCCGTTGCCGACGCCCTTGGCCAGCGCCTGGCTCGGGCTGGCCGCTGTGCCCCTGTTGGGCTCGCTGATCACCGAGCCGGCGGCGATGACCATCGCGGCGTTGATGCTCGCGCCGCAGGTCTTCCGCCCCGATGTACCCGAGCGGGTGAAGTACTTCGCGCTCGGTGTGCTCTTCGTCAACGTTTCCATCGGCGGCACGCTCACGTCCTATGCTGCACCGCCGGTCCTGATGGTCGCGACCACGTGGCAGTGGGACAGCATGCACATGCTGACGCAGTTCGGCCGGAAGGCGGCGCTGGCGGTCCTCGTCAACGCGACGCTGGCCGCGTTCGTGCTGCGGCAGCACTTGATGCCCGCCATCGGATCGACAGCGAAGCAGGTGCCGCAGCCACGCGTACCACTGGCCATCGTGCTCGTGCACCTGACATTGCTCGCAGCGGTCGTGCTGATGGCTCACCACCCGGTTGCGTTCCTGGCCTTGTTCCTGCTGTTCCTCGGCTTTGCACAGGCCTATGAGCGTCATCAGGACACCTTGCTCGTCAAGGAGGCGCTGCTGGTCGCCTTCTTCCTCGCGGGGCTGGTCGTGCTCGGCGGGTTGCAGCGCTGGTGGCTGCAGCCGATCGTTTCCAGCCTGGAGCCGCTGGCACTTTTCTTCGGCGCGCTCGGCTTGACTGCGGTCACCGACAACGCGGCGCTGACCTACCTGGGTTCGCTGATTTCGGGCATTTCTGAGACGTCCAAGTACATGCTCGTTGCCGGCGCAGTGGCCGGTGGTGGCTTGACGGTGATCGCCAACGCACCGAACCCCGCCGGCGTGGCGCTGCTCCGGCGCGGCTTCGCCGACGAGTCGGTGGGGGCCGGCGGCCTGCTGCTCGGCGCGCTGCTGCCTACCGCCATCGCGGCAGTTGCTTTGCTGCTGTCCTGACGGCGACCTCGCAGGCAGTTCTGAAAACCTCGACCCTAAGGTTTCCCACGCAAGCGCAACCGTCTGAGTCTCTGGCGTACTTACCCTGGGATAGGCACGCAGGACCGTATGGTGGCGGCCCTGCGGGGCGGACGACGCGACAACTACAACGAAGCCAACCACTTCATCAGTTCGGCATCGTCGTGCCACTTCGGCTTGCGCGGCTGGCCGGTGCTTGTCGGCGGCTCGCACCGACTCAGCGCATCCTGCTTCATGCGCACCGTGATCTCGGCGTATCGATTGGTCGTGTCCAGGCTGACGTGGCCCAGCCATCCGCGAATGACATTGACCTCGACGCCGGCCTCGAGCAGGTGGACGGCCGTGGTGTGCCGAAACACATGTGGCGTGATCCGTCGCGTGGGCCTGGTGCAGCCATCCTGGGCGGCCGCAGCATCCGCATCTCCCGCCAGATGCCGAACGCGCTTGTAGATGCCGAAGCGCGTCATCGGCTCCCCAGTCGCTGCGATGAACACCACGTCGTCGGAACAGTTCATCCCGCGCTCGGCCAGCAGTCGCTGCAAGGCCTGCGCCGTCTGCCCCCAGAGCGGGCAGGTCCGCCACTTGGCCCCTTTGCCCAGCAGCCTCACGTGCGCTGGCGCCGCCAGCGACAGTTGATCGACACGAAGGCCTGCCACCTCTGACACCCTGGCGCCGGTGTTGTACAGAAAGAGCAGCAGGGTTCGATCCCGCAATGCAAGGCGGCCATGAGCCGGCACCTTCTCGAAGAGCGCCTCCACCTCCTCACGCGCCATGAACCGCGTCTCCGGCAACGGACAGCGCTTCACCGGGATGGCCGCCACCTGTGCGCACACGCGCAGCATCTCGGGCATGCACCGGCCGACGTACTCGAAGAACGTGTGCAGCCCCGCCAGTCGCTGGTTGCGCGTGGCGATGGCGTTCTTGCGCGTCTGCTCCAGATCCCGAAGGAAGGCGAGCACGCGCTCGAAGCCCAGATCCTCGAAACACAGTTGGCTCACACCGCGCCGGCACTCGCCCGCAGCGAACATCAGGAACAGCCGCATGGTGTCGCGGTAGCTGCGAATCGAGCTCGGCCGAAGGCCCTTCTGTTGAGGAAGGTAGTCGAGGAAGAAGCTGTAGATGACGGAGCCAACAGTGGGGGCCATCATGACTGCACCTCCACGCGCGCCACGGGTGCGAACGCTTCGAACCGTTGGTTGGCCTGCTGCAGCAACTCGCTGGTGATGGTCAGGTAGACCGCGGTGCTCGTCGGATTGACGTGGCCGAGAAAGGTCGAAAGGTGATTGAGCCGCGTTGATGGCTCGATGCCTTCTCGATACCAGTTCAAGAGCGTCCTCACGGCAAACGAATGCCGCAGCCCATGCACGTGCGGACCGAACACGCCGGCCGGCACGGTCAACGCCAACTGCGGCAGCAGATCGTCGCGCAATGTGTTGCGTATGGCGTTCGTGCTCACGGGCTGGCAGCCGTTCCAGGAGAACAGCGGCGCACTGCCGGTGCAGGGCATACCTTGACGCTCGCGCAGGGCCAGATATGTCCGCACCCGTGCGGCCAGCTTTGGCCCGAAGGGCACCAAGCGGCTCTTGCCGAACTTGGTGTCGCGGACCTGCAGTACCTCGCGATCGAGATCGACGTCGCCGCACTGCAGGCGCGAGACCTCGCCGATGCGCAGGCCGAGCCCAGCCAGCAGCGCGAAGATCGTCTCGTAGGCTGGCCCGCGCATCGGCGCGCGAGGGTTGTCCGGCAACCGGCCAGCGGCGGCCAGCAGTCGCCGGATGGCATCGGCGTCAAACAGGAACGGCAGCCGCCGCACGCCCTCGCGCCTTGGCCCGAGCTGCAGCGGCGACTCTGCAATGACCTGCTGGTCGACCATCCAGTCGAACAGCCGGCGCACCACGCCCAGCAAGTGATTGAAGCCGCGCGCGCTGGCGCGGCCACGCGACGCCAGGAACTGCTCCAGGCATGCCGCAGTGACTTCGCCGAGGCTGTTCACGCGCTGCTCGACAAGGTATCGGTCGAGCAACCGCAGGCTCCGATCCTCCGAGGCGAACTTGCAACCGATGGCGCGCTTGGCCCTCAGGTACTGCTCGATCCGAGCGGCCAGCGGGCTGCGGAAGCCAATCCACGCGGCTCTCATAGCACCTCCTCGGCGTCGCCGATGGCGAGCTGACGCAGTCGGTGCAGGGCCACCTTGGCGTAGACCAGCGTCGACTCGGCTCGTCGGTGGCCGACGAAGTCACCAATTGCTTTGAACGAAACGTCGGCCTCGACCAGACGCTGCACGCAGCTGTGGCGCAGCGTGTGAGAGCCCGGCCTTCTCACCGTCACGCCGCCGGCGCGCAGATGGACGGCGGCAACGCGCGAGATGCTGTATTGGTTCATCGGCGTGTACGGCATCCTGCTGATCAGGAAGACATGCCGGTCATCCGTGGTGGGCCGGCCGACACGCAGGTAGTCGATGACTGCATCGCCGACGGCAGCCGCGAGCGGATAGACGGATGAGTGGCCGCCCTTGCGGGTGGGCACCCGCAATTGCGACTGCTTCCAGTCCAGGTCTTCCAGCTGCATCGCTGCGACCTCGCGCGCGCGCAGGCCGTAGGTTGCCAGCAGCATCAAGACGGCGTAGTCGCGCTTGCCGGCGCTCGAGCGTCGATCGACTCCATCGAGAACCTTCTGGACCTCGGTCCAGGCGATGGCGCGGGGCAAGGCGGCCTGCTTGTAGCTGCGCCCGCGCGGCACTGCGCGACCGAGATCGGTTGTGATGATGTCCTGTCGGTGCAGGTAGCGCAGGAAGACACGAACCGCGCCGGTACACGACTGCATGCCTGCCGGGCTCATCGACTTCGCGCGCTCGGTCACGTAACTGACTATGAACGCCGGGGTCAGGCTCGGAAGGCCAACCGAGCCATCGGCGCTGTCGCGCTTGAGGAACGCTTCGAAGGCCCGCAGTTCAGCGGCATAGCCATCGCAGGTCAACGGCCGCAGCCCCTTCTCGTCACGGAGATAGCCGAAGAACCCGGGTGCGCCACCCAGAAACGGCATGGCGACGCGAGGGCGCAGTCTTGCAAAGCCGGGAAGGACCAGCTCAAGCATCTGCTCGACAGGCACCTGGGCGTTGGAGCGCACCACGCTCCGTTCGGCCTTGCCGCGGCAGCCTGCCGCTCTGGTGAGCATCCAGTCGTCGATGAACGGCCGTATGTGCAGCGGGAGCTCCTCCAGCGACGTGACGCCAAGGGCGCATGCGAAGTGGTTGAAGTGACGCAGCGTGTTGACGTGGCGAAAGACCGAGGCATTTGATGCCTTGCGTTCTTCGAGCCAGCCGACATAGCGCTCGATCTGTGGGCCCAGCCAAAGGGCCCGGATGCAGTCTGCGGTGACCGGGCGCCCGTAGTAGTGTTCCAGCATAAACAATCTCCTATCTGCCAAGTTGAGGGAGATGCCATGCTGAAGGTCACGACGCCGCTATGTGCCTCCGAGGTGCCGTCGCGCCCAGGAAAACCGTCGGCCCCGACGGGTCCGGCAACATAACGATTCGGGGTACACAAGGCACACAACCACCCGAGCGGAGACGCCGATCCCAGCCGGGCCGACGAGCACCTGACCCAATCGCTCAAAAGCGCAT
>JBDTQF010000229.1:0-6574 GCA_039932275.1 Burkholderiales bacterium
GATCGTCGGCCTGTGGCACCAGGTCGTGGTCGTGCGGGCTGATGACCTGCAGCTCCAGCTCGACGCCCAGCGTCAGCCGTTCGGAACAGCGGAAGGCTTCCAGGGGCATGCGGGTTCCTTGGCGCTGGGGATCACCGGCGTGACGCGGCGTCGTCAGGGGACGTGGCCATGAAGGAGGGCGGGCCGGCGCGCGGCCCAGCGGAGCGGCCTTCACCGGCCAGTGTTTGCAAGCCCCACTGCGCGAAGGCCGGGCCCAGCAACTGCATCAGCGCGACGGCGCCGAGCAGCGCCTGCAGCACCGGTGCATCTGGCGTAGGCAGGTCGCCCGACCAGTCGAAACCCGCACTCACCATCAGCACGGCCAGGCCGGAGGCCGGCTGCAGCGCCACGGCCAGGCCCGCGGCCTGGCGCCAGCTCAGGCCACTGGGCCGCGCCAATGCCAACACCGCAATGGTCTTGCCGGCCATGCGCGCGGCGATGATGGCTGCCATCCAGGCCCAGAGCCCCAGCCCCTGCAGCCGCGGTGTCAGCAGCCCGAACGACAGGAACAGCAGCAACGTCAAGGTGGCTCCCGCCAGGCCGAACTGCGGCGCCACCTGCAGCGCATGGCCCATGCGTGCGCGCGCCACCATGCCGGCCACCAGCAGCGCCAGCAGCGGCGACAGGCGCAGCTGCGCGGCCAGCATCGTCGCCAGCACCAGCATGGCCAGCTGCAGGATGGCGCGCGCCGTGCTGCCGGCGATGGCCGACGACAGCCTCTCCAGCAGCAACCCGGTGAAGGCGCCGAGCAGGAACGAGCCGCACAGTGCGTACACCGCGCCGCCGAGCGAGGCCAGCGCGGCGCCGCCGGGCGCGCCGGTCAGGGCCAGCACGCTCCACACCTTCAGCGCCAGCACCGCCAGCACGCTGTTCAGCGTGGCCAGCATCAGCAGCCGCTCGGTCACCTGGCCGCGCGTGCGCAGCTCGTGCACCGTGGCCAGCGCGATCACCGGCGAGGTCGACATGGCCACGAAGCCCGCCAGCGCCGCCGACAGCCGCGGCGCGCCCAGCGCCACCAGCGCAGCGGCCACCGCAGCGCCGCTGAGCGCGGCCTCGAACAGGCTCTGCAGCGCCAGCCAGGGGTTGTCGATCAGCCAGCGTGGGCGGATGCGCGTGCCCAGCTCGAACACCAGCATGCCCACCGCCAGGTCGAGCAGCGGCTTCCAGGGGTTGAGCTCGCGCACTTCCACCAGGTTCAGCGCCAGGGGGCTGGCCAGCACGCCCACCAGCATCGGCCCGATGGCGCGCGGCAGCCGGGTCAGCCGGTACACCGCCTCGCCGGCCAGCAGCGCGATCACCATCAGCAGCGCGATGCCCATCACCGGGTCGGCGCCGCGCCAGCCTTCGAGCGTCCACAGCGGGGCGCTGCCGGCCAGGGGCGCCAAGCTGGGGCTGCCCAGCGCCGGGCTCAGCGCGGCCGTGGGTGTCATCGCATCTCCGTCATTGCATCTCCCGAGAGGAGCGCCGCCGCAGCCGTGCGGCGACAATGCCGGCCCGGACCATGCCACGCTTTCGCCGGCACGCGAGGTAAAGGGCGCAACCGATTGAAGGGCTTGCGCCGTCTGGCCGGGTTCCCCCTTGTTCGTCCTTGCGCTGAAGTCTCCCCATGGCCCTCCTGACCCTTTCCGACGCCTGCCTCGCCTTTGGCCATGTCCCCTTGCTCGACCATGCCGCGCTGTCGATCGACAGTGGTGAGCGCATCGGCCTGATTGGCCGCAACGGCGCCGGGAAGTCCTCGCTGCTCAAGATACTGGCCGGCATCGACAAGCCCGATGACGGCGTGCTGCAGGTGCAGGGCGGCGTGCGGCGCGAATACGTGCCGCAGGAACCGCATCTCAAGCCCGGCGCCACAGTGTTCCAGGTCATCAGCGAAGGCGTGGCCGAGGCCAAGGCGCTGCGCGAGCGCTACGAGGCGCACGATGCCGATGAGGACCTGGACGCGCTGCAGACCCGCATCGAAGCCGTGGACGGCTGGACCTGGGAGCAGCGGGTGGATGAGACCATCCACCGCCTGCAGATCGACCCGGATGCGCTGGTGGACCAACTCTCGGGCGGCCAGCGCAAGCGCGTGGCGCTGGGCCGCGCGCTGGTGGCTGCGCCCGAGGTGCTGCTGCTGGACGAGCCCACCAACCACCTGGACCTGGATGCCATCGACTGGCTGGCCGGCCTGCTGACCGCCTGGCGTGGCGCGCTGCTGCTCATCACCCACGACCGGGCGTTTCTCGACACCGTGGCCACCCGCATCGTGGAGCTTGACCGCGGCCAGCTGCGCAACTACCCGGGCAACTTCGCCGCCTTTGAAGGCGCCAAGCAGCGCGAGCTGGAAGCCGAGGCGTTGCAGAACGCCCGCGCCGACAAGCTGCTGGCGCAGGAAGAGATCTGGATACGCAAAGGCGTGGAAGCCCGCCGCACCCGCAGCGTGGCGCGCATCGGCCGGCTGGAGAAGCTGCGCGAAACCCGCCGTGCCCGCCGCGATGTGATTGGCGGCGTGAAGCTGGAGGTGGACACCGGCGGCGCCAGCGGCAAGCTGGTGGCCGAGCTGGAAAACGTGAACAAGGCGTATGGCGACAAGGTGCTGGTGCGCGACTTCAGTGCCATCGTGCTGCGCGGCGACAAGATCGGCCTCATCGGCCCCAACGGCGCCGGCAAGACCACGCTGCTCAAGATCATCTTGGGCGAGCTGCCTCCCGACAGCGGCACCGTCAAGCTGGGCACCAAGATCCAGGTGGCCTACTTCGACCAGATGCGCGAGGTGCTGGACCCCGAAGCCACGCTGGCCGACACCATCAGCCCCGGCAGCGAGTGGATCGAGATTGGCAACCAGCGCAAGCATGTGATGAGCTACCTCAGCGACTTTCTCTTCTCGCCGGCGCGGGCCAATTCGCCGGTCAAGAGCCTGTCCGGCGGCGAGCGCAACCGGCTGCTGTTGGCGCGCCTGTTCGCCCGCCCCGCCAACGTGATGGTGCTGGATGAGCCCACCAACGACCTCGACATCGAAACCCTGGAGATGCTGGAAGAGCTGCTGCAGGACTACGACGGCACGGTCTTCCTAGTAAGCCACGACCGCCGTTTTGTGGACAACGTAGTGACCAGCACCATCGTGGCAGAGGGCGAGGGCCGCTGGCGCGAATACGAAGGCGGCATCGAGGACTGGCAGCTGCAATTCAAGCGCGCCGCCGCGCTGGCCAAGTCGGAGGCTGCCGGGAAGGCCGCTGCGCCGACAGCCCCTTCCCGGGCTGCCGCGCCAGGTGCTGGCTCATCGGCTGAGCCAGCGCCGGCAGTCCGCCGCAAGCTCAGCTACAAGGAACAGCGCGAACTCGATGAACTGCCCGCGCGCCTGGCCGCGCTGGAGGCAGAACAGAAGTCGCTGGGCGAGGCGCTGGGCGGCACGGCGCTGTACACCGAAACACCCGGCCGCGTGGGCGAGGTGCAGACACGCTTCGACGCCCTCGACGCCGAACTCACGCTGCTGCTGGAGCGCTGGGAAATCCTGTCGAACCGGTGATGTTCAGCGTTCGGCCACGTAGTGCCGCATCACGATCGGATAACCGGGAATCTGGAACCGGCGGGCGGCGGCTTCGAGTTCCTGGTCGGCCAGCGTGACGCGCTCACGCTGGCGCAGGTAGTCGGCCCACGACGTGACGATGAAGCGTTCGCAGTAGCACTCGGGGTCGCTCAGGTCGCGGTACAGGCGCCACAGCGTGGCGCCGTCGCGCCGGCGCGGCACGGCCAGCAGTTGGGCGGCGTCGAGGAACTGCGGCGCGTCGTCGGCCTGCACGCGGTAGGCGATTTCCACTGCCACAGGGCCGTCTTCCAGGCCGGGCTCGTGGGCGATGAACAGGTCTTCCCAGGGGTTGGCGGGCGTTACATCTTTTTCGTGCCCCACCACCAGCGGGAAGGGACGCGCCAGCGCCAGGCTGGCCACCAGAAAAATCGCCGCAGCCACCAGTGTGGGCGTGAGCCCGGCCAGGTCGGACGCGGCGCCCCACAGCGCCGAGCCCAGCGCAAACGAGCCCAGTGCACACAGCACGTGCATGGAGGTGGCGCGGGCGCGCACCCACATTGGCGCGGCCATCTGCACGCCGGCATTGAGCGTAGTCAACATGCACATCCAGGCCGCGCCGCCGAACAGCAGGCTGACATAGACCAGGGCGTGCCAGGTCGACAGGGCGCAGGCCAGCATGGCGCCGGCGAAGATCACCGAGCTGCCGGCAGCCAGTACATCCAGTCTCATGCGCTGGCGCAGCCGGCCGACGAAGAAGCCGGCGGTCACCGCACCGCCGCCCAGGCAGGCCATCAACAGGCCGAAGCCGGCGGCGCCCAGGCCGAGTTGGCGTTGCGCCACCACCGGCAGCAGGGCCCACAGCGCCGAGCCGATGGCGCTGTACGCCACCGTGCGCACCAGGTGCGAGAGCACCGCTGGCGAGTGGCGCACGAAGCGCAGCCCGCTGAGCATGCCGCCCCACAACCGCTCGGGCGGCAGCTTGCCCTTGGGCCGCGGCTGCGGTGGCCAGCGGTAGGTGGCCAGCATCATGGCCACCGCGCACAGCGCCGCGATGCCGATCACCACCGCGCTGCCGGTGAACGAGAACACCAGGCCGGCCAGCGCCGGGCCGACGGCGCGGGCGCCGTTGTAAGCCATTGCGATCAACGTCAGCGCGATGGGCAGCTGGTCGCGGGTCACGGTGTCGCTGACGGCCGAGTTCCACGACGGCGACTGCACCGCAGTGCACACCCCCAGCACGAAGGTGAAGAACAGCAGCGTCGCGGGCCCGACGTGGCCCACCACCACCAGCAGTGCCAGCAGCAGCGCGGCGGCGGTGTACACCGTCTGCGTGCCGATCATCAGGCGGCGGCGGTCGGCGGTGTCGGCCAGCACGCCGGCCGGCAGCGACAACAGGAACATCGGCAGGAACGCGGCCGTCTGCACCAGCGCGGCCAGGAAGGCCGAGCCCGACACCTCGATCATCTGCCACGAGGCCGCCATGTTGTGCATGGCATTGCCGAGGAAGAAGGCCCCGCCCGCGCCCCACAGGCCCCGGAACGGCGCGTTGCGCAGCACGTCGAGGGTGGAGGTCGGCGGGCGGGCGGCGCCGGTCAGCGGGAGCGTGCTTTGGCTTGAATCGCCGGCCGGGGTGGGACGCTGCTC
Organism: Burkholderiales bacterium; assembly: GCA_039932275.1. Taxonomy (GTDB): domain Bacteria; phylum Pseudomonadota; class Gammaproteobacteria; order Burkholderiales; family Burkholderiaceae_C; genus Sphaerotilus. Next base: position 5,189 of record JBDTQF010000229.1, read on the forward strand.
AGGCATTGCCCAGCAGCCCCTTCAGATCCGCGGCGAGGTCGGCGGGGGGGGTGTTGTGTCGCACGTAAAGGCGCAGCCGGCCTTCGGTGTCGAACACGTACGAGGCGGCGGTGTGGTCTACCGTGTAGCTCTCCGGCGTCTTGCCTGGCGCCTTGCGGTAGAACACCTTGAACTCCTTGGCCGCCGCGGCGGTTTCGTCGGGCGTGCCACGCAGCGCAACGAAGGACGGGTCGAACGCGCTGACGTAGGACTTGAGCAGCTGTGGCGTGTCGCGCTCCGGGTCGACGCTGATGAACACAGCCACCAGCTTGGCGCTGTCGGCGCCAAGCAGCCGCTTGGTCTCGACCAGGCTGGTCAGCGTGGTGGGGCAGACATCCGGGCACTGGGTGTAGCCGAAGAACACAACCACCAGCTTGCCCTTGAAGTCGGTCAGCGTGCGCACACGGCCGTCGGCATCGGGCAGGCTGAAGCGGCGGGCGTAGTCGGCGCCGGTGATGTCGAGCGACTTGAAACTGGGCTTGGCCTCGCGGCTGCAGCCGGCCAGGGTCAGCAAGGCAAGACCTAACGCGTTGCGGCGAGTGAGAAGGGCCGGGCGCCGGGCCGCCCCAAGGCCGGCCTGCGCGCCTCGGGTGCCGCGAACGAAGTGAGCTGCGGGCTTCATGACATCCATGGCTTGAGATAGTGGTCGAGCAACAGTGCCGCAAACAGCAGCGCCAGTTGCCAGATCGAGAAGCGGAAGGTCTTGCGCGCCAGCGCGTCACTGTAGCTGCGCCACAGCTGCCAGGCGAGTTGGATGAAGCGTGCCCCCAGCACCATTGCGCAGACCAGGTACAGCACGCCGCTCATGCCCTGCACGAAGGGCAGCAGGGTGGTGGCGAACAGCACCAGCGTGTACAGCAGCACCTGCAGCCGGGTGAACTCGTTGCCGTGGGTCACCGGCAGCATCGGCAGACCGGCGCGGGCGTAGTCGTCGGCGCGGTACAGCGCCAGGGCCCAGAAGTGCGGCGGGGTCCAGACGAAGATGATCAGGAACAGGATGGCCGCCTCCGGCCCGACATTGCCGGTCAGCGCCGCCCAGCCCAGCACCGGCGGCATCGCGCCCGAGGCGCCGCCGATGACGATGTTCTGCGGTGTCAGCGGCTTGAGGATGACGGTGTAGACCACCGCATAGCCAACGAAGGTGGCGAAAGTCAGCCAGGCCGTCAGCGGGTTGACCCACAGGTACAGCAGCAGCATGCCCGCGCCGCACAGCAGGCCGGAGAACAGCAGCGTCTGCGTGTGCGTGAGTTGCCCCCGTGCAGTGGGCCGCCAGGCGGTGCGCTTCATGCGGGCGTCGATCTTCTCTTCGATCAGGCAGTTGAAGGCGGCCGCCGCGCTGGCTACCAG
>JBDTQF010000230.1:0-6560 GCA_039932275.1 Burkholderiales bacterium
GCAGCGCCGCCGCCGGGTCTTTCTTCTCCAGCCGCCAGCGGTTGACGAAGCGCTTCTTGGGGGTGCGCGCCAGGTCATCGCCGAAATCGTTGACGGTGCTGGTGAAGAAGCCGATGCGCGGATCGGCCGCGCGCACCGCCATCGGCTCGGCCGGCAGGCGCGACAGCGAGTAGTGCAGCTTGACGAACAGGCTGCGCGCATCCGGCAGGGTGTCGGGCGTGCCCGGCACCGGCGCACCGGGCGGTGAGCCCGGCTGGGCGCTGGCAATCGACTGGGTGGCGTAGTGGTTCTGCACCTCGAACACCACCACGTCGGGTTTGCCGCGCACCGCGACGATGGCGGAGTTGCGGCCGTCGAACCCGTAGCCCTGCCGGTAGGCGCGCTGCAGCTGTGCGCCAATGGCCAGCCAGTCGCCGAGGAACAGCGGGTTGGCCTCGATCAGCACCGTCTTGCGCTCCGGGTGCGGCGCGCTGGCCACCGGCGTGCTGCCGATCAGGCTGGGCGAAAAACCCGCCTGCACCGCCCGCGCCGCCGGCGTGCCGGCGGCGGCAACAAAGGCCGTGTTGCGGCCGATCAGCTGCACCAGGTTGTGCACGCGACGGAACTCCACCAGTTGCGGCCGGCCCACCGTCGAACTGCCCCGGGCCATCAGCCCGCCGAAGATGCCCGACTCGCCGATGCCGCTGGCCAGCTTGGGCGACAGGAACAGCGGCGCGCCGAAGTCCTTCTCGGCCAGCTCGATCCAGACCTTGTCATCCTTCTGCCAGAGCGTGAAGGTGCCGGGAATCTGCTTGGCGTCCTTGATGACGGTCGCGAAGGCCGGTGGCTGGCCGGGTGCGGGCGCCGCCACGGGGCGCGCACCCGGCGCCGAGGCCGCGGGCGTACCCACCGGCACATTGGCGGCTGCCGGGGCGCTGGCAGCGCCTGCTGGCGCTGCCGGCCCGCCAGGCGCGCCCAGATGGGCACAGCCACCCAGCCCACCGGACCCGATCATTGCCAACACCGCAGCGCCGGCCCAGGCCTTTGGCGAGCGCGCGACGAAGCGGCCCCAAATGCCGGCAACATGCTTCACTGATGAGAGGCGGCGCATTGACGCCACCGACAGCACGCAGGACAACAACGACATGGACAGCACCGATCCCCGCAAAACCCCGAAGCGCCCTGGCGAAGATGCCAGGCACCGGGCGAGAGATGGTACCGGTGCCGCGCACGGCCATGCCGCACCCCTGGCCCTGACCGTGCACGATGACCTGGCCGCGGTGGACGCCGCCGCCTGGGACGCCCTGCTGCAGGCCAGCCCGGCGCCGACGCCCTTCATGCGCCATGCCTACCTGCAGGCGCTGCACCGCAGCGGCAGCGCCACCGCCGACACCGGCTGGTCGCCGCTGGCCTGCACGCTGACCGACCCGCACGGCACGCTACAGGCCGCTTGCATGCTCTACCTGAAGACCCACTCCTACGGCGAGTACGTGTTCGACTGGGCCTGGGCCGATGCGTTCGAGCGCGCCGGCCACCGCTACTACCCCAAGCTGCTTGGCGCCGTGCCGTTCACGCCGGTGCCCGGCAGCCGGCTGCTGGCGCGCAGCGATGAGGCGCGGCGAGGGCTGCTGCGCGGCATCGAGACCCTGATGCAGCAGAGCCGGCTGTCATCGGCCCACCTGCTGTTCGTCGACGACGCCGAGCGCCAGGCCGCCCACGATGCAGGCTGGCTGCTGCGCGAGGGGGTGCAGTTCCACTGGGAAAACCGCCCCACCGCCGATGGCGCCGTGCCCTACGCTGATTTCGCCGACTTCCTCGCCAGCCTGACCCGCGACAAGCGCAAGAAGATCCAGCAGGAACGCCGCTATGTGCGCGAAGCCGGCATCCGTTTCGAGGCGCTGCCAGGCCCGGCCATCACCGAAGCGCAGTGGGACTTCTTCCACCGCTGTTACGTGCGCACCTACCGCGAGCACCATTCGACGCCCTACCTGACGCGGGCCTTCTTCACCGCGATGGCCCGTGACATGCCGGAGCACTGGCTGCTGATGCTGGCCTACCAGGGCGACGTGCCGGTGGCGGCCTCGCTGCTGGCGCTCGACCCGGCACAGCGGGTGGCCTACGGCCGCTACTGGGGCGCTGTCGCCGAGGTGCCGCATCTGCACTTCGCGGCCTGCTACTACGAGCCGCTGGACTGGTGCATCCGCCACCAGTGGCAGCGCTTCGAGGGCGGCGCCCAGGGCGAGCACAAGATGGCCCGGGGACTGCTGCCGGTGCGCACCTGGTCGGCCCACAAGCTGGCGCACCCGGCCTTCAACGACGCGGTGGCGCGCTTTCTCGAACACGAGGAGGCCGGCATCGAAGCCTACCTGGGCGAACTGGACGGGCGCTCGCCGTTCAAGCGCACGCCCTGATCGGGGCGCCTGACGAGGTCACTTCGCCGCGTCAGCCACGGACGCATCGGGCGTGACCGCGTCGATGGTCTTCTCGATCACCTTGCCGGTGACCTTCACGCCGGTGGTCACCACGGCGCTGCCCACCGAGATGGCGGCACTCGCGGTGGTCGCGGCCAGGTCGACCACCGCACAGCCGGCCGGCACACAGGACAGCGCCACGACAGCCACGGGGCACAGCAACCAGCGCAGGCGAAGGGGTGTCATGGCAGCACTCACGGGTGGCGTGGAAGATCCGGCCGGATTATGAGCAGCGGCACGGGCTGGCAAGCACCTGTCACGGTGCAGTCAAACAAACGTCACGGTAGTTTCAAACGGCCCGCCTACCGTGCGCTCCGTACTCCACTGACCAGGCCGCGCACTTCATGAACAAGCCCCTCGCCCCCGCCCTCCTGTCCGCCACCGACCCCGACGACATCGGCCACAACGACAGCCCCAACCCGACCTTCGACTCTGTGCTGCAGGCCCGCCTGGGCCGCCGCTCCATGCTGCGGGGCGCCGTCGGCTCGGCCGCCACGGCGGTGTTCGGCAGCCTGAGCATGACCGCCTGCGGCGGCGGCGACGACAACGCCGCCGCAGCGGCCACCGGCGCCGCGCCGCTGACCACGCTGGGCTTCACCGCCGTGGCCAAGAGCCTGGCCGATGCTTTGGCCGTGCCCACCGGCTATACCGCCACCGTGCTGTACCGCTGCGGTGACCCGCTAACCAGCCTGGTCGGCAGCTTTGCCAACGACGGCAGCGACGGCGACTTTGACCTGCGCGCCGGCGACTGCCATGACGGCATCGAGTACTTCGGCCTCAAGGCCGACGGCACCGGCCCCGACGCCAGCAACAGCGACCGTGGCCTGCTGGGCATGAACCACGAGTACCAGAACAACCTGTTCCTGTTCCCCAACGGCCCCACCGCCAACCCGCGCCCGGCCGCCGAGGTGGACAAGGAAGTGGCCGTGCACGGCCTGTCCATCGTGGAAGTGCGCAAGAGCAGCGGCGGCGTGGTGAGCTATGTGCATGACTCGGCCTTCAACCGCCGCATCACCGCCGCCACGCCGATGACACTTGCAGGCCCAGTTGCCGGCGACGCGCAGATGGTCACCACCTACTCGCCCACCGGCGTGGCCACCCGTGGCACGCAGAACAACTGCGGCACCGGCACCACGCCGTGGGGCACGCTGCTGACCTGCGAGGAAAACTGGATCGGCTACTTCACCCGCAGCAGCACGGATGACACCGCACGCGGTGGCGCCACGGCCAAGAGCGTGGTCTCGCTCAAGCGCTATGGCCTGAACGCCGGCGCGGCCAGCCGCTACGGCTGGGAGACCGGCGGCGTGTCCGACCTCTACGCTCGCTGGAACGCCAGCCAGATCGGCGCCAGCAGCAACGGCAGCGACGACTACCGCAACATCACCAACACATTCGGCTGGGTGGTCGAGATTGACCCGTACGACCGCAACGTGGCCGTCAAAAAGCGCACCGCGCTGGGCCGCTTCGCGCATGAAGCCGCCGCGTATCTGACGCCGCAGGTGGGCAAGCCGCTGGCCTTCTACATGGGTGACGACTCGCGCGGCGAGTACATCTACAAGTTCGTCTCCGACAAGGCCTGGGCCGCCGCTGATGCCACGCCCACCAACCGCATCACCACCGGCGACAGCTACCTGGACAGCGGCAAGCTGTACGTGGCGCGCTTCAACGCCGACGGCTCGGGCGACTGGCTGCTGCTCGACATCTCGGTGGCCGCCATCGCCACCTATGCCAGCTACAGCTTCGCCAACCAGGCCGACGTGCTGGTCAACGCCCGCCTGGCCGCCGATGCGGTCGGCGCCACCAAGATGGACCGCCCCGAGTGGAGCACCGTCAACCCGGCCACCGACGACATCTACTTCACGCTCACCAACAACAGCAACCGCGTCATCACCGCTGCCAGCGGCAAGCAGGTCACCGACGCGGCCAACCCGCGTACCTACAACGACGTGGATGGCAAGCTACAAAAGGGCAATGTCAACGGCCACATCATCCGCATGGCCGAGACCGGCCGGAACCCCGCAGCCACCGCCTTCCGCTGGGACATCTACCTGTTCGGCGCCGAATCGGATGCGGCGGCCGCCATCAACTTGTCCGGTCTGACGGCGGACCAGGACTTCTCCAGCCCTGACGGCATGCGCTTCGCAAAGTCGACCGGCCTGGCGTGGATCGAGACCGACGACGGCGCTTACACCGACGTCACCAACTGCATGCTGCTCGCCAGCGTGGCCGGCAGCGTGGGCGACGGTGCCGCGGCCACCGTGAGCAACACGCTGGACGCCGCCACCAACACCCAGGCCACCTTCATCGGCAAGGCACCGAGCGCCAACACGCTCAAGCGCTTCCTGGTCGGCCCGTCGGGCGCGGAGATCACCGGCATCTGCGAGACGCCGGATGGCAAGGCGCTGTTCATCAACATCCAGCACCCGGGCGAAGAAACGCTGACCAGCGCCATCACCACGCCCGCCAGCTACCAAAGCCACTGGCCTGACGGCGGCACGGCGCGCCCGCGCTCGGCCACGATCGTGATCACCAAGAGCGACGGCGGGCGCATCGGCACCTGAGCAGAACCGCTTACGCGTCATCGGGAACCTGAAGGCCTGGCGGGAAACCGCCGGGCCTTTTTGGTGTGCACGCTAGGATGTCGGCCCACTGCCTCGACCGACATGCCGCTGCCCGAGTACCTTCAAGCCGTTGCCCCCGGCATCCACGCCATCGACACCGGCTTCACCCGCCCCCGCTTCGATGCCGCCTACCTGTTGGTGCATGCAGGCCGCGCCGCCTTCATCGACACCGGCCACAACGCCGCCGTGCCGCGGCTGCTGGGTGCGCTGCAGGCGCTGGGCCTGGCGCCCGAAGCGGTCGACTGGGTGATCCCGACCCACGTGCACCTCGACCATGCGGGCGGCGCCGGCTTGCTGCTGTCGCAACTGCCACAGGCCCGGATGCTGGCGCATCCGCGCGGCGCCCGGCACCTGATAGACCCGCAAGCCCTGGTGGCCGGCGCCCGGGCGGTGTATGGCGATGAGGAAGTGGCCCGCACCTATGGCGAGATCGTGCCGGTGCCCGCAGACCGCATGCTGACCAGCAGCGACGGCATGACACTGGATCTGGCGGGCCGTGTGCTGCGCCTGATCGACACGCCTGGCCACGCACGCCACCACCACTGCATCTGGGACGCCACCAGCCGGGGCTGGTTCACCGGCGACACCTTCGGCATCGCCTATCCCGAATTCAGCGGCCCGCAGGGCGCGTTCATCTTCCCGAGCGCGACGCCGGTGCAGTTCGACCCTGCGGCCATGCGTGCCTCGATCGGCCGCATGCTCGAGGCCGAACCGGTGTGCATCTTCCCGACGCACTTCAGCCGCGTCGACCATCCCGCTGCGCTGGCCCGGCAGGTCTTCGAGCAGCTCGACCAGATCGAAACACGGGCCCGGACCATGGCCGCAAGCACCGCCGCCGGCAGCGCCGAACGCGATGCGGGCCTGCGCACGCTGATGCAGCGGGTGCTGCTGGAAGGCGCCCGCCGCGCCGGCTCGCCGCTGAGCGACGAACAGGCCACCGCACTGCTGGCCGCCGACATCGAACTCAACGCCCAAGGCCTGGGCATCTGGCTGGACAAACAGACCACACCATGAAGACCTACCAGATCGAGATCCAGCGCCTGAAGTCGCTGACACAGAGCAAGGGCCTGTTCGAGCTACGCCTGGACGCGCTGGTACTGCCCGCGCCCAGGGCGCGCGATGACGACGAATCGCCCAGCACGGTGCTGAGCCTGTCAGAGCAGGACGCGCGTTCGCTGCTGCTGCTGCTGAAGAAGCAGTTCGCCGACATGGAGCAGAAGAACAAAGGGCGCAGCCAGCGCTGAGCTGCGCCCTGGCGAATCGATCAAGTTGATTCGCTCGGGGGACGGTGGCAAAGCCGCCTGGGGGCCCTTTCAGCGCCGCGGCGGCGGCAGGTCGGTGCAGGAGCCGTGCGCCACCTCGGCGGCCAGGCCGATGCTCTCGCCCAGCGTGGGGTGCGGGTGGATGGTCTTGCCGATGTCCACCGCGTCGGCGCCCATCTCGATGGCCAGCGCGATCTCGCCGATCATGTCGCCGGCATGGGTGCCGA
>JBDTQF010000231.1:0-6504 GCA_039932275.1 Burkholderiales bacterium
GAGGGGCATCGATATGATCGATGCGCCATGAAGTTACCGCTCCTGCGACCGACCCGCGCTGCCGCGGCGGCGCCCGCCACGACCTTGCCCCCTTCACTGGCCGAGCAGGCCTATGCCGACATCAAGGCGCTGATCTTCGACTTCAGCCTGATGCCGGGCGACCGCTTCTCCGAGTCGGAACTGGCCGAGCGCGTCAAGGTCAGCCGCACGCCGCTGCGCCAGGCGTTGCAGCGGCTCGAGCGCGAAGGCTTCCTGCTGGTGTTTCCCAAGCTGGGCTGGCAGGTCACGCCGCTGGACTTCGACACCTTCGACGAGCTGTACGACCTGCGGGTGCTGATCGAATGCCACGCCGCCGCGCGGCTGTGCGAGGCCGAGGAGCGGCCGCAGCTGCAGGCCCTGGCGGCCACCTGGCTGGTGCCGGCCGGCGAACGCCAGGGCGAAGTGGGCATGCTCGATGAAACCTTCCACCGCCTGCTGGTCGAGGGCAGTGCCAACCGCGAGATGCAACGCGTGCACCGCGAGATCACCGAACGCATTCGCATCATCCGCCGGCTTGATTTCACCAAGCCGGCGCGCGTCGAGGCCACCTACGACGAGCATGCCCGCATCCTGCGGGCACTGACGCGACGGCGTGCGGACGAAGCGCAGCGGCTGCTGCGCGCTCACATCGAGCAGAGCAAGCTCGAGGTGCGGCACATCACGCTGGACATGCTGTACCGGGCGCGGCAACGGGCGTGACGGCGGTGGTCTCGACGGCGTCGACGACCACCTGGGCATCGACCACCCAGCAGCGGTCGCGGCCCTGGCGTTTGGCTTCATAGAGGGCCGCGTCGGCCCGGCGCAGCAGCGCCATGCCGTCGAGCGGCCCCGCGGTCCACACCGCCGCGCCGACGCTGGTGGTGATGTGCAACTCGATGGCGCCATCGCCCGCCGGGTGCGACAGGGCCACCGGCGCCCGCGCCGCGGCCACCAGGGCCTGGGCGATCAGGCGCACGCCGTCGCTGGCGTGGGTCTGTTCCAGGATCACGGTGAATTCGTCACCGGCCAGCCGTGCCACCGTGTCGCTGCTGCGGATGCCCGCCTGCAGGCGTTGCGCGAAGGCCTTGAGCAACTGGTCACCGGCCTCGTGGCCGAAACGGTCGTTGACTTGTTTGAAGTGGTCGATGTCGAGGAACAGCACCGCCAGCGGCTGTCCGGTCCTTGCGGCACGGCGGGTGGCCTGCTGCAACCGGTCCGTGAACAGGGTGCGGTTCGGCAGGCCGGTGAGTGAGTCGGTCTCGGCCAGTTGGCGCAGGCGTGTCTCGGTGGCCTTGCGCTGCGTGAGGTCGACGTCGGTGCCGGCCACGCGCACGGCGCGTCCCTGCGCGTCGCGTTCGACGACACGGCCGGTGCGTCGCACCCACACCCAGCCGCCACTGACCGTGCGCACCCTCAACTCGGCAGCAAAGCTCTCGGTCTGGCCCTTGAGGGTCAGGACCACAGCCGCGGACGCGGCTTCCACATCGTCGGGGTGAACCATGGTGCGCCACGTTTCCGGCGGCAGGACTTCTTCCATCGGTGCTGCGCCGCGAAGCACCGCGCCCTGCGCGCTGTGGTAGATCCGTTGGCCCGGCACGTCCCAGTCGAACAGCGCCAGGCTGGAGCCTTCGAGCGCCAGGTTCAACCTTTCCTCGCTGCGCACCAGGCGCTCCTGCGCAGCACGGCGCTCGGTGACATCGAGGATCATCACGCACAGCTCGGTGACCGGCCCCTGCTGGGTTGCTTCGTGCGTATGGCATGGCACCAGGTTCACCTGGACCCAGCGCTCGCCGGCCAGCGTCGTCATGGGGTGTTCATACACCGTGCGCTGGCCTGACCAGGCGGCGTGCAGGTGCGGCTGCAGCGCGGCATAGAGCTCCAGCCCGTAGACGTCGCTCAGGCTGCGTCCGAGCAGCGCCGCGGGTTCGGTGCCCAGCCAGTCGCAGTAGGCCAGGTTGGCGAAGCGGAAGCGCTCGTCGCGGTCGAGCAGCGACACCAGCGCTGGCACATGGTCGGTGACTTTGCGCAACAGCGCCTTGGAGGCGGTCAGCGCGGTGGCGCGCTGCTGCAGGGCGCCGGCCATCTCGTTGAGCGTGCGGGCCAGGCGGTTGATCTCGGGCGGGCCACGAACGCGGTTGCGGTGGGCCAGGTCACCTTGGCCCACTTGTTCGGCGTCCTTGCCCAGTTGATGCAAGGGCCTTGCGATGTGCTCGCTCGCCCACAACGCCAGCAGCAGCCCGATCACCAGCATGACCGTGCCGAACACCAGGCTTTGCTGCAGGCGCGCCTTCGAGGGCGCGGCGGCCTGCTCGGTGGGCACGCCGATGACCACTGACCACGGCACCGTCTTGATGGCGGCGTGTCCAAACAGGCGCGGCACCCCGTCGAAGCTGGGCTCCTCGCTGGCGCCCGGGGTGCTTTGCTGCAGTTTCGCGACGATGCGCGGCACCTTGAGGCGCTGGCCGATCCAGCGCGCCGCATCCAGCGATCGCCACACCACTGTGCCTTCGGCGTCGAACACGGTGATCACGCCGCCCTCCGGCAGGCTGCGCTGCGGGTCGAGCACCTGCTGCAGCCGGCTGAGCTGCAACGACACGCCGATCACACCCACCAACTGGCCGTCGCGCATGATCGGTGTGCCAAACCCCATGATGTATTCGCCCGAAGCGCTCGATGCCACCGGCGCCGCCACCACCATCCGGCGGGTACGCAGGATCTCCTGGAAATAGCCCTTGCTGGCGATCGAGGGCATGTTCTTGCGCACGGCGGGGAGCAACGAGGCCACATTGCTGCCATCGGGCCGCCACACGGTCACGTTGTAGACCTCCTGCAGCACCTCCGGCCCCAGGCCGCGCAGCAGCGCATCGACCCGCTGCGGGTTGTCCAGCACGGGACCGAGGCTGTGGCCCAGCGTGTTGACCAGCAGCGTCAAGCTGCTGAGTTGATCGTCCACCCGCGCGGCGGCCAGCTGGGCGGCGTCGCGCAGCTCGCGGCGGGCGTGGTCGCGCTCCGCGTCGAAGGTCAGCGCCACACTGGTGATCAGGTAGATGAGAAACGGCAACCCCATCGCGGCCATGAGCAGCAGCAGCCGCGCGCGAATACCCAGCCGCGGCAGTCGCAGGCGGGGGAGGGAGGGCAGGCGCGGGTTTGCAGACATCGTGGTGCCGGGTCGGTCATCGCTTATCGGTTTTCGTGATCGGGGCTTGAGCGGGGCGGTTCGCCGGCCCCTGCCACCATCCGAAGACAGCCGGACGGGCCTGCAGCATCCGGGCCAGCGGGGCGCTTGCGGGTAGCGGGGTAACCCCATGCTGCTTTGCACAACTCCCGCGGCTTTGGGGCCCACTCGGTTGATGGGAATCACATCTGGCCGATAAGAATGGGCACTGATGACGAGACAGCGTTCAACCCACAATGACAAGATGACCACCACAGCGCGCCTGCAGCATGCCCAGTCCCAGCTCGATGCCAGCCAGATCGACGAACTGGTCAAGGGCATCTCGATCCCGCCGCGTCCCAGCCTGCTGGATGCTCTGCAGCGCGAGATCACGTTGGACGACCCGGACCCGCGCAAGATCGCGCAGATCGTCAGCCGCGATGTGGCCATGACGGCGGCGGTGCTGCGCGCGGTGAACTCGCCCTTTTATGGTCTGTCGCGCCAGGTCGAGAGCCTGCCGCAGGCGCTATCGGTGCTGGGCCTGCGGCAGGTGAGCACACTGGTGCTGGGCCTGGTGCTGCGCAAGGCGCTGAGCGATCGAGGCCAGAACCTCACGCGCTTTTGGGACGTTTCGGCCAAGCGTTCTTATGCCATGGTGCAACTGGCGCGCGGGTTGGGCGGCGTGGAACTGGATATGGCGCAGACCTTCGGGCTGTTTTGCGACGTCGGCATCCCGCTGCTGATGCAGCGCTTTCCCGACTACACCGAGACGCTCAAGCGCGCCAACAGCGCCCCCGACCGCAGTTTCTGCGAGGTCGAACATGCCGCGCACGACACCGACCATGCGCTGGTCGGTGCGCTGATGGGACGGACGTGGGGCCTGTCGCAGGCCGTGTGCCTGTCGATCCGGCTGCATCACGACTATGCGGTGTTCCGCGATCCCGGCGCGGCAGAGGGGGTGTGCCGCCTCATTGCCATGGGCCTGGTGGCCGAGCGTGCGATCCAGCTGCATGCCGGCATGAATGCCAGTGTCGAATGGGACAAAGGCGGCGAGTTTGCAGTGGGCACTCTGATGCTCAGCGATGCTGATGTCGACGACTGGATGGATGACCTGCTGTCCGGCTTTGCCGCGGGCATTGCTTGAAACCAGCGGTGCGGTCGTCACGACGGCACTGCGTTGAACTGACAAGAAGAAGCGATGACTACCACCGCCGAGGCCGTGTACCTCACCCCCGAAGACCTGCGCGTGGGTCTGCATGTGCACCTTGATCTGTCGTGGATGGAGCACCCCTTTCCGTCGGCGAACTTCAAGATCAAGAACGACGACCAGATCGCCACCATCCGCAGCCTGAAGCTCAAGCGCATCCGCTATTCGCCGGAGCTCAGCGATGGGGCCGTGCCTGGGCCGGTCGCGCCGACAGCGTCCGAAACGGTGGCAGCAGGGACAGCGGCCGAACCCGCAGCACCCGCAGCACCCGCAGCACCGGTGGCGTCCAACGCTGCCACGGCCGCCGCTGCAGCGGCGGCGCAGCCTGCGGCGCAGGCCAGGGCGGCGCGGCAGGCCGAGCGTCGCGCGGCCCGCAAGACCTGCGAGCGCGAGCTGCTGGAAGCTGCGCGCGCCTTCAAGTCGCTGTCGCGCAACGTGTATGCGCTGCCCGATGAATCCCGCGAGACGGCCCAGGGCATGGTGCACAACCTGGCCGGCACGCTGCTCAGCGACACCGACGTGACGTTGCACCTGATGGCCGATCAGGTCGGCGGCGAGCTGGTCTACCAGCACGCCCTCAACGTGGCGCTGCTGGCGATGATGCTGGCCCGGGCGCTGAAGGCACCGGCTGGCGCGATCGAGCTGATCGGGCTGGGCGCGTTGTTCCACGACATCGGCAAGATCGACATCCCCGAGCGCCTCTGGCGCAGCAGCGATCCGCTGACGCGGGCCGAGCAGGCGCTGGTGCAGCAGCACGTGCCCGGCGGCGTCGAGATTGCGCGCAAGATGGCGCTGCCTGCCGAAGTGCAGCAGATCATCACCCAGCATCACGAACTGGTGGACGGCTCGGGCTATCCGAAGAAGCTCAAGGGCACTCAGATCTCGCTGCTGGCACGCATCGTGGCGATCGCCAACGTCTACGACAAGCTGTGCAACCCGCTCAACGCCTCGTTTTCACTGAGCCCGCGGGAGGCGCTGGCGGCCATGTATGGCCTGCAGCGCAGCAAGTTCGACGACGCGGCGCTGACCGCCTTCGTGCGCTGCATGGGCATCTATCCGCCGGGCACGCTGGTAGGTCTGAGCGATGGCTCGGTGGGCATGGTGGTGGCCGTCAATGCCAGCCAGCCGCTCAAGCCGGTGGTGCTGGTATACGACCCGGCCGTGCCGAGGGAGGCCGCGTTGCTGGTGGCGCTGGAGGAAGAGCCGGACCTGGCCATCGACAAGACGCCCAAGGCCAGCGAACTCGACCCCGCTGCAGCCGCCTACCTGGGCGCCCGCGCCCGCATGACCTACGGCTTCGAGGCTGGCAAGAAGGCATAGACGAGGCGGCGTAGCGCAAGTCGCACCCGCCCATGAAAAAGGGGCAGCGCTGCTGCCCCTTTTCAAGCCGCCCGAACGGTGGCCGAGCGGGTGTGGCTTACTTCGACGGGTAGACGATGTCGACGCGGCGGTTCTTGGCCCACGCGGCTTCGTCGTGACCGGTGGCAGCCGGGCGCTCTTCGCCGAAGCTCACCGGTTCCATCTGGCCGTCGCCCGCGCCGATGACCTTGAGCCCCTTCACCACGGCTTCGGCCCGCTTCTGGCCCAGCGCCAGGTTGTATTCGGAGCCGCCGCGCTCGTCGGTGTTGCCCTCGACGCGCACCTTCAGTGCGGTGTTCTTGGCCAGGTACTTGCCTTGCAGCTCAACCACCGGGGTGTACTCGGACTTGATGTCGAAACGGTCGAAGTCGAAGTAGACGCTGCGCTGGGTCGAGATGGCGCTCTTCGGGTCCAGGTAGTCGGGCAGCACCACCGAGGTGACCCTCGACTGTGGCGCGGCAGCCGGGGCCGCCGGTGCGGGCGCAGGTGCCGGCGCGGGGACCGGGGCGGCTGCCACGGGGGCCGGCGCAGGGGCGGCGGGCGGGGTGCTGCTGCAGGCGGCCAGCAGGGCCGGGATGGACAGGGACAACAGCAGGGATCTGGAGAGCTTCATCGACTCGACTCCGAAAATATTCTGGCGTGTCGGACACCACCCCGGATGGGGGCATCACGCGCTAGCGCCGTATGCGGCGGGTCCGCAGTCTACCTGCGCGGGATGACGAAGCAGAGGGTATTCACCGAGTGCGCCGACGTTAAATTTTGTGAC
>JBDTQF010000232.1:0-6473 GCA_039932275.1 Burkholderiales bacterium
TCGTTCTCGATCACGGCGATCTTCTGGCCGTGCGCTTCGGTGAGCACGCGCTTGAGCAGCGTGGTCTTGCCTGCGCCGAGAAAGCCGGTGAGGATGGTGGCGGGGATGAGGGAAGTGGCGTCGGTCGACATGATGGGAAGGTGCTTGCTGAGCGCCGCTGGGGCAACGGCTCGGGGCCCGGATCGTGCGGCGGGAAATGCGGGAGCTTACTCCCCGCAGGGCTGCGGCGCTGTCCGCCTGGGATGGCGCCCCCGGCGCTGGGGTTGCCCCCGGCCGGCGCGGCAGCGGGAGCGTCATGCGCATCGGGTATTCTTGGCGCGTCTTCACTTCGGGCACCTGACCGTGTCAGAACCCCAGCCTAGTCCGCGCGCCTCTGGCGCGCGAAGCGGACGCGACGCCGAGCGGGCGCCGCACCAGGACCGCCGAAGCTTGTTCGAACGCCTGCGCGAGTTCCTCTCTCCCGGCCCCGATTCGCGGGACGAACTGATCGAAACCCTGGCCGACGCCGAGCAGCGCGAGCTGATCGAGCCGCAGTCGCGCGCCATGCTTGAGGGCGTCATCCGCATGGCCGACCGCACGGCGGGCGACGCCATGGTGGCGGCGCCGCGCATGGACCTTCTGGAGATCGCCTCGCCCTACGACGAGTTGCTGGCCAACGTCATCGAGACCGGCCACTCGCGCTTTCCGGTGTTCGAGGGCGAGCGCGAGAACATCATCGGCATCCTGCTGGCCAAGGACCTGCTCAAGCTGCAGCGCGCACCCGAGCTGAGCCTGCGCACGCTGCTGCGCCCGGCGGTGTTCGTGCCCGAGTCGAAGAGCCTCAACGAGCTGCTGCGCGACTTCCGCGCCAACCGCAACCACCTGGCCATCGTGATCGACGAGTTCGGCAAGGTGGCCGGGCTGATCACCATCGAGGACGTGCTCGAGGAGATCGTCGGCGAGATCGAAGACGAGTTCGACGTGGTCGACAGCGACACCGGCATCTACACCCTGGCCGACGGCAGCCAGCGAGTGGCCGGCGATGTGGACATCGGCGCCGTCAACGCCACCTTCGCCACCGAGCTGCCGGAAGACGCCTTCGAGACCATCGGCGGCCTGATTGCGCATGAGCTGGGCCGCGTGCCGCGGCGCGGCGAGTCGGTGGAGATCACCGGCCTGCTGTTCACCGTGATGCTGGCGCGGGGCGGTGCGGTGCGTTGGTTCAAGGTCACGCGCGCCAGGCCGCCGGGCGTGGACGCCTGAGGACGTGAGGGCGTGACGCTGTTGCTGGCCTGGCTGGGCGGCGCCCTGCAGGCGCTGGCTTCCGCCTATGCGCCGGCAGATGCCTGGACGGGCTGGCACGCCCCTGGGCTGGGCTGGCTGCCGGGTGTGCTTGAGCTGCTGGGCCTGGTGCTGCTGGTGTCGGCCCTGCAAGCTTGTACCGGCCCGGGGCGGTTGAAGAAGGCCTCGGCCGCAGCCTTCGGCTTTGGGCTGTGCTGGCTGGCGGGCAGCACCTGGTGGCTTTACATCAGCATGCACCGCTACGGCGGCCTGCCGGCCTGGATGGCCGCGTTGGCCGTGCTGGCGCTGGCCGCGGTGCTCTCGCTCTACCTCGTGCTGGCAAGCATGGCCTATGTGCGCTGGCGCAGCGGGCGGCTGCGCAGCGACGCGCCGCTGTTCGCCGCGCTGTGGCTGCTGGTTGAGCTGGCGCGGGCGCGCTGGTTCACCGGTTTCCCCTGGGCCGCAGCGGGTTATGCACATGTCGATGGTCCGCTGGCCGCCTGGGCGCCGTGGGTGGGCGTGTACGGCATGGGCGCGGTGGCCGCGCTGCTGGCCGTGGCACTGGCGGCGGCGCTGCAGCAGGGTGCGGCCTGGCGCCGGCGGCTGGGTGTGCTGGCCGCCGTGGCGCTGCTGTGGCTGGTGCCGCCGTGGCTGCCGGCGCAATACACCCGCAGCGCTGGCAGCCTGGCGGTCACGCTGATCCAGGGCAACGTCCCGCAGGACGAGAAGTTCGACGAGACCCGTTTGCCGGCAGTGCTGCACTGGCACCTGCAGGCGCTGCACCAGGCCCGCGGCGACCTTGTGGTGGCGGCCGAGACCGCCATTCCGCTGCTGCCGGTGCAGATGCCGCCGGGCCTGTGGGACGCACTGGCGCGCCCCTTTGCGCAAGGCACGACGCACGCGCTGTTCGGCGTGCCGCTGGGCGACTTCGACACCGGCTACACCAACTCGGCGGTCGGCCTGGGCCCTGGCCAGCCGGTGTACCGCTACGACAAGCACCACCTCGTGCCGTTCGGCGAGTTCATCCCGCCGGGCTTCCACTGGTTCGTCGAGATGATGAACATTCCGCTGGGCGACTTCAACCGCGGCCCGCTGGTAGCGCCCTCGATGCCGGTGCTGGGCCAGCGCGTGGCGCCCAACATCTGCTACGAAGATCTGTTCGGAGAAGAACTGGCAGCGCGCTTCGCCGACCAATCGCAGGCGCCCACCGTGCTGGCCAATCTCAGCAACATCGGCTGGTTCGGCAACAGCGTGGCCGTGGCCCAGCACCTGCAGATCTCGCGCCTGCGCACGCTGGAGCTGCAGCGGCCGATGCTGCGCGCCACCAACACCGGTGCCACCGCGGTGATCGACCACCGCGGCGTGGTGCTGGCGGCGCTGGCGCCGTATACGCAAGGCGTGCTGGAGGCCCGCGTCGAGGGCCGCAGCGGCACCACGCCGTATGCGTGGTGGGTGGGGCACTGGGGCCTGTGGCCTGCATGGGGGTTGGCCGGGTTGGTCGTGCTGCTCGGCGCCGGCCGGGCCTGGCGACGCCGACGCTGAAGCGCAGCGCTGGCGTCGTGGCGCTCGGCGCGGTGGTTCAGCGCCCGTACTTGGCGGTGAAGGACGCCTTGCCCAGCAGCTTGTCGCCCAGGCCTTTGTTCAACACGAAGCCGTGCAGTGCGGCGGTGCCCGTCTTCGGGATACCGGCTGCGGCGGGCAGGTCTTCGACGGCCAGTGCGAACAGCGTGAAGATGTAGCGGTGCGGCTTGTCGCCGGTGGGCGGACAGGGGCCGCCGTAGTTGCCGTTGCCACCGGTGGCAACGGTGTCATGGAAGTCGCTCTGCCCGGCATAGGCGCCGGCCGGCAGCGAGGCGGGGGCATTGCCGGCACCCTGTACCAGCTGCGCGGTGGCTGCAGGGATGTTGTAGACCGCCCAGTGCCAGAAGCCGCTGCCAGTGGGGGCGTCGGGGTCGTAGACCTGCAGCGCGAACGACTTGGTACCGGCTGGCGGGTTGGCCCATACCAGCGCGGGCGAAATGTTCTCGCCCTTGCAGCCGAAGCCGTTGAGGACGAACTTGTTGCCGATCTTGCTGCCCGCCGCGATGTCCGGGCTGGTGAGGCTGAAGCGGGCCGCCTTGGCCGGCGGCGCCGCGGTGGCGGTTGTCGTTGCTGCCATGGCTAACACGGTGGCCAGTCCGACTGATACCGCCACCGTGGCGACCGCAGACCGGGGGTGGCGAAGGGGATGTGTGTGCATGGGGCGCCTCCAAGGGGTGTGTGGACTAAACTAACAGGATCTAGTTTGATAAAACATCATGGAAACCGTCAACATTCACGAAGCCAAAACCCATCTTTCTCGGCTGGTGGAGCGCGCAGCGCAAGGCGAGCCGTTCGTCATCGCCAAGGCGGGCAAGGCGCTGGTCAAGGTGACGGCGCTGGCCGTTCCAGAGGCCGGGTGCATGCGCCGTACCGGCTTCCTCGTTGGTGAGATCAACGTGCCGGACGATTTCGACCGCATCGGCGCAGATGACATCGCGCACCTGTTCGGCGGTGGCGTGCCGTGAAGCTACTGCTGGACACCCATCTGCTGCTCTGGGCGGCGGGGGCGCCCGGGCGGCTCTCTCCAACTGCACGGGCCTTGATCGAATCGCTCGAGCATGAGGTGATCTTCAGCGCGGCCAGCTTGTGGGAGGTGACGATCAAGAGCGGGCTCGGCCGTGAGGACTTCCAGGTAGAGGCCCGGGTGCTGCGCCGCAGCCTGCTGGACAACGGCTACACCGAGTTGCCGATCACCAGTGCCCATGCCGTGGCGGTGGGCAGTCTGCCGGCCCTGCACCGAGATCCGTTTGACCGGCTGCTGGTGGCCCAGGCCCTCACGGAGGGCATCACGCTCTTGACGGCCGATGCCCTGGTGGCCCAGTACCCTGGGCCGGTGCGGCGGGTTTGATGTGCGGGAGACCGTCAGACAAGTAGTCGAACGGGCCTGCCGACCACACCAGGTCAAAACGCTGCGTGGGCCAGGGTCATCAGGGTGGCCAGGCACCCGTTGGTGCAAGGGTCGGGCAGGTCGGTGTGATCGTTGATGGTGGCTTCTCAGGCACCTCGCTGAGTGCCGCCGCAGGCTGCATGCGGTTCAGCGATTGAGCACGAGGGTAGAAATCAACAACCGTGAGGCCCACATGCTGGTGCAGTTGGGTTGCCCTTGGACCGTTGCCTGATAGACGCCGGCGGGCAATGTCACGGAGATGGGTTGGCTGACGTGGTTGTAGTTGCTTCGGCCCGCGCGTGCAGTCATGCCAGTCAGGTAAGTGTCGCTGGCGCCGGGAATCACGACGCGGTAGAACACTGCACAGTGTGTGCTGAGCCCACCCGCTCCCTCCCTTGCTTCGCGCACTCTCCTCATGGTCAGAGCTTCCACAGCACCTCGACCCCGGCGCTCCAGCCGTCGAGTTTGCTGCTGGGCAGTTCCACCGCCGCGCCGCTGCCATTGGTGGTCTGCTGGTAGCTGCGTCGCAGGCGGCCCCACTTGCCCGAGCCGCCCAGGTGCACGTCGTCCAGCACGGCCCAGCTGTAGCGGGCTTCGATGCCGAGGTCGTAGCCCTTCACGCTGTTGAAGCTCACCGTGGGCTGCGAGGTGTTCTCCACCCGCCGCCACACCGGCAGGCCGGCGCTGACGCGCAGGCTGTAGTGGGTCGGGGCCCCGGCCACGCGCTGCGACTTCAGCGCCAGGCCGAGGTTCAGCACCGCCTCGGCCGTGGTTTCTTCCACCGACTGATCCGGGCTGGGGTTGAGGGCGTGGTCCGGCCCGGCCGCGAAGGCGAAGCGGCGGAACGACTGGCTGCGCAGCATCGGCTCGCCGATGACGAACCAGTGGCCCTGCAGTCGCCGGTGCACCATGACCTGCGTCTGCGTCTGCGACTGCTGCAGGCTGTAGCGGCTGGTCTGCAGCACCGGGTCGGTGAGGGCCACGCTGTTGAATACGGCGGCGCCGCTGCGCCAGGCCTCGACCGACTGCGAGGGGTAGAAGGTCTGCTCCGCTTCCAGCGCGAAAAGCCAGTCACGGTTGAGCGCATACAGGGCCCCGGTGGCCAGCAGCGGGCTGTGACTGCCTCCTTTTGGAGGAGCCGTTCCTCGCGCGAAAACCCTGTGTCGGGGACGGCTGCTCAGTTGACAGGGTCCGCCCAGCGCCGTGCCGCCTGCTCCACCACCGCCGTCCACGGCAGGCCTTGGGCGCGCAGCCGGCGCAGCCAGGTCGCATCGTTGCCCTGGTGCAGCGCGTCGCGCAGTTCGCTGCAGGCGTCGAAGCCTTGCAGCTCAACGGCATGTGGTTCGATGCGCGCCAGCGTGCGCAAGATGTCGTCGCGCAGGCGGCCGCGCTGCTTGGTCTGCGGGTCGACCAGCTCGCCGTCGAGGCCGAAGCGGCAGGCCTGGAAGCGGTTGAAGGTGTAGACCAGGTAGTCGTCGTCGGCGGGTTCGAAGGGGCGTTCGTCGAGCAGGTACTTGCAGATCGACTGCAGGTACACCGCCAGGCAGGCGGCCTTGTTGACGGTCAGCGGCGTGTCGCACACACGCAGTTCGATGGTGCCGTACTCGGGCTTGGGGCGGATGTCCCAGTAGAAGTCCTTCATCGACTGCACCACGCCGGTGTCGGCCATCTTGTCGAAGTAGTGGCCGAACTCCTCCCAGCTGCGCACGAAGGGCGCGCGCCCGGCCAGCGGGAAGGCGAACACTGCGTTGAGCCGGGCCGAGTCGAAGCCGGTGTCCTGCCGCTGCACGAAGGGCGATGACGCGGCCAGGGCGATGAAGTGCGGCACATAGCGGCTCAGCGCATGCGTGAGCCACAGCGCCTCGTCGCCGTTGCGGCAGCCCACGTGCACATGCTGGCCGAACACGGTGAACTGTTTGGCCAGGTAGCCGTACAGGTCGCTCAGGTAGTGGAAGCGTTCGGCCGGGTAGATCTGCTGTTCGCTCCACTGCTGGAAGGCGTGCGTGCCGCCGCCGGATACAGCGATGTTGAGTCGCCGGGCGGTGCGCACGAGGCTGTCGCGGGCGCTGCGCAGTTCACGCACCAGGCCGGCGTGGTCGCGCTGGATCGAGGTGCTGATCTCGATCATGCTGCGCGTGATCTCGGGCTTGATCTCCCAGCCCTGCGCCTGCGGCACCAGCTCACGCAGCAGATCGTCGGCCTGTGGCACCAGGTCGTGGTCGTGCGGGCTGATGACCTGCAGCTC
>JBDTQF010000233.1:0-6447 GCA_039932275.1 Burkholderiales bacterium
CAACACGGCATAGCGGTTGGACGCGTTGATCGTTGCAAAGAAGGCCAGGGCCTTCGGCTCGGCTTCCAGCGCAGCCAGCAGGTCCTCGGGCACCGTGGACGTGCGCGCCGTCGTAGGCCCGCGCCCAGCGTCCGTCGGTCTTGGCGGCCTCGATCCGTCAGCGCGGTTCGCTGCAAGGATGGCGTCGATCAATCGCGAGCGTCTGCGGCCTCACGCTTGAGGCGCTCGACTTCGGCTTCAAGCTCGGCAATGCGGCCATCGCGTAACGCGATGGCCGCTCGCACATCAGCGGCATCGATGCGCTGCGGAATGTGCTGGGGGCAGTTCACGTCCCACGCGCTGACGGTGAAGAGCATCACCTGTTCGGGCCGCGCGCGGTAGCCCTGCGGCATCAGCTGGTGCACCAATGCCTCGTCGCCTTCCACCACACGCGCCGTGCCCCACACCTTGATGCGGCGTTGGTGGGCATAGTCGATGAGGAACAGCTGCGCCTTGGGGTTCTCTGCCAGGTTGCCCTGGGTGATGTACTGGCGGTTCCCCGCGAAGTCCACGAAGCCGATGGTGTGCTCGTCGAGCACGCGCATGAAGCCGGCCGGACCGCCGCGGTGCTGGATGTACGGCTGCCCGGCCGCATTGGCCGTCGCGATGAACACGCTTGTCTGTGACTCGATCTCGCGCCGGAGGTCGGCGGTGATGGACTGTTCCCAGGAGCCGTCGGCTTCCATGCGTGCATAGGCGGTGCGCGAGCCCTTGCGGGCCTGGATCGCCTTCACGGTCGCGGTGAACGCCACGTCGCTGGCGTATGACGGGGTGCCTGCCATGGTCACAGCCTCAGCCCGCTCAGGCGGCGAGGGCCTGCGCGGCGGGGAAGTCGATCTCGGTCTGCGCCACCGAGTTGACGTAGTTGGTCCAGGTGTTCAGGGCCACGTGCTGGACGATCTCGACGATCTGGGCGTCGTCGTAGCCGGCCATGCGCACCGCCTGCACGTCGGCATCGGCCACGTGCCCGCGCTCGTGCACCACCCGGGCCGCAAAGCGCACTGCGGCGTCGGCCTTGGGGTCGAGCGAACTGCCACGGCGGTTGGCGGCGATCTCGGCGTCGCTCAGCTTCGCAACGTTCTTGCCCAGGTAGCTGTGGGCCGACAGGCAGTAGCCGCAGTCGTTCATCTGGGCGACGGCCAGCGCGATGCGTTCGCGGGTCTGGGCCGGCAGGCTGCCCTTGGCCAGGGCGCCAGACATCCCCAGGTAACCCTCCAGCGCGGCCGGGCTGTTGGCGACGAGGCGGAACAGGTTCGGCACGCTGCCGATCTGCTTGTTCACGGCTTCGAGGTGCGGGCGCGCCGAGGCCGGGGCGGCGTCGATGCTGGCGGGAGTGGCAAGTCGGGACATGGTGTGATCTCCAGAGGGTGGGTTGAGCCGGTGCATCCGGTGAGGAGACTGTAGATATTCCCGCTGGCGCCAACTAGACTCTACATTCGCGAATCTTCCTACCAATATTCGGAACAATGGACCGACTCGAAGCCATGTCCGTGTTTGCCGCCATCGTCGAGGGCGGCAGCCTGTCGGCCGCCGGCCGGCACCTGAACGTGCCGCTCGCCACCATCAGTCGCAAGCTGGCCGACCTGGAGGCGCACCTCAAGACGCGCCTCATCACGCGCTCGACCCGCAAGCTGGAACTGACCGATGCCGGCCGCGACTACCTTGAGGCCTGTCGCCAGATCCTGGAGCAGGTCGACGAGGCCGAGCGTGTCGTCTCGGGGGCCTACGCCAAGGTGAAGGGCCAGCTCGTGGTGGCCGCGCCTGTGGTGTTCGGCCGCCTGCACCTGGTGCCGGTGGCCACCGCCTTTCTCGAAGCGCATGCCGAGGTCGATATGCAGCTCCGGTTGGGCGACCGCAACGTCAACCTCATCGAGGACCATGTCGATGTGGCGCTGCGCATCGGTGCCCTGCCTGACAGCGGCCTCGTGGCGACGCAGGTGGGCGCGATCCGCCGCGTCGTGTGCGCGAGCCCGGCCTACCTGACGCGGTTTGGCACGCCGAAGTCTCCCGGCGAGCTCGCGGCACACCGCTGCATCACGTTCGATGGCCTGGAAGCCGCAGGCGCATGGACCTTCGTGCGGGCCGATGGCCAGAAGTGGCGAGCGCCGGTGCGAACGCGCCTGGCCGTCTCCACGGCCGACGCCGCCGTCGAGGCGGCGCTGCTCGGGCTGGGCCTCACCCGCGTGCTGTCCTACCAGGTGGCCGACGCCTTGCAAGACGGCCGTTTGGTGCGCGTGCTGGCCGACGATGAGCCCCCCGCGGTGCCGGCCAGCCTGATCTACCCCGGCCAGGGGCGCCTGCCGATGAAGACCCGCGCCTTCATCGACTTCGCATCGAGCCAGTTGCGTGAGCGCCTATCAATGCTTGACGCCGGGGGCACCCGCGTTGTCGCGCCGCCCATCAGTCGAAGAACTCCTCGTCGAGCTTCTTGATGAAGACCACCTCTTCGACCCGGCAGCCAATGTCGAACCTGATCATCAGCCGGGTGAGCAGAGCGCCGTCGATCAGCACGATGCGCTTGCTGAGCATCTCGGCCGTTTCTCTTGCCGCAGGTGAGAAGCCGGACGTGGTGACGAACAGGCCCTTGTTGGCCTTGAAGCGATCCAGCGAGCCGAAGAAGTCGCGGATCTCGCCGGACGACACCTTGCTGTCGGTGTAGCGCTTGGCCTGGACGTAGATGCGATCGAGGCCCAGGGCGTCCTGGTCGATGACGCCGTCCACGCCACCGTCACCGCTCTTGCCCAAGGCCTTGCCGGCTTCGATGGCCGACCCGCCGTAGCCCATGGCGATCAGCAGTTGAACAACCAGTCGCTCGAAGAAGTCCGGCGCTGAGGCCAGGATCTTTGCGAGCAGCTCGGCACTGAGCGATTGCTGCAGCTCGTCGCTGGCAGAGCGGATCACCTCATCGGGTGCCAGCTCCTTGAAGTTCGTGGGGTCGGCCTGCAGCGCGGTGGGGCTGGGTGAGGTCGCTTCGCGGAAGGCCTTGAACTCTGGAAAGGTTTCGAGGAACTTGACGTTGATGGCTTGTGGCGGGTTGGCCAGTACGGCGCGACCCCGCTCGCTGATCTCGAAGTAGGCCCGCTTGGTCAGATTGATCAGGCCCGCCTTGCCGAGGTAGCTCTTGGCCCAGTTCACGCGGTTGGCAAACGTCGTCTGCTTGCCTGACGGCAGCAGTTCCGACAGCTCAGCGTCGGTCAGCTGGAGCTTGCTGCCCAGGGTGGCCACGACATCGGAAATGCGCACCTCGCCAGCGGCCGCCTCCTGCAGGACGGGGAGCATCAGCGATTGAAAGTCTGGGATGGGCATGATCTTGATTCCTTTGCTGAGCACACGGTAGCGTGAGCGCGACCCTCTGTCATGCCGCCTGCAGCGGGCGCTGAGCCCCCTGACCCAAAGCACGTTCCACCTGCGCCACCGCAACCGACTCGCCGCACGCCGACAACACCAGCCGATGGGTGGCCCGTGTCATCGCCACGTACAGCAGCCGCCATTCTTCTTCCTCCGTCTGGTGCGCATCGGGCAGGGCTTGCAGGCCGACGATGGCCACGGTGTGGAACTCCAGGCCCTTGGAGGCGTGCAGCGTCGTGAGCTTCACGCTGTGAGCCTGCCAGTGCCGGCTGTCCTTGCCCTTGAGGCGCTGGCAGGCAATGCCTTGGCGGTGCAGGGCACGCTCGATGGGGTCGAGCAGGTCATGGCGTCGCGCCAGGACGCCGATGTCGCTGGCGTGTACGCCCTCGGCAATCGCCTCGGCCACGCAGTCGGCCACCAACTCGGCTTCCTGGTGGGAGGAGGCACCGCGCAGCAGTTGCGGCATCGGTCCGCGGCGGCCGGCGGCCAGCGGGGCGGTGTGCACGATGTCGTCTTCGGCGTCGGGCTCCTGCCCGGCGAGCAATTGGCCGGCGGTGGCGGTGGCCAGTTGCAGCACCTCGGCGGTGTTGCGGTAGTTGATCTTCAACACGCTGGTGCGGCCGCTGGCCTTGATGCCCACGCTGGCGAAGCTGAACTTGCGGCGCGGCTTGCGGTAGATGCTTTGCGCATCGTCGTACAGCACCAGCAACGAATTGGTACTCGGGTCCACCAGCTGCGGGGCCAGGCGCAGCCAGGCATCCTCGAAGTCGTGGGCTTCGTCGATCAGCAGCGCGGCATATTGGCCGCGGGGGATGCGGCCATGTTCCACGGCCTGGATCACGCGGTCGGCCAGGGCGTCGTAGTCGGGCTTGTAGCCCTTCTTGGGGATGCCCAGTTGATAGGTGCTGGCCATGTCGTGGCACCAGCTGTGGAAGGTACGCACCTGCACGCGTTCGTCCAGGCCACGCTGGCGCAGCATCGCGTCAATGCGGGCCGACAGCGGGCGGTTGTAGCAAAGCACCAGGATGGGCCAGTCGGGCCGAGCCGCTGCGGCCAGTTGCTGCGCACGGTAGACCAGGATCATGGTCTTGCCCGAGCCGGCCACGCCATGGATGACGCGGTGGCCTTCACCCAGCGAACGGGCCAGCTGCTCCTGCTGGATGTCCATTACCTGCAGCAGCGCGTCGGCGGGGCTGGGCTCAGGCTTGTCGTCCGTGTCATCCAGCAGCGAGGCCTGCGTCTGGATGCGGATCTCGGGGAACAGGTGCCAGCGCATGCGGTCGCGCTGCGGCAGCGTCAACGTGTGCCGGAAGCTGACGGTCAGCATGCCCCACAGGCGCTGCTGGAAGGCGGCTGGGTCCAGGTCGTCGGCCAGGTCTTCGCGGGTGAGGGTGCGCTCATGCGGGAACACGCTGGCCCACTGCGGGTCGGTGATGCGCTCGCGTTCCACATTGGCCAGCACCGCGCCCCAGCCCCACGGGGCGACCAGCTTGCCGGTGTGGCGGCCATCGGCCTCGCACAGGCCGGGGTCGCGCTGCATCTGGTTGACCAGCTCGGTGGCATAGCCGCGGGCCTGCATCTCGGGGTGGATGCTGTTGACCAGGCCGCGCGGCGTTTCCAGCTCGACGTCGTACTTGGTGGCGTTGCGCAAGGTGCCGGCGCGCCAGCCCTTGACCTCCAGGATCAGCAGGCCGCGGCCGGGGTGCAGCACCACGAAGTCGGGCTGCCGCCCCTTGGTACCCACCGGCACGTTGTGCCAGACCAGGTAGTCGTCTTCCAGACAGCGCTGCAGCTGCTGCAGCATGCGCCGCTCGGCGCCGCCGTCCTCGGTGTTGCGGCATCGGGCGGCGATGTTCGACACTCCCTGCGGAAAGATGGCCATGTGCAAGCCTCCCCCTGTTTGATGTAATCCCCCGAAGGTATGCGGTTGATTGCCGGTTCTCAGTCTGGCCTGCAGTGCTGGCGGGCCACATTGCCAAGTAGTTGGCGCGAGGCGGCGCTTGGCCGAACCCGATCGGCCAGGCGTGGAAGCAAGCCAGTTGCCACTATCCGCTCACACACTCGCCTTCTTCCACCTCCCGCGGCTGAACAACCACAGCGTGAACAGCCCCACCGAGGTCTCTGACGCGAACACCGCCCAGAAGACGCCGGTGGCCTGCAGGTCGAGCTGCAGCGCCAGCAGCCAGGCCAGCGGGATCTGGATGAGCCAGAAGAACACGAGGTTGATCTTGGTGGGCGTCACGGTGTCGCCCGCGCCGTTGAAGGCCTGCACCGAGACCATCCACCAGCCGTAGACGAAGTACGAATACGACAGCACGCGCAGCCATTCGGCGCCGATGTCGACCACCGCCTGCTCGGTGGTGAACAGGCCCATCAGCTCGCGCGGGATGGTGAAGAACAGCACCGACACCGCCACGGTGAACACCATGTTGTACCAGCCGATGCGCCACACCGCGGCCTCGGCGCGCGCGGGCTGGCCGGCGCCGAGGTTCTGGCCCACCAGCGTGGCCGCGGCGTTGGACATGCCCCAGGCCGGCATCAGCGTGAACATCATCAGGCGGATGGCGATCGTGGCGCCGGCCACGGCGTCGCTGCCGATGGCGGCGAGGATGCGCATGAGGAAGATCCACGCCGTCATGGCCACGATCATCTGGCCGATGCCGCCCAGCGAGGTGCGCACGATGTGCCACAACGTGTCGGCCTTGAGCCCGAGCTGCGTCACCGCCACGCGCAGGTGCTGGCTGCCGCGCAGCAGCATCCACAGCTGCATCGACACGCCGATGCTGCGGCCGATGACGGTGGCGATCGCCGCGCCTTCCACCCCCAGCGCCGGGATGGGACCGAGGCCGAAGATGAGGATCGGGTCGAGCACCATGTTGATGCCGTTGGCTACCCACAGCACCCGCATCGCTACGGCCGCGTCGCCGGCGCCGCGGAAGATGGCATTGCAGACGAACAGCAGCAGGATGACGACGTTGCCGCCCAGCATCCACTGCAGGTAGCGCACGCCGTGGGTCAGCGTCCACGCATCGGCGCCCATCAGCTGCAGCAGCTCGCGCG
>JBDTQF010000234.1:0-6432 GCA_039932275.1 Burkholderiales bacterium
ACAGGTCGATCTGGTCGAGCCGCGTCTGCAGCTCGACGTAGCGGTCCTGCGCCAGCGCGCGCTGGCGTTCGAGCATGCCGAGCTGCGCATCGGCTTCGGCATTGGCGCGCACCTCGCGCTTGATGCGCTGCTGCAGCGAACTGATCGAACCGCCGAGCGCGCGCACATTGGCGGCTTCCTCGGTGTAAATGGCGCGCAGGTCGTCGAGGCGGCGCTGCAGGTCGGCGGCCTGCGACTTCATCACGCCCACCACCGAGCTGCTGCCCGGTATGCCCTCGCCCGACTCGGCCGAGGCCACGCGCGGCGCGGTGCGCGAGGTGCGGTCGCCCTGCGCCGACATGAAGCCCAGCAACGCCTGTTCGGAGTGGGCCAGGTCGGCACGGGCCTCGTCGGCCTTGGATTCGAGCAGGCTGAAGGTGGCTTGGCCGAGGCTGCGGTTCTGCCGCGCCGCGAGCTGGATGTACTCCTGCACCATGGCCTGGATGGCCACCGGCACCAGCGCCGCATCGGCCGCGGTGAAGCGGATCTCGATGACGTTGGAGTTGGTGTCAGCGCCCTTGGAGCGCTGCGGCTCGACGCTGAAGCTCTTGAGGAACTCGTCCACCAGCGCCTGCTGGCGCGCCAGCGCTTCATCGGCAGTGGGCACCTTGGGGCCGCGGCCGGTGAGCGCGCGCAGCTGCTCGGCGACGGCCTCCATCGGCGCGCGCCGCAGCTGCTCGGGGCGCAGTTGCAGGCGCTCGACCACACGCTGGGCGCTGTCGCGGGCCAGCAGCAGCTCCATCTCGGTTTCGATCTTGCGGTTGACCGGGTCGGGCGCGGTCTGCTCGCGGTACGACGCGATGCCCGACAGGAACGATGGCATCGGCTGCTGCTCGGTCTTGATCCACAGCCGCGCGGCGCCCTCGTAGACCTTGGGCTGCACGGCGGCGCCGGCCCACACCAGCGCGGTGACCAGCACGGTGCAGGCCAGGATCAGCCCGCCGTGCTTGAACACCAGCTGCAACGCGTCGCGCAGCGTGAAGCCGGCGGCATGCGGCCCGTCCGGCCGCGGGGCGAACGGGAACAGGTCAGTAGCGGCGGCCGCGGAGGTCATAGATGAATCCGAAAGAGCTGTTGCGCAGGGGCGGGATGAGCTTGAACACGTACTGGTCGAGCGTCTGGCCGAGGGCCGCCACGGCGGTCTGCGGCAGCACCACCACGTCGGAGGCTTCGAGCACCACATCGTTGGTGGCGCGGCCGGCCAGGTCGGCTGCCAGGTCGCGGCGGATCACCAGCGGCTCGCGCCCGGGCGCCTTGCGCAGCACCGTGGCGGCGCGCAGCTCGGCGCTCGGCAGCTGGCCGCCGGCCTGCACCAGCGCCTGCATCAGTGTCATGCCTGGGGTGAACGGCAGCATGCCGGGGCGTTGCACCTCGCCGCCGACGAAGACCTGCTGCGGCGTGGCGGTCTTGAGCATGACCACCGGCCGCAGGTACTCGGCACCGGCACGGCCCTGGCCCTGCGGGCCCACACGCAGCGCCTGCGAGCTGAACGACCGCATGATCACCGCCAGCTCGGGCGCGCGCAGCACGCGGGCGTAGCGCCTGACCAGCTCGGCCTGCAGCTCCTCCGGGCTCAGGCCCTGTGCCACCAGCGTGCCCACCAGCTGCAGCGTGAGCTTGCCGTCGGGCCGCACCCGGGCCACCTCGTTGAGGTTGGCCTGGTAGGGGAACTTCACCTCCAGTTCGTCGCCGGGGTGGATGAGGTAACTGCGCTCGCCGGCGCCGCCGGCCAGCTGGCGGTAGCGCTCCCACAGCTCCTGCTGCACGTCCTCGGGCGTGCGGCCCAGCACGTGCACCGCGCCGATGACCTGCAGGCTGACCTTGCCGTCGGGCCGCACCTTGGCACTCTGGTCGTACTGGGCGTAGTCGGGAAAACGCAGCTCCAGCTCGTCGCCGGCGCCGATCAGGTAACGCACCGGCTCGGCAGCAGCAGGCAGCTCGTTGGCACGGCGCAGAGCGGCATCGTCCTGCGCCGCGGCCACGATGCTGACGCCTTGCGGCGGTGGCGGGCTGGCGCAGCCGCCCAGGCTCTGTAGCAACAGCAGCAAAGGCACCAGCAGCACCGCCAGCAGCAGGAAACGCCGGGCCGCCGACACGACGCCCAGCGACAGCGCCCCGGTACGGGCCGCCAGCGTGTTGCTGCGCGCAGCCAGCTGCGGCTCGGCGGCTGCCGGCCGGGCCTCTTCACGCCCGCGCTCACGGGTGCGTGCGCTGCGGTCGCGGATCAGCCTCGCCAGCAACTGCTCATAACGCAGCAGCACCTTGTCCCAGCGGAACGCTTCCATGTGCCGTAGCGCGCTGCCGATGGCCATCTCGACCAGGCGCTCGGGTTCGGCGAACAGCTCGTCGAAGGCGCGGCTGCAGGCTGCTTCGCTGTCGAAGTACATCGCTTCGTGGCCGGCGACCCAGTGGTTGAAGCGGTTCTGGTGCGCGAGCACCGGATTGCCCGCGCCCAGCGCCTCCACCAACGACGGGTTCGTACCGCCGACCCGGTGGCCATGCACGTACAGCAGGCTGTGGCGGCGCAGCGCCTGCACCGTGGGGGCGTCATAGATGGCGCCGACGAAACGCACCTCGGGGCCGGCAGCGTCCAGCACCTCGCGGTGGTAGGGCACCTGCTCCGGCAGATAGCGGCCCAGCACCACCAGCGTGACGCCGCGCGGCTTGGCCGAGAAAGCGCGCACGATCTCGAGCACCGAGTTCTCGGCCTCGGGCCGCGCGATCAGCGTGAGGTAGGCGCCGGATTCCAACCCCAGCGCCTGCAGCGGCTCAGTGTCGATGTCGTCGATTCGGTCGGCGCCGTAGGGGATGACGGCAATCTTGTCGCGGCTCACCCGGGTGGCCAGGTGGCTGGCGATCGCCGGGTGGTCGGCGATCAGCTGGTTGCCCAGCAGGCAGCCGGCCCAGTCGTTGGCATACAGCCAGGCCCGCGCCAGCGGGCCCCATTTGTCACGCTTCCACTCGATGCCGTCCATGTTGATGGCATTGGGGATGCCGGCCAGGCGCAGCCGGGCGCAGAACAGGGCGGTGTTGTAGCCCAGCGTGAGCGCCACGTCGGGCCGGTGGCCCAGCACATGGGCGATGGCGCGCCAGTCGAAGCGCACGGTCGCGGCAGCGTTGTCGTCGCCGCAGGGAATGTGGACCCGGTGCACGCCCTGCCAGTCATCCTCGTGCACCTCGCCGGCGCCGTCCTGCTGGCAGTAGACGGTGACGCGCCAGCCGTTGGCCACCAGGTGCAGCGACAGCCGCTCGGCAAAGGTCTCGAAACCGCCATGCGCAGCCGGCAGGCCACGGATGCCGAGAATGGCCACGTGGGGGCCGCTTGCGGGGGAGGAAGGTTCAGGAACGGTCGTGGGGAGCATCGGCAGCACCGCTGCCACGGATCAGTCGCTGCAGGGGTGACCGAATGCTCCGCTGCGCGTGCTGCGCTGTCTGTCCCGCGAACGTGGCTGCACGCACCCAGGCCGTGGGGTCGGGAAGGCGCAGCGCACGCAAAACTGAAGAATTGGCACCAGCCCGTGCCATCGCAGACCGGCCGGGCGCCGCATTCGTCACGGCACAACAGGACAGACCCGCGTTACCACGAGGCACTGCGGATGTTGCGCCGTGCTACAAATTCACATGGAACCTGCCTGCCTGCTGATCGTTGACGACAACCCCGAGAACCTGACGGTGCTCGGCGAGTTGTTACAGGACGACTACCGCGTGCGCGCAGCCAACGCAGGACCGGTGGCGTTGAAGCTGGCGCGCCTGGCACCCCAGCCCGATTTGATCCTGCTCGACGTGATGATGCCGGGCATGAGCGGCCACGAAGTGCTGCAGGCCCTACGCAGCGACCCGGCCACGCGCGACATTCCCGTCATTTTCGTGACCGCGATGAACGCCGTGGAGGACGAAGCCAAAGGCTTGGCACTGGGCGCGGTGGACTACCTCACCAAGCCGCTGTCGCCGCCCATCGTGCAGGCGCGAGTGCGCACCCACCTCGAACTCAAGCGAACCCGCGACCTGCTGCGCAACGACAACCTGCGCCTGGAGGCCGAGGTGGCGCGGCGCATGCGCGACAACCTGCACATCCAGGAGGCCAGCATCCTGGCGCTGGCCAGCCTGGCCGAAACGCGCGACAACGAAACCGGCAACCACCTGCGCCGCACCCAGGAGTACGTGCGCCGGCTGGCCCGGCAGGTGCAGCACCATCCGCGCTTCGCGGCCACGCTGGACGACTGCACCATCGACTTGATGGCCAAGTCGGCACCGCTGCACGACATCGGCAAGGTCGGCATCCCTGACAAGGTGCTGCTCAAGCCGGGCAAGCTCACGCCGGCGGAGTGGACCATCATGCAGACCCATGCGCGCATCGGCGCCGACGCGATCGAGCGGGCCGAACGCGACGCCGAGCGGCCGATTGCCTTTCTGGCCTATGCCAAGGAGATTGCCGGCTGCCACCACGAACGCTGGAACGGCGAGGGCTACCCCAACGGCCTGGCCGGCGAAGCCATTCCGGTGTCGGCCCGGCTGATGGCGGTGGCCGATGTGTTCGATGCGCTGATCTCGCGCCGCGTCTACAAGGAACCGATGCCGTTCGATCAGGCGCGCGACATCATCAAGGCACAACGCGGCGAACATTTCGACCCGGTGCTGGTGGATGCCTTCCTGGAGATCTACGACGACTTCTGTGCCATCGCCGAACGCTTCGCGGACAGCCAGGAAGATGTCGAGCGCAAGAACGGCCTGCTGGATGCGCTGAATACGCTGGAGGCCAGCGAGCAATCCTGAGAACGCGGCGCCGCGGGCTTTGCGCGCCACGCCGCACAAGCGACCGCGCACACGCTACGCTGCAGGTTCCAACCGCCCGGAGCGCAGCATGCAAGAACCCGCCAGGTACCTGATGGTGATCGAGTCCTCCGGCTCGATGGTGGCCCGCCTGTTCGACGCCCAGCACCGCCATCTGAGCGATTTCGACGCCGGCTCGGAAGAGGTTTCGGTGATGACCACCGGCCTGCAACCCACCCGAGGTGCCGATCCGCAGCTGTGGGGCAACACGCTCACCGGCCACAGTGCGGCGGAGCGCGCGGCGGCGCAGGTGTACACCCTGGACGTCTGACAACCCCGAGTCGCCGCGCTCAACTGGCGGTGCTGGCGGTGCTGGCCGTACTGGCCACAGCCGTGTCCAACGGGCGCAGGTAAAGGTCGGTATCGGGCAGTTCACGCCGCAGCACCGAGAAGGCTGCCTCCGCGACGATGTGCATCGCCGTACAGCCCACCCGCGGCATCCGCAGATTCAGCTCGGCCTCGCCGCCATCGATCGACAGGCCGCGCAGCCAGCCGGCATCGACGATGTCGGCCCCGCTGTCCGGGTCGCGCACTGAACGCAGGGCCTGCACCACACGGTCCAGCGTGCTGGCCGGCCCCCGCAATGTGGGTGCGACCGGCACCACGCCGCAGGCGGCGCCATCTGAAGACGCGGGCACGAGCCAAATCGTAGGGCGAGAAACTGGCATGAGCCGCAAGGGTGCCAGGAGCGCCTTAAGCGGAACTTGCAATGTATCAATATTGAAACGCCGGGCGCGTAACGCCCTATTGAATGGGTCTGTATCAGCCAATCCTGCAATGCCGAGCGGGCCTTCGTCCGGCCGCCAGACGGGTGTGGCAGAGTCCTCCGGCCGGATTGAAGGAGAACCGCCACCATGTCCCAGCTGCCGCTGTCCCTGCCCACGAGCCCCGCCCTGCCAGCCGGCACCCAGCTGGCCGCCCAAGCCATCAGCGACGAGGTACTGGCCGAGAAGTACGCCAAGGGCGAAGAACGCACCCAGGACGCGGTGCGCGCCCGCGTGGCCGCGGCGCTGGCGGCGGTGGAGCCGGCCGAGCAGCGTGCGCAGTGGCAGGCCCGCTTCCTGGCCGCCCAGCAGCGTGGTTTCATCCCCGCGGGGCGCATTCTCTCGGCCGCAGGCACCGAGCTAAGCGCCACGCTGATCAACTGCTTCGTGCAGCCGGTGGGCGACTCCATCGCGGCAGCCGAGGACGGCTTTCCCGGCATCTATACCGCGCTGACCGAAGCCGCCGAGACCATGCGCCGCGGTGGCGGCGTGGGCTACGACTTCTCGCGCATTCGCCCGCAAGGCGCCTGGGTCGGCTCGACGCAGAGCCACGCCTCGGGGCCGATCAGCTACATGCGGGTGTTCGACCGCAGCTGCGAGACGGTGGAATCCGCCGGCAGCCGGCGCGGCGCGCAGATGGGGGTGCTGCGCTGCGACCACCCCGACATCGAAGCCTTCATCCACGCCAAGGACCAGGGCGACCTGCGCAACTTCAACATCTCGGTCGGTGTGACCGATGCCTTCATGCAGGCGGTGGAGGCCGACGGCGAGGTCGATCTGACGCACCGTGCCACGCCCG
>JBDTQF010000235.1:0-6376 GCA_039932275.1 Burkholderiales bacterium
GGCTGTTGCCGTGCGACGCGCGCTGCGACTTGAAGTTGTGGCGTTTGATGGTGCCGGCAAAGCCCTTGCCGATCGAGGTGCCCTGCACATCGACCTTCTGGCCAACGGCAAACACGCTGACCGGAATGGTGGCGCCTGCAGCGTACTGCCCGGCCGCGTCGTCGGCGAGGCGGAACTCTTCCAGCACCTCGCCGGCTACGGCGCCGGCCTTGGCCATGTGGCCTGCCTCAGGCTTGGTCACGCGCGATGCCTTGCGGGCACCGAACGCCACCTGCAGGGCGTTGTAACCGTCGTTTTCGACGGTCTTGACCTGAGCCACGCGGTTGTTCGACACATCGAGCACTGTCACAGGCACGGCGTCGCCGTCGTCCGTGAAGATGCGCGTCATGCCCACCTTGCGGCCCAGCAATCCGAGGCGGTAGCCCGAATCCTTGGTCGTCATGAATATTCTCCAGCCCCAACAGCCCAGTGCCGAGGAAGCCTTTGTTGCAACGCCCGACATCGATTGGCCGGGCTGACCTGTGTTCCTGACGCCCGAGGCTCGATGAAACCATCGAAGCACCCGTGCTGCCGGAACGCTTTGCTCCGCAACAGGTGAACCTGCGGCGGAAAAGCTCGCGAGTCTAGCAGATCTTCCGGCGGGTGGACAGTGGGCCAACGCCCTGGGCGCCGTGAAACCGCCCGGCACGGCTGCCAAAAGCACCGCAGCGGGCGTGGTCGGCGCTCGATAATGCCCCGCCATGCAAGGCTCGCACCTCGTCGCTGAACTCTATGGCTGTCCGGCCGACACGCCAGCCATGACCGACCCGGCGGCGCTGCGACGCCTGTGCGTCGAGAGCGTCCAGGCCAGCGGCCTGCATGCCGTGGCCGAACTGTTTCACCGTTTCGAGCCCACGCCGGCCGCGGGCCCCGCGGGCATCACCGGCGTGGTGCTGTTGGCAGAGTCGCACTTGGCCGTGCACACCTGGCCGGAGCACGGCACCGTGACGCTGGACGTGTACGTGTGCAACCGCGACGCCGACTGCCGCGACGCCGCCGAAGCGCTGATGACCCGCTTGATCGGCCACTTCGCCCCGCGTGACATCCGCCGTCAGGCCTGGGCACGCGGACCGGTGGTGCCGCTGAGCCCCTCGGCCACGGATGAGCCGACCCGCTGAACCGCCGGCTCAGCGCCGCCGGCCGGCCTGCCAGCACTGGCGGGCCGCCGCCAGCCCCAGCGTGTAGGCCTCTTCAAACACCGAATAGCCCGACAGGTCGGCATGGGCGAAGTGCAGCCGGCCCTGGCCGGTACGCAGCGCCGCCCGCGCCGGCTGGCCACGGGTACCAGGCGTGGGCACCGCCATCGCATGGCCGTAGCGCGTCAGCACCACCTCGCTGGCCTTGCGTGGCAGGTCGGGGTGCATCGG
Source organism: Burkholderiales bacterium (assembly GCA_039932275.1). Taxonomy (GTDB): domain Bacteria; phylum Pseudomonadota; class Gammaproteobacteria; order Burkholderiales; family Burkholderiaceae_C; genus Sphaerotilus. The sequence continues at coordinate 1,407 of JBDTQF010000235.1, forward strand.
TGCCAGCTCAGTCAGCACCCGCCCAGCCCAGGCCGAAGCGGGCGCGGCGAGCAGCGCGGCGCGTTCGGCCACCGGCAGGGCCCAGTAAACACTCAGCACCGTCGACCCCGGCGTCGGGTCCAGGTGCTGATGGCCGGCATCGACATAGCCCAGCGACGCGCTGCCGTAGACCACGTTGTCCCAGGCCCGCGGCACGCCCACGCGCTCCAGCAGTGGCCGCTCGACGTGCACATTGGCCACCATCCACGGTGCGTACTGGGTCTGCCTCGCCGCCTGCACCAGCGCGACCGGCGGTGCGTCCAGCAGCCGCACCGCCACCATCAGGGGCACCGCCAGCACGACGCGCGCGGCCTGCCAGCGCTGCAGTGCATGGCGCTGCGCATCCCAGGCCAGCACCTCCACGCCATGGCGCTGCGGGCGGATGCGCAGCGCCATGCACGCCGTGTGCAGCCGCTCGCCGAGGTCCGCGCGCAGGCGCCGGGTCAGCCAGGCATTGCCTTCAGGCCAGGTCAGCACCGGCGCACGCTCATCGGCCTCGTCACCCGGCGCCTGGAAGCCGTGGCGGCTTGCAAAGTAGTGCAGCCCGGCCCAGGCCGAGACAGTGGCGGCATCGGCGCCGTAGTCGTCGCGGCAGCAGTAGTCGAGATACCAGCGCAGGTGCGGGTCGTCGAGCTGTTCGCGGTCGAGCCAGGCGGCGAAGCTGAGCCCGTCCAGCGCCGCGTGGGCCACCGTCCAGGACACCGCCGCGGTGGGGATGGCGAAGCCCGGCGTGCGCCGCAGGCGTTCGACCGCCGCGGCAAAGCGCCGGTACTGCGCCAGCGTGGTCGAGCCCGGCGCGGCCGGGGGCAGCAGCCCGTCGTGCCAGGCACCGTCGAAGAACAGCCGTTCCTGCGGGCTGTGGCAGAGATGGCGCTCGTCATAGACCCAGCGGCCCAGCGAGTGACGCACCAGACCGTAGTCTTCGAGCAGGCCACGCACCTCGCGCGCCGCATCGCCGGGCACCGGCAGGTAGTGCGCGCCCAGCGGGCAGTCGAGCCCACGCAGGCGGTGCCCGCGGCTGTTGCCGCCGGCCTCGTCATCGAGCTCCAGCACCTGCACGTCGTCGACGCCCAGCCGCACCAAGGCCCGTGCCGCCGCCAGCCCGGCCACACCCGCGCCGATCACCAGCACCTGGGCGCGATGGTTCTGCGCGACCCCCGGCCAGCGGCCCGACTTGGTTTCACGCAGCCGGTGCCCGCGCTCACTCGGCCCACCCAGCCAGCGCGCCGGCGGCGCAGGCGCTCCTTCCTGCGCCGCCACAGGCAGCGACAGCGCCGCCGCGGCCTGCAGCCACTGGCGCCGGTGCAGCCCCGCGCTCATCCCCAAGCCAGCACGGGCGTCATTGATGCACCCGGCCCCATTCGGCCTCGAAGCTGCGCACCAGCGTCTGGTTGGACAGCCGGTTCGGCTCAGCCTCGACGCGCGCCATGTCGGGCGGAAACTGCTGCAGCGCCGGCAGGCCCGCCAGCGTCAGGAAGCGCAGCCCTTGCGGCAACGCCGTCGGCGCCCGCCAGGGCCGCCGGCTGGCCAGCACAAAGCCCCATTCGCCGAAGCTGGGCACATGGGCGTGGTAGGGCGTGGTCGCCAGGCCCACAGCCTCCAGCGTGGCCACCACGGTCCAGAAGCTGCGGCGCGCAATCAGCGGCGAGGTGGTCTGCACCACCACGTAGCCGCCCGCCGACAGGTGCTGGTCTACCACCTGGTAGAAGCTGGTCGTGTAGAGCTTGCCCAGTGCGTAGTTGCTGGGATCGGGGAAGTCGATCACAACCACGTCCCACACCGCGTCCACGCCGGTCTGCTGCTCCAGCCAGGTGAAGGCGTCGGCGTTGACGATGCGCAGCTTGGGCGAGTGCAGCGCGTCGGCATTGAGGGCCCGCAGCCGTGGCTGCTCGGCGAACAACTGAGTCATGTGCGGGTCCAGCTCCACCAGCGTGGCCTGCTCGACACTCGGGTACTTCAGCACCTCGCGCAGCGCCAGACCGTCACCGCCGCCCAGCACCAGCACGCGTTTGGGCGCGCCGTGGCCGGCCATCGCGGGGTGCACCAATGCCTCGTGGTAGCGGTACTCGTCGCGTTCATGGAACTGCAGATTGCCGTTGAGAAACAGCCGCACCCCCGCCGGCCCGCCGGTGACCACCACACGCTGATAGTCGCTGCTGGCCTTGTAGATCACGCGGTCGCCGTAGAAGCGGTCTTCGGCCCAGGTGGTGAGTGCATCGGCGCCGGCCAACGCCGCCAGCAGCGTGGCCACCACGCCCGCGCAGGCCCACGCATGCACGCCCCAGCGACGCAGCTCGGCGCGGAACAGCCACAGCGCCCACACCGCCACCGCCGCATTCAGCAGCCCGAAGAACAGCCCCGTGCGCACCAGCCCGAGGTGCGGCACCAGTAGCAGCGGAAAAGCCACCGCCACCAGCAGCGCGCCCAGGTAGTCGAAGGTCAGCACCTGCGACACCAGCTCCTTCAGCGCATAGCGGTGACGGAAGTGCTGCTGCAGGATGCGCATCACCAGCGGGATCTCCAACCCCACCAGTGCACCCACCAACAGCACCAGCGCATACAGCAGCAGCCGGAACGGCAGCGCGCCCCCGGTAGCCGGCGCGCTGTTGTAGGCCACGAACAGCGCCGCCGGCATCAACCCGCCCACCAGCCCCACCAACAGCTCGATGCGCAGGAACTGCGCCACCAGCTGCCGCTCCACAAAGCGGCTCAGCCACGAGCCCAGGCCCATCGCGAACAGGTAGGCGCCGATGACGGTGGAGAACTGCAGCACCGAGTCGCCCAGCAGGTAGCTGGCCAGTGCGCCTGCCGCCAGCTCGTACACCAGGCCGCAGGCCGCGATGACGAACACCGAGGCCAGCAACGCCACCTCGGCCGGCGCTGGCCGGTCGGGTGCAACGGCCGCCGCACCCGGGGCCGGTTCAGCCATGATCCTGCGCGGAACCGGCTTTGCCGGTCCGTGGCAGGCACCCCCTCGGGGGGCAGCGACCAGAGGGAGCGTGGGGGCTAACCATGTATCGCTGCAGCAACGATCTGACCAATGGCGATGAACATCCCTGCGATCACGATGGCCAGCGCCAGGTTCTTCTTCTCGCAGATCTCTTCCCACAGCTTGTAGGGCGTGAGCTTGTCGATGACGACGAAGCTCAGCCACAGCACCACCACGCCGATCACGGCGTAGAGGATGGAACCCAGCACCACGCCGGGCTTGAGCCATTCGAGACCGTTCATGTTCAGGTCCTTTCGTTGAAGGTGAATCGTGCAGTGAATGCGCGCGCCGTCACTTGTGGCTGCCCCCGCCGCCGCTGCTGTAGCCGCCCCAGGAGCCGCCGCTGCTGCCCCAGCTGCTGCCGCTGCGGCGCGAGCGCAAGCATTGCTGGTACTCGGCGCTGGTCGCGCCGAAGGCCGACTGGATCTCGCCGCAATCGTCGCTGCCGCAGCGGGTCAGCAGCAACATCAGGAAAAAGACCAGCACCAGGCCGATCACCACCGTCTTCCAGCCCAGGCCGCCGCTGCCGACGAAGCTGGAGATCGGCGCGGCATCGCGCATCAGTGCCGAGCGCTGCGCTGGCGGGATGTTGAAGGCATCGGCCACTGTCGCGGCGCCCAGCGTCTGGCCACCCGACCAAGTCACCTCGGCCGGCGTGCGCTCACGGCTCAGGCGCTTGCTGCTGGCCTTGCCGCTGCCGGCGTAGTCGGTGACCTGCGCACGTTCGCCGCGCCGCACGCGCCAGTAGAACTCGCCCAGCACATAGGTGTTGAGCGCCTCGTAGAACGGCTGGCCGGGCCAGCGCTGGTCATAGCGGTCGCCGGCCCAGCGCGCCTGCGTGCCCTGCACCACCGGCGCGCCGGTGAGCGGGCGCACCCAGCTCCAGCCGTCCTCCGCATCCACCAGGAAGGCGAAGCCTTCGGTGGTGTTGTAGAGCAGGTACTCGCGCCAGAAGGTCTGTTCATCCTCGCTGCCGGGCGCGGGCACGTCGCAGCGCTCCAGGTAACCCACCACCTGCCAGGGCAGCGGCTCGGCGCTGCCGGCACTGTCCAGAGCCAGCCGGCCGGTACGGCCCAATGCCAGCAGCGGCTCGGTACCCTGGGTCTGCGCGTAGTGGGCCAGAGCGGGCGCCAGGTCGGCGCCCGGGCCCTGCGACACATCGATCACTGCCTGGCACTGACCGCAGGTCAGGCTGAGCGTGCCGGCCAGCTTCACCTCGACGGCGGCGCCGCAGTTCGGGCAGTTGAAGCCGCGACCAGTGAGCGTCTTCCCGCCCACCTCGCGCAGGCCGCGCAGCGTCAGCTCGGCCAGCCGCACCGAGCGGCCCACGCTCCAGGCCGGCCGCTGCGGGTCACGGTACTCCAGCGTGCCGACCTCGCCGCGCTCGTTGCGCAGGTCGGCCACGATGAAATCGCCCTGCAGCTTGGGCGCCGCCGGCAGCTCGCCTTCGGCCGCCTGCACATGGCAGCTCGCAACGGCGGCCACGTCCCAGGCTTGGCCCGCCACCTGGCAGCGGCTGCCGGCGCGCAGGCTCTCGGCTGAAGGCCCATCGGCCAGCGGCGCATCAAAGCCGACCACGTACGCGCCGTTGTCCTCCGACAGCCAGCCGCCGCGGCCGTTGTCGAACAGCGCATGCCACTCGTTCCAGGTGCCCTCTGCATAGGCAAGTTGCACCCGGCCGATCAGCGTGAAGGCTTCGCCCGAATAACGCCCGCTGGCGCCCAGCTGCAGCGGCGTGTGGTCGTCGAACAGCTCGGCGCTCTCGCCGATGCGGCGCAGCGCCTCGCCCTCGCGCACCAGCGTGCTGCGGCAGTAGCTGCACACCGCGCTGGCCGACGCGGCCGAGCGGAACTCGACCGCCGCGCCGCAGTTCGGGCAGGCGGCGCGGTAAGCCCGCTGAGGGGAAGGCTCGGTGGCCAAGTCGCGCTGGCCAGGTTTAAAC